>CALGNO010000001.1 GCA_937958625.1 uncultured Neomegalonema sp.
GCGTATCGCATCCGGCAGACCGAGGGCATCGAACTCCGCGCCGGTCGGTGCCCCTGCGATATGCAGGCCGCAGAGCCGCAGATAGACCGCCAAAGACAGCCCGCGCGATTCGGCCGCAGCGCGCATCGCCGCCTCCTCAATGGGCCACACGCGGATGTGGATCATCTTCGAGACGATCTTCGCGGCGATCCTGTCGCCGAGCTCTTGCGCCCCGGACGGGGGACGATGCTTACGGGTGGCCGACGTCGGCCCTGTTTCACGCCGTTTCTGCATCTCAGAAAGGCCTATCCCGCCACACCACTCCAACGTCGTTTTGAGTGCTGTGATCGGAGCAATTTTGAAGGGCTCGCGCGAGAACAAGCGAGATCGTGCGACATTGCGCGATTTGTGTCCGGTTCACGCGACTTCTGACCGGAACACGCGATGTCATACGGGGTCGTGCGAACTCGTGCATAATCATGCGGAAAGGCGCGAATTCTTGCCGAATCATGGCTGTACCAGTCGCCGTGGGCAAGGGCCCGCGATCACGTCGGAGACGGTAAGGGAAGGTTGTCGGTGGCATTCAAAACTCCTTGACAGTTCGCTTTATGTTCCATTATTGATATAAGGAACAAATTGGCAACACAAGAGGAGATAAAGATGCCGAACGAAAACAGCGCTGGAGCAATACGCAACCGGGCAACCGGACGGGCCGAAGTCGTAGCAAACGCTGAGGAGATCATTCGGCGCCGTTGTGGCGGCGAACACGTCGTCTCGATTTTTGACAATCTGAGAAACCGCAAGCGTGTGACGGTAGCTTGCCGAACGTTTATCCGCTGGGTCGGCCGGATGGAGAGGGATGAGCTCAACCTTCCAACAGTGCCGCACAAGTTCCGGTCGAAAGGGATTCTCAAACGTTCCGATAGCGCGCCGCGCCGTCGGGACAGTTCTGGAATCGGAAACGGTCTTCCAGGCAAGTCGCGTCTGATCGTGGCCGTTCCCTTTCGCGGTACGGTGGAGTCCTGAGATGGGAACGCCGAAACGCTATTCTGCCAGGGCTGAAGCGGTGCGCTGCGCGGATGAAGCTCTCCGGCGCTTGCGGGCCGGAGAGACGTTCAGCGCAATCCATGCCGACCTCTCCGAGCGGCGCGAGATCACGATGGCGCTGCGCACCTTCATGCAGTGGATGCGCCGGTTGGAAACCAACTCTCCCTATGTGCCGCTCTCCGCACCTGCGAGCAACCCGGAGAGTCCCAAGGCAGATGCGTGGCTCTCCCGGAGAGATCAGCCCCAGCCAGCATCCAGCCCAAGGCGCCCGGGCGGGCCACGCCACGCAATCGCGGGCGTGCCTCGCCCCGTCGCCCCGACTTCCGAGCCCAATCCTGAAGACCTGTTTTGAAAGAGGAGACAAAACCGATGGCCGAACTCAATGCGCAGTCGAGCCCGCTCCCGCGCGGCATTCATCTGACCCTCAGCGGAAAGGGCGGCGTCGGAAAATCCGTCGTGGCGCGGCTTGTCGCCGAGTTTCTCGAAGACAAGGGTGATCCGCCCCGGTGTTTTGACGCCGATCCGGTCAACGCCAGCTTTGCCGCTGTCCCAGCCTTCGATGCGCGCAAGGTCGAGCTTCTTAACGCGGATCAGAAGATCGACTCATCGCGTTTCGACGCGATGATCGAAGATATCCTCGCCGCAGAGCGCTCGGTCGTGATCGATAGCGGTGCCGCATCTTACCTCGCATTGATCGCCTATCTTGAGGAAAACGACATTATCGATCTCTTCAAGTCGCACGGCTTTCAAGTCTACCTTCACACCATCATCACGGGTGGGGCGGCAGTTACCTTCACGACTCAGAATTTTACCGATGTCGCCGAGCGTTTTGGCGAAGAGGCTTCGGTCGTCGTCTGGCTCAACCACTTCTGGGAGATCGTCGAGCGCGATGGCAAGCCGTTCACCGAATGGCGTGCCTATCTCGCCAATCAGGATCGCGTTGGCGCTGTCATCGAAATTCCGAAGATGTCGTCCGACACGATGGCGGCCGACTTCTCAGCTATGCTCAAAGCCAACCTCTCGATGGCCGAAGCATCCGATCCTCATTCAAGCTTCCGGATCATGCAGCGGTCGCGTCTGTTCAAAATCCGCAAGGCGATGTTCGAGGCGATGACGGTGATGGCCCCACAAGCCAGCGCCCGAGAGAAGGCTTCAGAGGCAGCAGCGTAATGGCCCCGGACATCGACATTGATGCGCTGCGCCGGGAGCTGTCCGCGACGCACGATCTGCGGATCGACAAGGACGATCCGATTCTCGTCACGATGGTCTTCGCTCAGGCGGTGATAAACCGGATCATCGCGGAAGAACGGGCCAAGCGCGCCGACGAGAACCTCCTGACCTATAAGGACGTTCGTCATGTCCTCGAGGATGTCAGGAACGATTCGCTGCAGTTCTCTCAGGAGATCGTAGGCCTTGCGCTCGATCAGATCAGCAAGGTGGTCATCGCCGAGTTGGCCGAGGAACAGCGCAGCAAGGCCGCGACGATCAACAAGCTCAAGCTCTGGCTGGCCGCCATAGCGACAGGCGGTGTCGTGCATCTGCTGCACTCATTCTAATTATACAAGTAAGGAAGGACTGAAATCGATGGAGACACTTTCTACCGCAAACCCTAGTGACGAGATTTCCAGCGAGCGGCTGCTTACCCGAGCGGAAGTCGAAGAGGTGTTTGGCTTCCCGACAAAGCGCTACCTCGAAATCGCGGCGATGGGGAATGAACGACCGCCTATCGTTCGCTTCGGTCGCACCGTTCGATATCGGGTTGGCGATCTGCGGGGCTGGATCGATGCGCACCGCGTCGAAAACGAGGATGGCGGCAGTGGAGAAACCTAGCCGCGCTTTCACAACCAAAGCGTACCGAACGGGCTGCATTTCATGCCGCCCGTTTTTGTATCAGATCACTTCTTGATGGTTCGCGCTCGAAGGGTGGGCTATGGGGTGGTCCAAGAGCGATCTTGGTTCAAAAAATCGTTTATAATCAGAATGTTAAAAAAATATATGGCGCGCTGGGGAGGATTCGAACCCCCGACCCCTTGATTCGTAGTCAAGTACTCTATCCAACTGAGCTACCAGCGCATCCGAGGCCGCTTGATAGCCTTGCCGGGAGTTCATTGCAAGCCCGCAATTTCATTCGTTTGTCGTTCTGTGGCGGGCGGACAGCGTATCACTTTATCTGTGCATCTAGGCGGCGTCGCGATACGGCTTTCATCCGCCCTGCGCACCGGATTGCAGGGTTGCAAAGCGCGTGCATCGCAGGGGCAACACTTACGATAAATAATTCAATTACAGATAGATATAACTGATTATTGCAATTTCAATTAAGTAGCGTTGAGCAATGAGATTGATTTTGGCAGGAATTTTCGCGGGCGTCCTTTTCAGTCAGGAGGCGGATTGCGGCGCGTGGACCCTGCCCGAGGGCGATGCGCAGGGCATCGCCACGCTTCAATATTCATTCGCAGCCGATGCCTTCGACGAGACCGGTTCGCTTCGGTCCACCGAGCCATTCGAAAAATTCGAACTGCGTGGGTATTTCGAATATGGCCTGACGGATGCCGTAACACTGGTGCTGGAACCGCAACTGCGTCGCAAGTCCCAGGGCGATGAACAGACGGATGGGCTAAGCCGCGTGGCTTTTGGCGGGCGGGCCCGTGTCTGGAAAAACGACACCGCTGTCGCCTCCGTTGGCGGGGCGGTCAGTGCGCCGGGCCAAACTGATTCACTGGTCGCCTTAAACGGTAGCGATACGGAATGGGAAGTCGAGGGGCGGTTTCTGCTCGGCCTCGGCTATGAGCTGTTCAACCTGCACGGCTTCGTCGATGCACAGGTCGGCTATCGGCACCGGTTGCAGGAACCCGCCGACGAAATCATCGCCGATCTCACCATCGGGCTGAACATAACCGAGCGGTCGCTCGTGATGGTGCAAAGCTTCAATACGCTATCGGTGGGCGACGCCCGCGCGCCCTTCACCGAAACGCAGGAGCATAAGCTGGTCAGCAGCTCGGTTTATCGCCTGAGCGAGCGACTATCGCTGCAAACCGGCGCGATAGTCACCGGCTTTGGGCGGAATGTCCTGCGCGAACAAGGCGTGTTTATTTCGGTGTGGCGTTCGTTTTGAGGGCCGCGCTGCCCTCTGCTCAGAACGTGTCGTTCAGCGCATCCTCGGCGGGGATTTCGCTTTCCCGGCGGGCGATATAATCCTGTAATTCATCGGCAATCGCGCTGTCGAGGGGTGGTTCTTCATAGGTCGCAAGAGTGGCCCGTGCCGCCTCCAGCGCTCGGGTGGTGGCGTCTTTGGATCCGTCGGCGACCCATTGCTCGATGGCATTGTTGTCGAAGAGTTTGGGCATGAAAAACGCGCTTTGGAACTTTTCGAGAGTATGGGGATGGCCGAGGTAATGGCCACCAGGCCCGACATCGGGCACCGCCGCCAGCGCCGCGTCGAAATCGGACCAGTCGATGCCCTGGGCCATGCGATAGCCCATCGCGCAGTGTTCGGCATCCAGCATGAACTTCGCGACCGAACAGTGCATCCCGGCCTCGTTCCAGCCCGCGGAGTGCCAGATATAATTCGCCCCCGCCATCAGCACCGCCATCAGCGTCGTCGCGCTCTCGTAGCCCGCCTGGGCATCCAGCGTCTTTGCGCCGCCTAGGGTATTCGAGGTGCGCCACGGCACGCCGTAGAACCGCGCCATCTGCCCGATCATGAAGTTCATCAAGCTGATCTCTGGCGTTCCAGCCATGGGCGCGCCCGAAGCCATGCTGACCGTCGACAGGTAGTGGCCATAGATCGCCGGACAGCCCTTGCGCACGACCTGGGTATAGGCGAGGGCCGACAGCGCCTCGGCGTTCAGTTGGGCAACACTCGCCGCCGTCGATGCCGGGGTATTGGCGCCGCCAAGGACAAAAGGACTGCATAGGACCGGCTGGTTTCGCCGGTTGAACGCACGCATCGCGCCCAGCATCACCTCATCCCAGACCAGCGGCGAGTTGCCGTTACAGTTGCCGACGATGACCGAGTTTTGCTCGAGGAACTCAGCGCCGAACACGATGGCCGCCATGTCGAGAACGTCTTCGGCATTCTTCGGACTGGTCGTCATGCCCATAAAGGTCTTGTCGGAATATTTGATCGAGGACCAGGTGATGCGCAGATGGCGGTGGCTGATCGCGTGGTCCATGGGTTCGACGATGTGGTGCGCCGAGGAGTGCATGGCCGGGCTGACATGGGCCAGCTTGTGAAACATCGCCAGATCGTCGAGGGTCGGCGCGCGGCGCACGTCATCCAGATCGCGCAGGTACGGCGCGCCGGTCATCGGCACAAAGATCGAATGAGGGCCGCCGAGGCGCACGGTCTTTGCCGGGTCGCGGGCGTGCAGCGTGATCTCGGACGGGATCGAGGCAATCAACGCCCGGATCAACCCGCGGTCGAGATGCACGCGGTCGCCATCGCGGATCGTCGCCCCGGCCTCGCGCCAGTCGCGGATTGCCTGGGGGTCGCGAAAGACGACGCCGACATTTTCCAGAATATCCATCGAGGCCCCGTCGATGCGCTCGACCTGCTCCGGCGACATCGGCTCTACCAGCGGCAGGCCGCGCGTCAGGCCGGGCAGCATCGCCTCGCGCGTCTCTGTCCGCAGGGTGCGGCGTGCCCCGCGCCCGCCCCGGCGTTGTTTACCCTCTGCCTGCACATTGCTCATCGCGCGCCCGCCCTTGCCTGAGCGGTGTTGAGATCGACCGCTCGGACTAGCCTTGCCGACGCCCGAAGCGGCGCGCAAGCCTTGCGCGCAGGGGGCCGATGATTTCGAGCAGGGTCTCGCGCGCCGTGAACCAGAGCAGCCCGGCAAAGACCGCTGCGGATAACAGCGCGACACCGGCAAATCGCAGCAGGTCAGCCGATCCGTTCATCAGCAGAACGCCAACGATGACCGCGACCACCATATCGGCGATCACCACGAACATCTTGCGGGTAAAAGCCTGAAAACCGAAATGCCGCTTGAGGACATATTGCGTGTAGACCAAGGTCAAAAACCCGCGCAGGGCCGCCCCCGCAACCAGTCCAGCCAGCCCAAAGGCGAGCGCGAGGGGCAGTGTCACGACGATATGCAGCGCCAGCCTGATGCAGGCCACCATGACCAGAACCGGGCGACGATCCCCGGCAATCAGGACAGACCCGGCGGGGCCGCTGCCCACGGTGAGCAGCTTGTCTGCCAACAGCGGCCACAAGATCCATGCGTAGGGAATGTATAGATCGCCAAAGATCGAAAACAGCGCCTGGGGAGCGACCAGCATCGGCAGCGCCAGTACGCTCGACACCACGATGAGACCGCGCGCCGTGCGCTGATAGAGATACCCCATCTGCTCGACATTGCGCGCCGACCATAGCGAGGCGAACTCAGCCGGGGCGGCGGCATTCACCGCGTTCTGGGTCATGTTCAGAACCAGCACGAAACGCATGGCGAGGGCGAAGATGCCGACCTCCGCATCGACGAGGGTGATCCCGGCAATGATGATCGCCAGCTCTCGCGAGGCGTTCTGCACCACGCTCCACAGGATCAGCGGCTTGGCGAAGCCGAACATCTCGCCGAAGACCCGGCGGTCAAAGAACGACCCGAGCGTGGCGCGCAGGTGATCCTTCAAGCGATAGAGTGCAAAGACAACCGCCGCCGCATTCGCCGCGACCTGCGCCCACAGCGCCTCCAACGGTGTCACCGCGCCGATCATCATCAAGGGCAGGCTGGCGACGAGGATGAAATTGCGCAGCCCGTCGAACACGATCACCGCATCGCTCATCCGCCGCATCGCGCGCAGAACCGCGTTGGCCGACCGGCTGAAGGCGAGCAGGGGGATGACCAGACACGCAACAGGGAACAGCGCCACCAGTTCAGGCTTGCGAAAGACCTCAAGCGCGATGAAGTCCGAGAACGTATAAAATCCCAGAGCAATCAGGATTGCCGCCAAGGTCGGCACGAGGACGCCGATGCGTGCACACCGTGCCGCCTCCCCGGGGTCATCGCGCTCGTTGGCGATCACCATGTACTGCAACGCGGCATAGTCGATGCCGAACTGGCAGATCGTCGCCACCACTGCAATCAGGGCGACGCAGATCATGTAGTTGCCGAACCCTGCCGCCCCGAGGGCAAAGACCAGGGCGAATTCGAAAATGATCAGAAAGAACTTGCTGGCGACAATCCCGACGAGGGTGACGATGGCCCCCCGCGCCAGGCTGTCAAAATGCCTAGACATTCTGCTGCCTGTAAAGGCGCGGCACCATAACCGCCGGTCTTTGGGTATAGGTAATGATCGCAATCATCACGAATACCGGCACCAGCGCCTCGGTCATGAAGACCGAGTGGTATTCGCCCCACGAAATGCGGATGGCACCGTTTACCAGCAGGGCATAGAGAGCAATGCTGAACGGCGTTTTGTCGACGCTGGACACGAAGATATTTTCGCTGATCTTCAGCACCATCCCCACCAACAGCGAGATGATCACGACCCCCGGCCAGCTATGCTGATAATAGGCCACGCCCACGGAGACGGGCGGGGAGTTCTCCGTCGTGCCGTGGTAGGAAAATGAAATCATGCTCGACACATGCAGCGTTTCTGCGCCCAGCAGCGCGGCGATCTTTCCGATGTCGAAGAAGCGGGTGAATTCGTACGTTTCGGGAAACAACAGAAACGCCGCGTAGGTATTGTCGGCAGGTTTCAGGAAAATACGGTCGAAGATACCGACGCGCATAAGCTCCCAAAAATCATAGGTCGTGCCCGCCGGCAAAAACATAAAGACGCTCAACGGATACCCGATGATCACGATCCCGAAGAAGATGAACAACCTCATCTTCCGCATGGAAAAACGCAGCAGTTGCGGCTTTCTCTGCGAGGCGATGAACGTGGCGATCAGGCCGAGCAGAAACATGGTCGCAACCGGCGTTTTGCGGCCAGAATACGAATTGTTGAGGAACGGAACGATCATACAGGCCAGCAAAAACACCTTTGTCGACAAGGTCTTCGCATTTCGCCAGTAGAGTATTGCGGTGACGAACAAGACCGGCGCGAGGGTCCACAGCGTCAGGTCGTTGATGAATGAGGACGATTCGCCTGTTTCCCGGCGCAGGGATTTGACCAGCAACACATCACTGCCGGAGAAAAGCGCCTTGAGCGGATATTGACTGGTCGAAACCGCCAGCAACAACACGCTGACCGTACAAATGGCGAGCAGGACGGCCATGACCCGCAAGGTGTTCGCATCCGTCAGCGGGTTCGTTTTTACCGGCGCATAGCGGAACTCGAGGCGCTTTTGCTCGGTCAGCGGGAATAGCAACTGGCCAATCAGCGCGCCGAGCGGCAACAGCAAAGTGCCCATCGCAGCGGCGAGATAGAACCGAAATGCGTTCTCGCGATCCTCGACCACGAGAAACACGATGGAGGGCACCAGAATGATGAAGACATGCGCCCACACCATCATATCGACGACGGCCAGCTTGAATTCGTGAATCTTGAAGAAGATGATCGAAAAGAACAGGCCAGGCACGACGAAGGTGATGAAAACGAGCCAAAAATCAAACATTTGCCGGATCCTTCCCTGCCCCGCGTTGTACCGTCAGTAAATCACACTCAGCCTTGAATGGCACTGTCCGCATCGTCGCCGGACCCAAGCGCGATTTCGCGCGCTCGCACGGCCATGCGCGTTGCCGCCAGACCGGCCCGCGCATCCGCGCCATCGCGAGGATTGCCGCGAACCGCCTCGCCGAACTCGCGCAGGGCTTCCAGCTGGCCTTTGTCGCCTGCGCCATTGCGAGAGGCGCGCTTGCGACTGCTCAGGGTCAGGGCGGTGTAGTCATCGACCCGGCCCGTGCGGCCACTGCCGAAGGCATCGAAATGCTCCTTGCCCATCTTGCCGGACCCGAGCGAGGTATAGATCAACTGAGCCATGCAGCCATCCCCATACCCAAGCGTCACCGCGCCGTTGGGGTTGGTCAGATCGGCGGCATCGGCAAAGGCTCCGGCCATCGAGACTGGCTCGCCGCCCATGAACCAGTTGGCGAAATCGAGGAAGTGCGTGGCCTCGCCGAGGAAACGCCCGCCCTCTTCCGCCGTATTGCTCCAGTCATCGCCGACCGGGCCAATATCGACCCGCATCGACAGCGCCCGAACACCGCTCCCGCCGATGCCATCGCGCAGGTCGCGCAGCATTGGGGCAAAGCGGCGGTTGAATCCGACACGGACGATCAGGCCGGTCTCCTCGGCCTTGGCAAGCACCGCCTCGCCGTCTTCGATTGTCGTGGTCATCGGCTTTTCGACATAGACATGCTTGCCCGCATCCAGCGCCGCGAGGATGGCTTGGGCATGGGCGGCATGGCGGGTGCCGATCAGAACGGCGTCGATGCCATCATCGTCCAGCAATACGCGATAGTCGGTCGTTGCGACCTCGGCATCATAGCGCTCCGCCGCCGCCGCCGCCGTGGCCCCGCCGCGACTGGCCATGCCGCTGATGTCAAAGAGGCTGTCGAGCTTCTGCGCATTGGGCAGGTGCATCCCGCGAGCGAAGCTGCCGACGCCGATGATGCCGAGGCCGACACGGTCGTTGGCCCCCTTGATCCGGCTATCCTTCCGGCGAATGGTGCGCGAGGCGGCATCGGGGGCCGTCGGCGTCTCGGGTAGTTTGTAGTCGAGTGCCACGCCGTAAACGCCGCCCTCTTTAACCGACGCATAGGCCGCCTTGGCATCGTCGATGGGAAAGGTCTTCGTCACCAGCGAGGCGAGGGATAGGCGACCGCTACCGAGCAAATCGAGGAAAAACGCGAGGTTACGTCCCTCGGTCCAACGCGCATGGGCAATCGGATAATCCTGTCCGCGCATCTCGTAGGCGTCATCATAGCGACCGGGGCCGTAGGAGCAGGACAGGCGCAGCTCCAGCTCCTTGCGGTACATCTTCGCCCGTTCGAGGCCGAGGCCAACGTCGCCGACAATCGACACACGCCCGCGGGGGCGCAGGAGGTCGAAGGCGGAATTGACCGGCGCATCGCTCTCGGTCGCCGCGCAGATAATCACGCCGTCGAGGCCCACGCCGCCGGTTGCCTCCATCGCGACGGTCTGGCCGTCATCCTGACCGATGACCCAGCCGCGTACGCCGGAGACTTCGGTTGCATCGGCCACCCGCGACGGGTCGAGATCAGCGGCAAAGGCGCTGTAGCCCATCGCCGCGAGCAAGCGCACCGTGATCTGGCCGATCAGGCCGAGACCGATCACGCCAATGCTCTCGCCCGGTGACAGGTCGAGCCGCCGTATTCCCTGCATTGCGATACAGGCGATTGCCGCAAAGGCGGCCTCTTCCAGTGCCACGCCATCGGGCACTTTTGCCATTAGATTGCGCGGAATCGCGGCATATTCAGCGTGGTTGGCGAGCCCCGCGCCCATACACGCGACCCGCGTTCCCGGCTGAAACGGAAATTGCGGCGTGTCGGTCTCGACCACGACACCGGCGCTGGAATAACCAATCGGCGCGTATTCTTTCAGTTTCGATTTCACAGCGGCGTAGGTTTTCAGAACCCCGCCGGTCTTGGCCATATTCCAGACCTGCTCGACCCGCGCCTGCGAAGCGGTCGCCTTTTCATAGAGGCCCCGCGCGCCGCTATGCTTGGTGACGGCGCTGCCCTCGGTTCCGCTGCTGATGATCGAAAAGGCATTGCGCACGAGGGCCGCATCGCTGAAACGCTGGGGCACAGGCACGTCGTAAACCTGAATATCACCACCGGCGGAAAGCAGGACTTGTTTCACGATGAGACTCTTTTAGCTGGGGAAGACCGGCGCTTAACAACGCAGTCGCCGGGGAAAGTCAACATCGGTGGATTTGCCTACGCCGTACGGTCGCCATAGCCGGACCCGCGCACCGTCGCCCAACAGATCGCGAGGTCGGTGCCGAACGATGCCTCGTCGATATATTGGCGGTCGAGTTTCGCGAGGCGCTCCGGCTCCGACATATCGACGCCCTGTACCTGTGCCAGCCCGGTAATGCCGGGGCGGACGTCAAAAACGCCCTTCGCACGCCGCGCCTCGATCAGCTCTTGTTGTACCGGCAGGCAGGGGCGCGGGCCGACGATGTCCATATCACCGACGAGCACATTCCAGAGTTGCGGCAGCTCATCCAGCTTCGTCTTGCGCAGGAAGTTTCCGGCCCTCGTCACTTGCGCCACGCTGGTCAGGTGGCTGGCGGCATCGGGGGTGCCCGCGAACATCGTGCGCAGCTTGTAACAGGTGAAGACCCGCTCATCCTTGCCGACGCGTTTCTGGCAGAACATCGGGTTTCCCGGCGTTTCTGCACGAATGGCGATGGCCATAAGCGCGATGATCGGGGCGGAAACCACAAGGCCGACGCCCGCGACCGCAATATTGAGAACCCGGCGCATCATGCCCCCCGCCCTTGCACGATATCCGCCACGCCATCCTGCAACGTATGCGGCGGCGTCCAGCCAAGGGTCTGGGTCAGGCGCGGATCGTTGACCTCGACATTGCCAATCAGACGCTCGGCAAGGCCGCCGATGACCGGCAGGGGCCGCAGCACGCGAAAGAGGACGGAAGGAACCGGCATCAGGCGCAGGGGTTTGCCCGCCACCTTGGCGAGCATCGACAGAAAGGCATGGGTCGAGACGCCCTCGGCATCCACCGTCAGCAACGGCGCGCCCGGTGCATCCGGGTGGCGCGCTGCCATAACCAGTGCATCGGCGAGGTTCGCGGCGCTGATCATCTGGCGGCAGTTCGTGTCGATCTTGCCCAGCGGCAACCGTGCGCCCTTCGCAATACGGTCCGCGAGTGCGCCCACTTTGCCCGCGACGCCGGGGCCATAGACGATGGGCGGGCGCAGGATCACGAGCTGCATCGTCGCATCGGCACACAAAGCCTGTAACACCTGCTCGGCCTCATATTTCGTCTCGGCGTAGGCGCCGGACGGACGGATCGCGCTGTCCGGCGTAAAGGGCGTATCGCCCGAGGTGACGCCATGGACACCGAGGGTCGACACATAGACGAACCGCCCGACCCCCGCCGCAATCGCAGCCTCGGCGAGCGCGCGGGTGCCCTCGACATTGATCCGGCGTAACTCGGCGGGGTCGGCCACCGTCCAGGGCAGACCGGCGGCGAGATGCATCACCACATCGAGGCCCGCAACCGCTTCGCGCCAATCTTCCGCAGTGCCCGTGCCGAGGTCCGGCCCCTTCACATCGCCCGGCAGGCGCGGGGTTCCGCGCACGATGTAGCGTTCCTCGACCGACGTATCGGCATCAAGCAAGCCGCGCAGGGCCTTACCGACCATCCCGTTCGCGCCGGTCACACCGATCCGCATCGCACCTATCCCGAAAGCCAAAGCAACAGCCGCTTCTCAAGAGGGTTTTGCGGCGCGGGTCAAGGCCGAACCGTCAGATCACGCTAGCCCATCATCTCCCGCGCGACGGCGGCGGGCGAGGTTGCCTCGTCCGGTTCTTTGCGCGCAATGGCGGGGGTCTGACCGACCCAGTCGCCGTTTTCGATGCAATCGAGCATCAGCGTCGCCACATCGGCGCGCCGCGTGCGGATAAGGCCCTCGGGGATAACATCCGGCTGAACCACGTAATCGTCGGTGCGCTCGCCCGCCATCAGCCAGCCGGGGCGTACCGCCGTCCAGTCGATTCCCTCGGTCCCGCGCAGCATGTCCTCCATACGGCCCATCTGGTCGAAGACCTTGCTGAGCGCCGCCATTGCCGGGAGTTTGAAATAAAGCGGCCCGCGGTTCTTCTCCTCAACGAACGAGGCCGACACGACGACCAGCCGCGCGATGTCACACGCCTTCATCCCCTGAACGATGGCCTTCGTGCCCTCGGTATAGATCGGCGGCGGGTTGGCGAGCGTCAACGGATCATTCGGCACGCCCAGCGCCGAACATACCGCGTCACACCCCTCGACGATGCGCTCCAGCCCACCGCCGCCCAGCACATCAGCCTCGCGAAAACTCAGGCGATCACTGACCGGCATCGACTTTGGCCTGCCCTTGGACGACGCCACAATCGACCAGCCGCGATCAAGCGCCTGTTTCACCAATTCCGAGCCCGTGCCGCCATCGGCGCCGAATATGCAAATCTTCATGCCGTTTCTCCTCGACACCGCAGTTAGTACAAATGCGGGGCGGTGCCAGATTTTGCGAATGGGCAATGCTGGACGGCGCGCAGCGAATCCTTTAGGGCTGACCTCCCGTGGGCATCGGCGCGCCGCCTTCTCAACGAGCGCACCAAACACGGGGTTACAGCGAGCATGGCACGTTTTGTTTTCATCACCGGCGGGGTGGTCTCATCCCTCGGTAAGGGCCTGACCAGTGCCGCGCTGGGCGCGCTGTTGCAGGCGCGGGGCTATAGCGTGCGACTGCGCAAGCTGGACCCGTATCTCAACGTGGACCCCGGCACGATGAGCCCGTTCGAACATGGCGAGGTGTTCGTCACCGATGACGGGGCAGAGACCGACCTCGACCTCGGGCACTATGAGCGTTTTACCGGCGTGGCCGCGCGCAAGACCGACTCGATCTCGTCGGGCCGGGTCTATCAGAACGTGCTGGATAAGGAGCGCCGCGGGGATTATCTCGGCAAGACCATTCAGGTCATTCCGCACGTTACCAACGAAATCAAAGACTTCATCCGCATTGATGAAGATGATGTCGATTTCATGCTGTGCGAGATTGGCGGCACCGTCGGCGATATCGAGGCGCTGCCGTTCTTCGAGGCGATCCGCCAGTTCAGTCAGGATAAGCCGCGCGGCGAGTGCATTTTCATGCACCTGACCCTGATTCCGTATCTTGCCGCGTCGGGTGAGCTGAAGACCAAACCGACCCAGCACTCGGTGAAGGAACTGCGCGCCATCGGTATCGCGCCCGATGTCCTCGTCTGCCGCGCCGAACACCCGATTCCCGAGGGCGAGCGCGACAAGATTGCGCTGTTCTGTAACGTCCGCAAAGAAGCGGTGATCCCGGCCTATGACCTCGCGTCGATCTACGAGGCGCCGCTGGCATTTCATGGGGTTGGACTGGATCAGGCGGTGCTCGACGCCTTTCAGATTGCCCCGGCCCCGCGCCCGGACCTGCGCGTCTGGCGCGATGTGTTCGACCGGATCGAGAATCCCGAGGGCGAGGTGCGGGTGGCCGTCGTCGGCAAGTACACCCAACTCGACGATGCCTATAAATCCATTCGCGAGGCCCTGACCCATGGCGGCATTGCCAACCGCGTGAAGGTGCGCGCCGAGTGGCTGGATGCCGAGGTTTTTGCCACCTCCGACGCCGCCTCGAAACTCGACGGCTATCACGCGATTCTCGTCCCCGGCGGTTTTGGCGAGCGCGGCACCGAAGGCAAGATGAAGGCCGCTCAGTTCGCGCGGGAGCGGAAAATTCCTTATCTGGGCATTTGCCTCGGGATGCAGATGGCTGTCATCGAGGCAGCCCGCAATTTATGCGGCATAAACAACGCTGGGTCAGAGGAATTCGACACCGAAAAGGGCGAAAAACGCTTCGATCACATCGTTTATCACATGAAGGAATGGACCGAGGGCAACCGTACGATCAAGCGCACCGCCGATGACGACAAGGGCGGCACCATGCGCCTCGGTGCTTATGACGCGACGTTGAAGGCCGGCTCGCAAGTCGAGGAAATCTATGGCACTCCGACGATCAGCGAACGCCATCGCCACCGTTATGAGGTCGATATTTCCTACAAGCAGCAGTTGGAGCAATGCGGCCTGACCTTCTCGGGCCTGTCGCCGGATGGCAAACTGCCGGAGATTGTCGAGATCGACGATCATCCGTGGTTCATCGGCGTGCAATTCCACCCGGAACTGAAATCCAAACCCTTCGACGCGCATCCCCTGTTCGAAGGGTTTGTGAAGGCAGCAGTGGCGCAATCTCGTTTGGTCTGAGCAACCATCGGGCATAAAAAAAGCCGCCCTTGGGAGGGCGACTTTCTTAGTATTATCAGTGCGCTGAAATCAGCAGCTATAGTACATTTCGAACTCGACCGGGTGCGGCGTGTGTTCGAAGCGGTACACTTCTTCCCACTTGAGATTGACGTAGCCCTCGATCTGATCCTTCGAGAACACACCGCCTTTGGTCAGGAAGTCATGGTCTGCGGTCAAGCTTTCGAGGGCCTCACGCAGCGAGCCACAAACGGTGGGGATACCGGCCAGTTCTTCGGGCGGCAGATCGTAGAGATCTTTCTCGGACGGATCGCCCGGATGAATCTTGTTCTCGATACCGTCGAGACCAGCCATCAGCAGCGCCGCGAAGCAAAGATAGGGGTTTGCCGCCGGATCGGGGAAGCGAGCCTCGACGCGCTTTGCCTTAGGCGACTCAGTCCACGGGATACGGACGCAACCCGAGCGGTTACGAGCCGAATAGGCGCGCAGAACCGGGGCTTCAAAGCCTGGAATCAGACGTTTATACGAGTTCGTTGACGGGTTGGTGAAGGCGTTCAGGGCCTTGGCGTGTTTCAAAACGCCGCCGATGAAGAAGATCGCTTCGTCGCTCAGATCGGCATAGCCGTTGCCAGCGAAAAGCGGCTTGCCGTCCTTCCAGATCGACATGTTGACGTGCATCCCGGTGCCGTTATCGCCCGCGATGGGCTTTGGCATGAACGTCGCGGACTTGCCATAGGCAGCGGCGACATTGTGGATGACGTACTTGTACTTTTGCAGGTTATCGGCCTGCTCGACCAGACCGCCGAAGATCATGCCGAGCTCGTGCTGCGACGCCGCGACTTCGTGGTGGTGCTTGTCCACCTTCATGCCGATCTGCTTCATCGTGGAGAGCATTTCGGAGCGGATATCCTGGGCCGAGTCGGTCGGGTTGACCGGGAAGTACCCGCCCTTAACGCCCGGGCGGTGGCCCATATTGCCCATTTCGAAGTTGGTGCCGCTGTTCCACGGGCTGTCGACCGCATCGACTTCGTAGGAAACCTTGTTCATCTCGACGTCGAAACGCACATCGTCGAACAGGAAGAATTCGGCTTCCGGTCCCCAGAACGAGTTGTCGCCGATACCGCTCGATTTCAGATAGGCCTCGGCCTTCTTGGCGGTGCCGCGCGGGTCACGGTCATAGGCTTCGCCGGTATCCGGTTCGACCACGTCAGCAAAGACGGCCAAGGTCTTTTGCGCGTAGAACGGGTCGACATAGGCGCTGCCCGCATCGGGCATCAGCTTCATGTCCGAGGCTTCGATGCTTTTCCAGCCGGCGATGGACGACCCATCGAACATCCAGCCTTCTTCGAACCAGTCCTCGTCGATGATGTCGGAAATTGCCGTCACGTGCTGCATCTTGCCGCGCGGGTCGGTGAAGCGGATATCGACATATTCGATACCCTCGTCCTTGATCATCTTACAGATAGACGCTGCGTCGCTCATATGGAGAGTCCCTCTCAATCGGTTGAATAGTGTGGCTTACAGGGCTTCGGAGCCGATTTCGCCGGTACGGATGCGAACGGCCTGTTCGATTGGCGAGACGAAAATCTTGCCGTCACCGATCTTGCCCGTTTTTGCGGCACCGCTGATCGCGGCGACGGCGGAGGCAACGAGATCATCGGCGATGATAACCTCGATCTTCACCTTGGGCAGGAAATCGACAACGTATTCGGCCCCGCGGTAGAGTTCGGTATGACCTTTCTGACGACCAAAGCCCTTGGCCTCGGTCACGGTCAAACCCTGGACGCCAAGCTCCTGAAGGCTTTCCTTCACGTCGTCCAGCTTAAAAGGTTTGATGATCGCTTCGATCTTTTTCATTGTGTGCAAATCCCGATCACAACTGACGCCCGCTGATGCAGGCATTAACCGTTTCTTCACACAGCAAACGGTGTGCCAATTTTTTACCTTATAAAAATCAGCAACTTAACAATTGAGTGCGCGACATTTAGCCTATTTTTTAAGCAGATAGGTTAAAATTTAAGCGGGAGGGCTGACAGGCGATTTATTAGCTTCGTCATAAACGATTGGTAGAATCGTCACACTTCACAAATAAGATAATTTGGCTTGGAAATCGCAAGAACTGCCTTAATTCACGGTGGAGCGAACGCGGGGGCGACGATGGCAGACATACTGAAACAACTTTTTGGACGACGAGCCGCTGACAATCATGACGACGTGATTGGCGAAGACATGGCGCCATCGCCGACGGCGCTCGCGGAACACACCGCCCTGACCGGCAAGCACGATCAACAGCCCGCAAGGCCCTCGCGCAAACCTTTTGTCAGCCGCGCCAAGACTCCGATCCGCGACTTCTAGAGACGTATCGGTTTATTCGGAAACGAAAGCCGCTGCCTCTTACCTGCGGCTCGAACGCGCCTTTCGATGCACATGTCTCGACGTAAGCCTGAAACGCTCTAACCCGCCGCCACCCCCTCGCCATTGACAGCGCACGGTGCATCGGGCCATCCATTGCTCTTTGGCAGCCGGGGGCGTTTGCATTGGTGCGGGATGAAGGGCGATGACTTCGGGCAACGCGACGCCCCCGCGCTCCGTACTTTTCGAAGCGCGCTCCATTGCCAAATCCTTTGGCGACGTTCACGCCAACCGTGATATTTCTCTCGATGTCGCCATGGGCGAGAAACTTGCCCTGCTTGGCGAAAATGGCGCGGGAAAATCTACCTTCGTCAAGATGATAGATGGCGTTCTTCGCCCGGATCGTGGCGAATTCCTCTGGCGCGGCAAGCCGGTCAGCATTTCTTCGCCTGCCGTGGCAAGACAGCTTGGCATCGGCATGGTGTTTCAGCATTTCTCGACATTCGAAGCGCTGACCGTGGGCGAAAACCTCGCCCTTGCCCTGCCGAAACTATCGAAACGTGCCATTGGCAAGAAAGCGGCGGAACTTTCCGACAAATATGGTCTGACCCTTCGCCTGTCTCGGCGGGTCGAGGCGCTGTCGGCGGGCGAGAAACAACGGGTCGAGATCGTCCGCGCCCTGATCCAGACGCCAAAGCTGCTGATCCTCGACGAACCGACATCGGTGCTGACCCCGCAAGAGGCAGATCGCCTGTTCGAAACGCTGGATGCGCTGGCCGCCGATGGCATGGCGCTGATCTACATCTCGCACCGTCTGCCGGAAATTCGCCAATTATGCGATCGGGCGACGATCCTGCGTCAGGGCGCGGTGGTCGCGACCTGCGACCCCAAGACCACGCCCCTGTCACAGATTGCGGAGATGATGATCGGCAAGACCGCCGACCCGATCCGGCGCACCGGTTCCTATGTCGGCGCGGCACGGCTCAAGGTCGATAATCTGTCGATCAGCGTGCCCGAGGGAACGTCGCTCAAAAAGATCAGCTTCAACGCCCGGCGCGGCGAAATTCTGGCGATTGCCGGGGTGGCGGGCGAAGGCCAGGAGGCACTGTTTTCGGCGCTCAGTGGCGAGATACCCGCGCGGCGTGCCAAGAGCATCACCCTCTCGGACAAACCTATCGGTGCCATGGGTCCGACGCGGCGCCGACGGCTCGGTATCGCCTTTGCCCCCGAGCAGAGGTTGGGCCACGCGGCGGTCGGCGACTTTCCGTTATCCGAAAACCTGCGCATTACGCGCCATGGGCTGCGCGGCGGCGAGACGTCGCTGAAAGCGCGGGCCGCAAAAATCCGCGAGGCGTTCGACGTGCGCGCCGGGGCTGGCGATCCGAAGGCCGCGACCCTCTCCGGCGGCAACCTGCAAAAATTCGTTATGGGCCGCGAAATCGATCGCGAACCGGAGGTTTTCGTCGTCGCTCAGCCGACCTGGGGCGTCGATGCCGGGGCGGCGAGTTTCATCCGCAACGAGCTGATGCGCATGACCGAAAAGGGTGCGGCGGTTGTCGTCATCTCGCAAGATCTGGAGGAGATTTTCCAGATCGCCGACCGCGTGGCCGTGCTGCACCGGGGGGAATTGTCTGAGACTTTCGCCATCGACGCCCTGACGCCGGAACGGATCGGCTTGCTGATGTCTGGCAGTGACATTGCCGACCTCGAGATGGTCGATAACACGCCGGAACCGCGCCCGCAGCCGAAGCTGGTTGCCTCCAACGATGCAGCAAGCGTGCCGCCCGCGAGCGCATCGGCGGTTCTGTCCGAGCCGGTCAGGACGGTGGAGACCGAGACTGCCTCCGCACCGCCAAGCACGCCTGCACCGCCGAAACCGCCGCCCCCTCAGGCACCGACACGCCTTTCGACCCGGGGCACGACTTCGGTGCAATGGACACCGCCCGAGTCCTTTCATCCCGTAAGGCCCGAGCAATGATCCGGTTAGAAAAACGCGCGGCCCCGTCCACGAAGGCGGCTATCCTGTCACCACTGATCGCGATTGCCTTGACCGTGGCGTGCGGCCTGTTGATGATTCAGGCGGCAGGCAAGTCGCCCGGTGATGCTGTCGATGCCTATTTCCTTTTTCCATTCAATGACCTGAAAGCGTATTTTGCCGCCGGAGAAGAAGCCCGCGCCAGCCTGTTGTATCAGCCCGCCGAGGTGGTGCTGAAAGCGATCCCGCTGGCCCTGATCGGCGTCGGCCTCGCGGTCGCGTTTCGGGCGGGGATTTTCAATATCGGCGCGGCTGGGCAGTACATTCTCGGTGCGATCTTCGCCGGAGCGGTCGCGCTTTATGCGCCAGACACGACGCCGCAGATCATCCTGCTGCCTGCCTGCCTTATCGCCGGAACGCTCGGCGGGTTGCTCTGGGCTCTGATACCGGCGTTTTTGCGTGTCAGGGCTGGCGCGAGCGAGATTCTTACCAGTCTGATGCTGACCTATGTCGCCGGATACCTGCTCGACTGGGTCGTGCGGGGTCCGTGGCGAGACCCCCTCGGCTTCGGCTTCCCGCAATCGCGGGAGTTCCCGGAGGCCACGGCTATGCCTTTGCTGCTCGAGGGAACACGCCTGCATTGGGGTCTGTTCGTGATGCTGGCCGTCGTTGCCGCCGTATGGTTTGCGATGGCGCGGACGATCACTGGCTTTCGCGTCAATATCACCGGCCTCGCCCCCCGTGCCGCGCATTTTGCTGGGTTTCAGCAAGGGCGCACGATCTATGTCGTCTTCTTACTGTCCGGCGCACTGGCGGGCCTTGCCGGAGCGTTGGAGACGACGGCGATCATCGGACAGCTACAGCCGGAGATTTCTGCCGAATACGGGTTCGCCGCCATTATCGTTGCCTTTTTGGGGCGATTACACCCGGTGGGCGTGTTGCTGGCGGCGCTGGTGCTGGCGCTGACCTATATCGGCGGCGAGAATGCACAGATCACCCTCGGCCTGCCCCGCAATGCGACTCTGGTATTCCAGGGGATGCTGTTGCTGTTCCTGCTCGCCTGCGATGCAATGATCCACTATCGCCTGCGCTGGCGCACAACGGCGAGGGTCTAAGATGGAAGCCTTTCTGATTGCCGTCATCGTCGCCGCCACGCCGTTCTTGTTCGCCGCCACCGGAGAACTGGTCGCCGAGCGATCCGGGGTGCTGAACCTCGGGGTCGAGGGCATGATGCTGCTCGGCGCGGTTGCCGCCTTTGCCACCGCGCTGACGACCGGGTCTAGCCTGATGGGCATCGCCGCCGGGGCCGCGGCGGGCATGGCCGGGGCGTTCCTGTTCGTCATCGTCGCGCTGGGCTTTACTGCCAATCAAGCGGCGACGGGGTTGGCCCTGACAATCTTCGGCACCGGGGCCAGTGGCCTGATCGGTAAAGACTTTGTCGGACAAGCCCTCGCACCGATGCCGAAATTCACCGTCCCCGAAGCCCTCGCCGATAATGCCGCCGCGCGCATCCTGCTCGCCCATGACGGCATGGTCTTCGGAGCGGTGGCACTGGTCATTCTGGTGTGGGCATGGCTCAACTTTACCCGTACGGGCCTGCGCCTGCGCGCGGTCGGCGATGACCACGGCTCGGCACAGGCGCTCGGACTCGGCGTGCTGAAAGTGCGCAGCCTCGCGGTTCTGTTCGGCGGGGCCTGTGCGGGGCTGGGCGGGGCCTATCTGTCGCTCGTCTACACGCCGCTCTGGGCGGAAGACATGACGGCAGGGCGCGGCTGGATTGCGCTGGCGCTCGTTGTCTTCGCGAGCTGGCGGCCCCTGCGCCTTTTCATCGGCGCGTTGATCTTTGCCGCCTTCGATCAGGCGCGGAATTATCGCGAGACCCTCGACATCGATATCCCGTCGCAATTTCTGTCCATGGCCCCTTATCTGGCGACGATCATAGCGCTGGTCGTGATTTCGCTAGCCAGCCGCCGCTCAGACGCTCCCGCCTGCCTGGGCCGCGACTTCAGACCGGACCGATAGTTGCCGGAAGTGATTTCCGGACGATGAATGCGTAATTTTAACCCCTTGCGCCGTCGCCGCGCGCATGTTTGTGTCCCCGCTGACCTTCAATGAACCAGAGCCTGGAGGCCCGATGGCCGAAGCGGAAGGATCGAACGACTTCGTCGTTTTTGATCAGGTACAGAAAAGCTATGACGGCGAAACGCTGGTCGTGAAAAATCTCAACCTCGCCATCGGCAAGGGCGAGTTCCTGACCATGCTCGGTCCATCGGGGTCCGGGAAGACGACGTGCCTGATGATGCTGGCCGGGTTCGAGACCGCAACCCACGGCGAAATCCGCCTCGATGGCAACTCGATCAACAACATCCCGCCGCATAAGCGCGGCATTGGCATGGTGTTTCAGAACTACGCCCTGTTTCCGCATATGACGGTCGGCGAAAACCTCGCGTTCCCGCTGCAAGTGCGCAAGATGAGCAAAGCCGTGACAAAGGAAAAGGTCGCAAAAGCCCTCGACATGGTCCAGATGGGCGAGTTCGGCGACCGTCGCCCGACCCAGCTTTCGGGGGGACAACAACAGCGCCTTGCCCTTGCCCGGGCGCTGGTGTTCGAGCCGGAACTGGTGCTGATGGACGAACCCCTCGGCGCGCTCGACAAACAGCTTCGCGAGCATATGCAGTACGAGATCAAGCATATTCACGAGCAACTCGGCGTCACGGTGGTCTACGTGACCCATGACCAGTCCGAAGCCCTGACGATGTCTGACCGGATCGCGGTATTCGACGATGGCATCATCCAGCAACTCGCGCCGCCTGCCGTTCTCTACGAAAAGCCCGACAATGCCTTCGTTGCGTCATTTATTGGTGAGAACAACAAGTTGCGCGGTCGAATCAATGGTGTTTCGGACGGCGTCGCCTCGGTAACCATCGGCGAGGGCGCAAATGTGCAGGCTTTGGCGGTGAATTGCGGCGAGAGTGGAGAGACCATGCTGTCGATCCGCCCCGAGCGCGTGATTCTAGCCGCCGATGCACCGAACCGTCTCGACGGCAAGGTGATGGAGCTGATCTATCTCGGCGACCATATCCGCTGTCGCATGTCGGTGGCGGGCGATGATGCGTTCATCGTCAAAGTGCCAAATTCCTCGGACCACGCGGCCCTTAACGTCGGCGAGACGTGCCCGGTGGGTTGGGTAACCGAGGATTGCCGCGCGTTGGACGCGGCTTAACCCAATACCGCCGCTTGCGGCGGATGACGAAGGCCGGACCTCCGGCCAAACAGGGAGAGAATATCATGACCAGAGCAATCTTGCTCGCCGCTGCCAGCGGCATTGCACTCACCGGCGCCGTTTACGCCGACGCCCATTCGGGCAAATCGATCACTGTGGTCTCGTGGGGCGGTGCCTACACGAAAAGTCAGGTCGAGGCTTATCACAAGCCTTGGATCGAGCAGACTGGCAACAAGATCGTCAGCGAAGATTACAATGGCGGCCTCGCCGAAATCAAAGCGCAGGTCGAAGCCGGTAACGTGACCTGGGACATCGTCGATGTCGAACTGTCCGACGCCGTGCGCGCGTGTGACGAAGGTCTGGCCGAAGAACTCGACATGTCGGCTCTTCCCGATGGTGCCGATGGCACGCCTGCCGCAGAAGATTTCATCGCCGGAACGCTGGACGTGCCTTGTGCCGTGCCGACGATCGTCTGGTCGACCATCTTCGCCTATGACAAGGAAAAGATGGAAGACGGCCCGACCACGATGGCCGATTTCTTCGACACCGAGAAGTTCCCGGGCAAGCGCGGCCTGCGCAAATCGCCTAAAGCGAACCTCGAAATGGCTCTGATCGCTGACGGCGTCGCCGCCGATGAAGTCTACGACGTGCTCGGCACCGATGAAGGCGTCGACCGCGCATTCGCCAAGCTCGACAGCATCAAGGACGACGTCGTCTGGTGGGAAGCCGGTGCCCAGCCTCCGCAGCTGCTCGCCGATGGTGAAGTCGCGATGACGACCGCCTATAATGGCCGTATCTTCAACGCCGTGGCCGCCGAAGACAAGCCGTTCGAAATCGTCTGGGACGGCCAGATCTGGGACCTCGATCTCTGGATCATCCCCAAAGGCGCGCCGAACAAAGAAGCCGCGATGGACTTCCTGAAATTCTCGACCGGCACCCAGGCGCTGGCGGATCAGGCATCGTGGATTTCCTACGGCCCGACCCGCAAGTCGTCCTCGCCGCTGGTCGGTTCGTACGACGGCAAGCCGGACCTGAAAATGGGCCCGCAGATGCCGACGGCACCGGATAACTTCAAGAACGCGCTTCAGAACGACTTCGAGTTCTGGGCCGATAATCAGGACGAGTTGAACGAGCGTTTCAACGCCTGGCTCGCCAGCTAAACACGATGGGCCGCCCCAGACCGGGGCGGCCCTTTTCATGATTGCGAGATTGTCCCGCCATGACCGATGCCAGCTATCAGACCGCGCCGCTGCCGGGTGCTCCTTCCGACGCAAGTGGTGCCTTGCTGGCCGCTGATGGCACGCCGCTGAAACAACGATTACGGCAGGCGATGAAGGTCAGCCGCCGCCGCGCGTTCCTGCTGGTTGCGCCGCTGCTGGTCTTTATCCTCGCCAGTTTCGTTGTGCCGATCGTGGCACTGCTGCTGTATCAAGGGGCCTATAACGACACGTATGAAGCGCGGATGCCCGCCTCTACGGCCCTGTTGCAACAATGGGACGGGGTCAGCGAGCCGACCGAAGAGATGGCCGCCGCCATGGTCGCCGACCTCGCCGCCGCGCGAGAGAGCAAGGAAATCGGCAAGGTCGCCTCGCGCGTAAACCAAGAGCTTTCCGGCACCCGCTCGCTGATGACCAAGACGGCCCGGCGCGCCGCGAAGATGGAGCCGCCCTATCTTGCCGCCCTGATCGACCGCGACAAGGACTGGGCCGACATTGAGACATGGGGCGCGATGAAACTCGCCTCGACCTCGCTGACCCCGGCCTTCTACGCCAATGCTATCGACATGAAATACATGCCCGACGGTAGTTTCGAGGATCAGGAGGAGCAGCGCCAGATTTATGTCTCGCTGTTCGTGCGCACGCTGTTGGTCTCTGGCGGGGTGATGATCGCCTGTATTTTCCTTGGTTTTCCCGTCGCTTATCTGATTGCGCATCTGCCCGCGCGGAAGGCGAACCTGCTGATTATTCTGGTGCTTCTGCCATTCTGGACATCGCTCTTGGTCCGCACGACCGCATGGATCGCGATGCTGCAAAGCCAAGGCGTGCTGAACGACATGCTCGTTTTTCTCGGTGTCACGAGTGACGACAGCCGGTTCAGCCTGATCTACAATATGACGGGCACAGTGGTGGCTATGACGCACATTCTGTTGCCCTTCATGATCCTGCCGATCTATTCGGTGATGAAGGCCATTCCGCCCAGCCATGTCCGCGCCGCCAAGAGCCTCGGCGCGACCGACTGGACGGCCTTTTGGCGCGTGTATTTCCCTGCGACGATTCCCGGTATAGGGGCGGGGGGCCTGCTCGTCTTCATCCTCGCCATCGGGTATTATATTACCCCGGCGCTGGTCGGCGGCAGTGACGGCCAACTGATCTCGAACGCCATCGCCTATCACATGCAACGCTCGTTGAACTATTCGCTGGCGGCGGCGCTGGGCGGCATCCTGCTGCTCGGTGTGCTGGTGCTCTATTGGCTCTATGACCGCATCGTCGGCATCGACAACATGAAGCTGGGGTAAGCCATGTCCTCCCTGCCCCCCTATGCGAGTACCGGCCAGAAAGTCTGGCACTACACGTTCCTCGTCATCTGCGCGCTGATCTTCATCTTTCTGATCACGCCGATCCTGATCATTGCGCCGCTCAGTTTTAATGCGGAGCCATATTTCAGCTTTACCGACGGAATGCTGAGCTTTGACAGCGAGGCCTATTCCCTGCGCTGGTATCAGGACATCGCGCAGAACGGCATGGCGAACCCGGACCAGCCCACGAGCTGGCCGCTGTTCTGGGAGTGGCTGTGGAAGGGCCTCAGCCCGTTCCATACCGCACCGCCGAGCTTCTACACCGATATGTGGGAAAACGCGCAGTGGATACGAGCCATGCGCAACAGCTTCTTTATCGGGTTTTTTGCCACGATCATCGCCGTAACCCTCGGCACGCTGGCGGCCATCGGCCTGTCCCGGTCAGAGATGCCAGCGCGCGGCCTGATCATGTCGGTGCTGATCTCGCCCCTGATCGTGCCGCTGGTCGTGACGGCGGCGGGGATGTTCTATTTCTACTCGAACAACTTCAACCCGAGTAGCTGGCTGCTGGGCAATGAAGAAGCCGACCGCTGGATTCTGGCTCAGACGTATCTGGGTGTGATTCTGGCCCACGCCGCCCTCGGCACGCCCTTCGTCATCATCACCGTGACCGCGACCCTCGTCGGATTCGACAAATCGCTGGTGCGCGCGGGGGCGTCGATGGGGGCGGGGCCCGCGCAGACATTCTGGAAAATCCAGATGCCGCTGATCCTGCCCGGTGTGATCTCGGGGGGCCTATTTGCCTTCATTACCTCGTTCGACGAAGTCGTCGCCGTCCTGTTCCTGGCAGGCCCCGAGCACCGAACGATTCCGCGCCAGATGTATTCGGGTATTCGCGAGCAAATCTCTCCGACCATCCTTGCGGTTGCCACAATTCTCGTGATTTTGTCGGTCATTCTGTTGGCGACGCTGGAGTTGCTGCGTCGTCGGAGTGAACGCCTGCGCGGCATGTCGCCGAGCTAGATCAACGATCAAGAATTCAGAGGAACGCCATGAAATCCCTGTCGCTTCTCGCCCTGTTGGGCTCTCTCGCCGCGTGTAATACCTTCGAGGGGCTTGGCCGCGACCTCGCCGCCGGGGGCGAGGCGATCACGACCGCTGCCGAAGACGCGCAACAGCCGCAGCCCTCGGTCTATCAGCAGGCGCGCCCGCCGCAACAGCCGCCCGCCGCGTATCAACAGCCGACGTTCCAGCAAACCTATCAGCAACCGCCCGCACCGGCCTATAATCCGGCGGCGCAACAACCCGCCGCACCAGTCTACGCCCCGGCGCCGGTGCAGCAGACGCCGATACAGCAACAGCCGCTACCGTCCCTGCCCG
>CALGNO010000002.1 GCA_937958625.1 uncultured Neomegalonema sp.
GGCGATGATCACAAGGTTGCCGCGCCGAAAGCCGCGAGTGAGACGGTCAAGGTCTCTTAGGCCCGTCATGATGCCGATTGGCCGACCATCCGACTGATAAGCTTCCGCAACACGCTCAACGGTGGCCTTCATGGTCTCCGAAAAGCGATAGCGGCCACGGGGCTTGCCGAAGTCCAAGCCGATGATTGAGGCGTCGAGCAACGATGCCGTCTCTTGCGGGTCATTGCCTGAGTAGGCGCTTTCAATCGCGGCTTCCGCAGAGGCAACGATTGCACGGCGGGCATGTGCATTAATGATCGTCCGCGCATTGGCGGGGGCATCGAATACCGTAATCGCGTTATCAGTCAGGCGAGCAAGGTACAGAGCGCCCCCCAAGCCCTCGACGCTCGGAAGCGCGGCGAACCAGTCTCTTAGGGTGATTGGACTTGCAAGGTCGCCAGCCTCAACAGTGGATTCGATCTTCCTGAATAGCTCGCCATGTATAGGGTCAAAGAAATGCTCACTTCGGATTGACCCGAGGCGGGGAAGCACATCATTGTTGACCAGTATCGCGCCAAGAACGGCCTGCTCTGCCTCGACATTGTGAATGGGGCCGCGATCCGGCGTCATATCGAGCGGCATAGTCAAACACCCCGCCAGTTTTGATTGGAGCGAGCGGGTCGCCAGTCACGGGTCGCGCGCGCCGCCGGTGCCCATTGCACGGCGTTACCAGCATCGTCCCACATGGCCCTAAGCGAGCCACACTGCATTTCGTATTCAACGGCCTCCTGGTCGCGCCAATCGGGCGTGATGATCTTGCCGGGGTTATTGTAGTGATGGGATGCCGCGTGCGGAATGACGCCGCAAAGCATAACGATATGCGACTTGATATGCGGCTCGACTTTCTCAAATTGAGAATAGTCCTGTGGCTCAATATCGACCGGCTTTACCTCGACGTAAATAGGGCCTTTGGAGCATTTCAAGCTGAAATCGGGTGCCCATCCGTCAAAGTCGATTGGCTCATATGTCCAATGCCAGTTCGCAAGATCGAAGAAAGCGGCCCATCTCGCCTCAAGGCGCGAACGGAAATTCACCCCGGAATAAGCCGTTGGGATTGCCTTTATTTGCGGCAAATTCTCAATTTGAGAACGCGCGCTCATGCAGCCATCCCAAGCGCGTGCTTGTAGAGGTCCAGCATCGCTTCTTCTTCGGATAGCTGGACCGGGTCGATTTTTCTCAATTTGATAACGGCGCGCAGGGTTTTAACGTCGTACCCGTTGCCTTTGGCCTCGGCATAGACTTCCTTGATCTGCTCCGCGACTTCCTTCTTTTCCTCTTCGAGCCGTTCGATGCGCTCGACGATTGTGCGAAGCTGGTCAGCGGCGACCTTGGTGCTGGAAAAGTCGTCCCCGCCGTTGTGGCCTGCGTTGTCGGTCATGCTGCTTTCCTTCTGTCGCGAATGGCGTAAATTTCATCGGCGGGGGTGAAGTCAGAGAACCCGCACGCGCCTAGAGCGATGGCGTTCGGGGCGTTCACTGGCTTGACAGTGAAGCGGGCTGTAATCTTGAGGTATCCGCGCAGCGACAGCCGAAAGAGCATGTCGCCCACGTTGGGCCGTTGCTTCCCGGAAGAAGCCATAATTTCATCGACGGTTGCGGGCGTGCCTGCTAAATCTAGCTTGACGACAAGCTCCAGCATTTCGGCCATTTTCGGCGTAAGCATCAGGCGGCCTCTTTCTGTTGGATTATGTCCCACGTCCGCTGGCGAAGGTCAGTGCGGGTTCTGCCCTCGCGAAACCTGGCAAAGAATTGCTTGCGGTCATTCTCGGATATGCGGGCGAGTAGCTTGGCGATTTGACTAAGCTGTGCGGCCTCTGCCCTGGGGTTGGAGCAGGGCAAGCGGCCATTCTCGCACCACCTCGTCAGAAGGTCACAAACGAAGGTGCTGCGATTTTCCCAGCGGAGGCTCATTGCGCTACCTCCACGTCCATTTGCAGCGTCTGTGGCTTCACTCGCCGCCCCGGTGCCGCGAATAGATCGACCGGCTCCATAGACGCCGCTTCGATCCGCTCAACGGCGATGCTGTAGTAATCTGCATCGCGCTCGGCACCGATGAACTTCCGGCCCAAACGAAGCGCAGCAACGCCTGTCGTCCCGCTGCCCATACAGGGGTCAAGGATCGTGTCCCCAGGCTGCGTAAATTTGGTGATTATGTCGCTCATCAGAGCCAGAGGCTTTTCGGTCGGGTGGCGTCCGTCCCGTGATCGTGGCTGGCATGGGCAGACAGTCCAGTTGCGACCGCCCCCGCCGTTCCATACGCTGTGGCCTCGGCCAGCCCATGCAGCGACGTAACATTCGACGGCCATAGCGGGGCCTTGCCCGTTCATTTGCGGCGCACTATCTGGCTTGCACCAAAACAGGCAACGCTTGTAACGCATACCCGCCGCCTCAATAGAGTCTCGCCAGGGGGCCACGCCTTCGGGAGTGCAGAACGCCATGAACCAGCCCGATGCGAGCGACCCAAGGCGGGTTATATCATCCCGTTGGCCTTCTATGCTATCGAAGTCGAGCGCCTGAGGGCTGGCATGACCATCCGTCCGAATCCCACGCGAGCCTGCCTTAGCGACGTGCATGTGGTTTTCATACGGAGGATCAGTGATAAGGTGGTCGAAAGTACCAATCTCGGACTCCACCGATTGCCAATCCGCGTTGAAAAGGCGCGCACCGCCGAACGTGCTTGCGAGGCTCATTGCTGCGCCTCCGCTGTCTTACGCAGCGATGCGACCCAATCGATGGCTTGCTGAACAGTCTCAAGGACCACAGGGCGACCGCCGCGCCATTCGTCATGGAACGCGACTTGCCCCGGTGATAGTTTGCGGGCCGAGGGCGGCAGCTCACCGTCTTTGACTTCGGCCAAGTAGGTCGAGCCGACAACGCCAACTACCAAATCGGGGAACCCTTCGCCTACCGCGTGGCACGGCTTCACAGAGCACCCGAGAGCGCGGAGAGTGTCCACTATCTCGGGTTGGTTGCGGTCGATCTTTGCGGCGCGGCGGGTCATGCGTCAAACCAGCATCGGCATGACGACATAAATCGCGCTGTCGTCGGTTGGGTCGCTGATTGCGGTCGGGGATGCTGGGTCTGACGCGCGGAACTCAACGCGCTCTCCGTCGATCTGTTCAAGAATCTCAATGACGTAGCTGCCGTTGAACCCAATGCAGAAGGACTCGCCTGCATAAGTCGCCGGGATTGAACTTTCGGCGGTGCCCGCGTCAGGAGCGTTGACCGAAAGCGCGACATTGTCCGGAGTCAGATCAAGACCAACCGCACGGCTTTTCTCAGTGGATACCGCGCAGACACGGCGAAGACCCTTGCGAAGGTTATCCGTATCAACGGAAAGAGCGGCGCATTGGTAGTCAGGAATTACGCGCGTGTAATCCGGGAAAGTCCCGTCGATCAGCTTCGATCTAACAGTCCATCCGGGACCGTCGATTGAGATTTTATTCTCAGCGGAAACGGCAACCTCGCACCCACCCCTCATGATGAAGCGAATTAGGTCAACGGCCTTGCGATGGACAATGATGCCGGGTGCGCTTGCTGCCCATTCATTCGGAGCGGCCATGTCAACGCGCGCGAGCCGGTGACCGTCGGTCGCAACCGCGCGCAGCTTGCCATCAACCACATGCAGATAAACGCCGTTGAGGTAATAGCGGGTTTCCTCGGTCGAGATCGCAAAGCGGGTCTTTGTGAAAAGCCGCCTCAGATCAGCGCCATCGGCCTTAAACGAAAAGTCTGCTTTCGAGGCTGGAAACGAAGGGAAGTCGGCGGCGGGGATCGATGCGAGGGAATACTTCACGCTAGACGTTGACGCCTTGGCTCTGTCCTCAACAGGATCGTGCGTGATTGTGATCGTCGCCGTCGAGTCGGCTTCCTTGAGAATTTTACCAAGGGCGTGCGCATCAACGCATACGCTGCCTTTGGCGACTTGCTCCGCCTGCACCTTCATTGACAATTCGATGTCAAGGTCAGTGGCGATCAAAGAGACAACGCCGCCTTCTGCGGAAAGCCTCAGGCAGCTAAGGACAGGTATCGTCACGCGGCGATCCACCACGAACTTTGCGCAAATATTAACCGCCGACTTTAGCGCGGCGACTGGCATGGTGGCGGTGAAGCCGTCAGTCTTTGGTTCCGACTTTGCCTTTTTGGCAGTCGGATTTTTGAGTTTAATTTCTTCGGTCATTTCACGTCCGATCTGTTGTTGGTGGCTTGCGGCTGGGATTTTTCGGGCACGTCCTGATCTTCATGCCCATCCCGCCCCGCCCACGCGGCGATGCGATTGAACAAAGTTTCAGGGAACGAGCCGGGAACGCAGAGTGCACCCAACCCGATGAAGAACGCGGAAACGCGGATCATGCGAAAGCACTCAGGGCATTGGCGATAGAGCCAGCCCGCCGCTTGATGCGTGCACCCGAACGGAAGGCGTTCACTTGGGCTTGCAACAACATCATCTTATTGGCGCGCATGGTGCGAACCGAGCCGTCGAGCCAGAGATAGACAATCCGATCTGCCTTGTAGCCGAGCGCATGAGCGCAGGCTTCCCGCGTCCCGTAGACTTCGGCAATCAGGCCGTTCAGTTTGTCGGGGTCGATGAAGCCTTCATGGTCGCAAACATCTTCGAACCTGAATTTCATTTCGCTGAAAGACATCTCAGCATTCCTTCCTGCACATTGATTGGCAGGGGGCCGAGAGGCCGAAGGAGAATACATGGCGACTGACATTGACATAAGGACTCCTGACTATGCGGGCTGGACGGCGGGAACCGTCTGGCACGCTGAAAATTCGATGCAGGCCGGGGTCGGCAACTGGGAGAACCGCCCCGACCTGCAATTCACGCGGGGAGATAGTCGCGTGAACGAGTTGGGTGTGGGCCGGTCGCTACTCCGGCTATGCTGGCTTGTTGGCGAGGCCACAGCACTCCGTCCGCCAGTCTCCAGCCGCGACAATCGGATACTTTTCTGCTGTCGAGCGCCTCCGGCAAGCGCCCATCCTGCGTGTCTGCTTTCCACGCCGCCACACCCACGAAAATGCCCGAAAGGCGCTTGCGAAGGCGAGGAAAAAGCCGGGGCCATTACAGCCCCGGCAGGTTGGGCGGCGATGATCTGGGAGGATACAAAATCGCCGCGAGAGGGGAGTACTGCTCGACCCTCATTCGTGATGCGGGAGGCCCGCAAATTCTGTGTGACCGCGCTCATTGCTGCACGTCAGGTCGGTTGCGGGCAATCGCGCCAGCAACAGCGTTGCGAGTGCACTTCACGCGCTTTCCGATGGCCGTATAAGACAGCCCGTCGCGGTACGGCTCGATGATCTCCCGATTCCGATACCGAGTGCGGCTCCACCCTCGGCGGGCTTCGGTGATTTCGGTCCTATCGTACCGATATTGCTTTGAACGGGAGGGGTTCATTCGTCGTCACCTTCGGGGAGAAGGTCGCGAATGGTTTTGTGATCTCCGGAGGGGCTTATGCAGCCTAGAGCGAACGCAAGAGCGATAAACCAGCTCACAACCAAGACAACGCCCATGTCGGGCGAATACGAAAGAAGATTGCATTGAATGGAAATGACCAAAGGCCCGCCGAATCCGATTGCCAGCGGTGCCGCTATGAAAAGGGGAGTGTCACGCCAGTTCATGCTGTGGCCTCGCTGTCGTTCGCAGCAACCGCGCGAAACGTGGGGTTGGAAACGACGTACCAGTCAGTCACGAGAGGAAGCGTCACGGTCGGCTTCGCCAGAATGGAGACTGGCGGCAAAAGAGCGGCTGTCGCGGCCCCTGCGAGAAATGAGCGGCGGTTCATGCCGCTGCCCCTTCGCGGAGAACAACAGCCCGTGCTTCGGGCATACTGTAGCCAAGGGATTGATAGGTTTGAAATTTTTCCAACTGCGTTGCGGTCAAATCGCCTGTAAAACGGTCCCGGCGTTCAGCGTGCAGCTTCCGCATCCGCTCGCGGTGAGCCTCGGCGAACTCTGGATCAGCGTGCAGCTTCCGCATCCGCTCGCGGTGAGCCTCGGCGAACTCTGGATCAGCGTGCAGCTTCCGCATCCGCTCGCTGGCGCGCTCGCGGTGAGCCTCGGCGAACTCTGGATCAGCGTGCAGCTTCCGCATCCGCTCGCGGTGAGCCTCGGCGAACTCTGGATCAGCGTTCAGCTTCCGCATTCCGCAAGATCGGCAGAGGCCGGTCTTGTTCTTCGGGTTCATCATGTTCCCGCAGTTTTTAGGACAGGGTGCAGTGCAGGTTGTCATGCTGCTGCCCCTTCGCTTTCGGTGGGAGCAGTGCGAGCGCAAAGGTTGGCTACGGCCTCCACCGTAACGGCATCAAAACCACGCTTTCCAGCCGCATTCGTGATAGCAACAAACTCGGAGCCGGGAATGGATTTGCGCGACTTCCAAGACGATACAGTCTGGACCGGACGGCCTATGTCGCGCGCCAAATCCGAGACGGTTGGCCATAGGCCAAAGAGGTCATCCAGTGTGTTCATTTGCTCATTATGCGAAATGCGTAATGACAAGTCAACGCCTTTTGCGTAATGCTATGTGCATAGTTGTGAGGATGACAGATGACGCAAAAGCACTACGCCTGCGCACCGCCCGCGAAAAGGCGGGTTATGAAAAGGCCATCGACGCGGTGCGCGCATTTGGCTGGCCTCAGTCGACTTATCTCGGGCACGAGAACGGAAGCCGTGGCTTCAAGGATGATGCTGCCAAGAAGTATGCGCGGGCATTTAAAGTTAGCCCAGAGTGGCTGGCTTTTGGACGAGGCCAGATCAATCGCCGTACTTTGAGGATTGGCGGGGAGGTCGGGGCAGGCGCGGTTGTCCTGCCATTCGACGCAGATCAGAACGACTGGACCCGTGGAAGTATCGAGGGTCCGCCTGACTTATTGGGCGATGCTTTGCCTCTGGTGATTCGCGGCGACTCTCAAAGCCCGGTCTATCAAGACGGCGATATTGTCATCATCGACGGAGCGGTTTCAGCCAATGAAGCGGATGGCGCGGAGTGCGTTGTTGAGCTTGCTGACGGGCGAAAGCTCCTCAAGATGGTGCATCTTCAAACCAACGGCCTTGTTACTCTTGAAAGCTATAACGCTCGCATAATGATGGATCAGGCGGTTGAGGCGTTTCATCCGGTAGCATGGGTCAAGCGAGCGCGTCGAAAGCATAACGACTAACCCTGTCCAATCTGTGATTTTAGAGTGGCAGCGAATTAATTACGCATTTTGCGTTGACACGTTATGCGTTTTGCGTAATAACTGCTCCCAACGACACACAGTCAGCGGGAGAGATGAGATGAATATTGACGACCTCACAATCGGCGAAGCACGCGAGATCGCTGGAATGTTCGGCGGCGCAAGCGCAGAGCCAAAGCCGAGTGAATGCAGCCACGATCCAATTCCTGTCTTGGTCTGCACCGACAAGCGGGGCGTTGTCTTCGGCTATACCACGAACGCCAAAGCCGACCCGATCAATCTCACCGACGCACGCATGTGCATTTACTGGTCGAAAGATGTGGGCGGCGTCTTTGGTTTGGCTGAGAATGGCCCAACCTCAAGCAGTCGCATCAGTGCCAAAGTCGCCAGCGTAACACTGACCGGAATCACCGCCGTTTTTGAAGCCGAAACAGCGGCGGTTGAAGCATGGGTCAATGCGCCTGTTTATGGTCGCAACTGATGGCTCGCCTTATCAAAGGAAGCGCAGAGAACTTTAGCCGCTTCGGTTCCGGCCACGGCTCCGGCCACGGCTACGGCCACGGCTCCAGTGACGGTCACGGCTCTGGCGATGGCCACGGCTCCGGCGATTCCGATGGCTACGGCTACGGCGATGGCTACGGCCACGGCTCCAGTCACGGCCACGGCTCCGGCGAGACGTTGGTCTAACCCCATTCACAGCGGGTTAGCGCCCGCTACCTTACCGGGAGAGACAAGATGCACATTCACACAAGCCGCCAGTCCCGCAATCGCATTGCCGAGGCTGCGAACGCCGACGCAGCCTTGCGCGCACGCTATTCCGATGCTGCCGGTCGAGTTTCCGCCGAACTGGTAAAACTCGCACCTTTCATCACCGATGACCTTGCGCTTCTCGTCAACGCTGAAAACCACGACTTCGATGCTCTCGACGCCGCCGGTGCCGCGTTTTCAGAAGACTGGGAGACAATCGTCAACGTGCTTTCGTCGGCGTCTGAAATGATCGCTCCCCGCCAGCGCGCCGCTGCAATCGCAGCCGAGTAACCCCCACGCATACGGAGATACGATGATGGCAACTGCCCTTATGCTGCCCGCCGCAAAACAGCACTACGCCGCCGATATGCTTGCCCGTGGAGAGTACGCCGATCAGAGCGGCTCATCTTTTCGCGGCTGCTCGATAGGCTGCTATGCGCGCGAGATTGACCCGAGTCGGGAAAATTTCTGCGCACACGCTGATGTTGCCGCTCATTACGGCTATCCCGAGTGGCTCGCCCACTTGCAAGATACGATTTTCGAGGGCCTGCCGGAAGACGAAGCTATCGCATGGCACATGCAGATTGCGGCAGAAATAGACGCGCTGAATGGTCGTTACGCTGAGCCGCCATGGCAAGCAATTCTTCACATGATCCATGCTGCAATACTTCGCGTATCGCTGCCCTTCGCGGGCGAGAGCAAGATTGCAGTCGAGACCGTGATTGGCCTTCACGATACAGCGAGCAGGGGCGATGTTGTCGATGAAGCCGCATGGTCCGCCGCATGGTCCGCCGCGTCCGCCGCGTCCGCCGCGTCCGCCGCAAGGTCCGCCGCAAGGTCCGCCGCATGGTCCGCCGCGTCCGCCGCGTCCGCCGCAAGGTCCGCCGCGTCCGCCGCATGGTCCGCCGCATGCGCCGCAAGGTCCGCCGCGTCCGCCGCATGGTCCGCCGCATATCAGGAAATTCGCGATAGCGTGCTGATGGTTCTTCGCGCCGCCCAACCCCCACACAGCGGGGGCCTTCCCCGCTCCACAAAGGAGCCGGACATGTTCGGACACATTGAAGCCACCATCGACCCGACCTCCCGCAACGTCGAGATCAGCGCCGAGACGGTTTGCGAAAGTCCCTTTCTCAAAAAACAGGAAGTCGTGATGCTCGAGGTCAACGACGGCACGATCTATATCAACACTCCGTCCCGCGCGGTCGCCGACATGATCGTTGCGCTCTTGGACGGCAACACGCGGGATAATCCGTGCCTTGAGGAACCCGACCGCCTTCGCCAGCTTCTCGGCGAGATTATCGGCGATGAACCGTCCGACGCCGCGTCCGACCGCGCTAAGGAGGCCTCGTAATGACCCCCGAGACCATCATCATCCGCCCCGGCAATCCCGGTGTGTCGATCTATCCCGGAGGCGTTGACGTTGGCCCCACCGGCCACAGCGCGTGCGTGTTTATCGAGGATGCCGACACATCGGTTGCCGTGACGATGCCGAGCAATGAGGCAGCGGTTGCCTTTGCGGAGGCTATGAATAGCGGTGATTGCAGCGTTCGCGCCGCCGCTCCCGAGCTGCTGGAGGCGCTGGAGGCATGGGACGCCTGTGAAGCCGCGGGAAATGTCTTTTGGGATGACAAGACAGGCGATGATGCAATTTCTGATCAATTTTTCCGCTGCAAAGAGCAGGCTTTAAAGCTGTCCCGCGCTGCCATCGCCAAGGCGAAAGGCGGTGACGCATGAAGGCCAATATAGGGCATAACTCGCCGCCGCCTGATGGGTATATGGACATTTCCAGCGCGCCTAAAGATGGCACTGAGATTGAGTGTCTTTACCGACTTCCTGGCGGTGGCTTCGAAGAGGGCGGTATAATCATGTGGTCCGACAACCCAATCTGCATGTTGGGTCGCCGCGCCGGTTCTTTTCCTGAGGGATGGGCAGTCGGCTATTCAGAGGCCACAGATACCAATCTCCCTGTTGATGCTCCTGATTTTTGGCGTGAAATTACTAATCAGGTGAAGTCATGACCCGCGCCGAATGGATCATCCTTGTCGCCGTTTCGGTAAGCCCTTCGCTTCCTGCGTTTGTCTTATACGCCCGTAGCGCGCCTCACCCGCCCGCACAGGCAGCCTCAGAGCGCACCGAAGACAGCCAGTGGCACATGCGATGCGGGTGCGACAGCAAGGGCGGATACTGCATCCACGTCAACCGCGAAACCCGCGAAATCAGCTTTCAGGATTTGACCGCTGACGCCTGCGTGGACGGTCGGTTGAAATCGAACACCGGCACCGAGCCGAGACGGTAGCGGGCGCGAACCGCTCGACACGACAACACGAGATTGGAGTTAATGCCATGGACGGAAACGCCACAATCGAACGAACGTCTTCAGACGTTGCAGTTATCACCAACCCCGATGCGCTCCAAGCCGCGTTCAGCGCGCCGGATGATGACGGGCTTCAACGCCTGCTTAATCAGATCAAGGCGGGCGCGACCGGGGAAGTCCCTGACCTGACCACGGCGAAAGGGCGAGCGCGAATTGCATCTCTTGCGGCTAAGGTCGCGTCATCGAAGACCACTATCGATAAATTCGGCAAGAATTTGGGCGCAGATATGCGCGCTCAGATCAACGCGATCAACGCCCGCCGGAATGTCGCGACTGAATTTCTGGACAATCTGAAGGCGGAAGTGCGCGCGCCTTTGACAGAATGGGAGGAATCCGAGAAAAAACGGATTTCCGGCCACGAGAAGACAATCGCAGACATCAAAGACTGCGTGGTCAGCGCCGACGAACCCTCCGCACATATCGAGCGCGCCATTAGTCATTTGCGCTCTTTCGATACCGGCGAGGCCATGCAGGAATTTCAGAAGCAAGCCGAAGATGCCAAATCTGCGACCTTGCTAATTCTGAATGATCGGCTGACCGCCGCGAAAGACCGAGAGCAGCAGCAAGCCGAACTCGCCAAGCTGCGCGCAGAGGCAGAAGAACGGCGCAAGGCGGATGAAGCACGCGCCCTTGCCGAAGCGGAGGCCACTAAGGCAGCAGAAGAAAAAGCCGCCGCCGAGCGCCGTAAAGAAGCCGAGGCCAAGGCCATTGCCGATGCCGCCGAACAGGCCCGCGAAGACGAGCGCCGCAAAGCAGAGCAGGCCGCAGCGGAGAACAAAGCCCGTGTGGAGAAAGCTGAGGCTGACGCCATCGAAGCAGCAAGGCGAGCGGAGAAGGCTGAAGAGGACGCCAAGACCACCGCATCGCTGGCCGTTGCACGCGAGCGGGCCGAAGCTGTTGAACGAGCAGAGCAGGCAGCGCGTCAAGAGCGCTCGCGCCGTGAAGACGCGGAACACCGCAAGGCGGTGTTCCAGCGCGCGGCTGACTCCCTGACCGCCGGGGGCGTCAGCAAGTCAGCATCGATCAAGGCAGTCGAACTGATCGCCGCAGGCGCGGTCCCAAACATCACAATGTCATTCTAGGAGACCCCCCCCATGGACGGAAGCACCGAAATTGTCGCTCACACAGAAGCGGCACCTACTGACCCGATGCTGGCGATGATCGAGCGGGTCTTGCTCAATCCCGACTTGCCGATGGAGCGCCTCGACAAGATGCTTGATCTTCGCGAGCGCCAGATGGCGAAGGAATCCGAGCAGGAGTTTAACCGCGCCTTTGCCGCTGCGATGGCGGAAATGCCGATTGTGCAGCGCACGAGCAAGAACCACCACCTCAAACGTGATTACGCATCGCTTGACGATCTTATCAGGGCCGCGCGTCCGACGCTATCGAAGCACGGGCTTTCCTTAAATTGGGAAGTTCAGGTTGGCGAAATGATTAAAGTCACGGCGATTGTTCGTCATGCCTCCGGTCATTTCATCAGCACTTCGGACGAAGCGGCGCGGGACAAATCCGGCTCGATGAACGTGCTTCAAGGTGGCGGGTCAACCCAGACGTACCTCAAGAGATATACCGGTTTTGCTATTCTCGGTATGGCGTCCGGTGACGAGCAGGATGACGACGGGCGCGGTGCGCAGCCAATCCCGAAAATCACAGCCGACGCATTCACTGCCTTGGCTTCTGAAATCGCAGACACCGGTAGCGATGAGAAGGCCGTCATGGCGTTCTTGAAAGTCGATGACCTGCACGAAATTGACGAGGTGCAGTATGGTCGCGTTATGGCGATGCTCGCCAAGAAACGCGCTCAGGCGGAGGCTGCGTGATGGAGCAGGGCACCGAAGAATGGGAAGCGGCGCGGTGCGGAGCCGTGACAGCTTCACGCATCAAGGATGTTATGGCGAAGGGTCAAAAGGGCGCACCTTCCAAAACGCGTGCGACCTACATGGGCGAGTTGATCGCTGAGACAATGACCGGCGTCCCTGCGGATAGCTTCACCAGCGCAGCGATGCAGCATGGCACCGATACCGAAGGCGAGGCGCGCGCCGCTTACGCATTGCTTCGCGAGGCGGTTGATGAAGTCGGCTTTGTCGCGCATCCGTCAATATCTCGATCCGGCGCAAGCCCTGACGGTCTTGTCGGCGATGATGGACTGGTCGAGTTTAAGTGCCCGAACAGCGCAACCCATATCGCCACCTTGCGTGGTGCCAAGATCGCGCGGGCTTATGCCCTTCAAATGCAGTGGCAAATGGCCTGCACGGGTCGGAAATGGTGCGACTTCGTATCCTATGACCCGAGAATGCGCGCGGACCTGTCAGTCAGCATCGAACGCATCGAACGCGATGACGAGTTGATAGCTGAGATTGAAGCCGAGGTTACCGCGTTTCTTGCCGAAATGGACGCGGCGATTGCGGACCTTGAGGGGATCGCGGCGTAATGGCTGGCCAGACGATCATTCTCGCGGGAGCAAGGCAGCGCGATATGGCTCACCGCCTTATCGACGCGGCGAAAGATGGCTTCATCGTCAACGTGCGAGAGCCGACCCGTAACGAAGATCAGAATTCGCGTATGTGGGCCATGTTGTCCGATGTGGCGAGGTCAAAGCCCGAAGGCAGGCACTGGACCACCGACGCGTGGAAAGCCGCCTTCATGCACGCTCTAGGCTGGCAAGTGCAGTTTGCGGAGCCTCTGGACGGTCAAGGCGGGCCTTTCCCGATTGGCTTCCGCACATCGAAGCTGACTGTACGCCAGATGGCCGATCTTATCACGACGATTCAGGAATATGGCGACCGTCACGGCGTGGCGTGGTCCGAGCCCAACCCATACGAGAGGGACGCAGTATGATCGACAAACCGGATAACGGCGGCATCAGGCTGGCGTGCGATGAATGCGAGGACGTTCAGGACGACACGTTCAGCGATTTCCATGAGATGCTGGAATACGCGCGTGACGACGGTTGGAAAATCAAAAAGGTCGGCGGTTATTGGGAGCATTACTGCCCAGATTGCGAGGCAGCAGCATGACCCCCGCCCGCAAGGCCGCGCTCCAATGGTTCCACGACAGGCCCGATCAGCCGCCAAATATCCCCGGCGCGCCCTCGCTCAATATGATCGCTCGGATGATAGCCGCGCGGGAAGTTGACGAACGCGAAAATTATTTCTCGACTCGGAAGTCGAGTAAGTTCCACCTCACCGATCTAGGCCGTCGTCGCCTACACGGAGACGACGTATGACCTACGAAATTCGCGTCACTGCCCATGCCTATCAACGGTTCCAGGAGCGGTTTTTCCCGTGCACATTTTCAACCGCCGAGGCGTATATCCTTGGCAGTCCAGTGCGGGAGTGGATTGGTCAGGGTGCCACCCGTGTAGCGCGCGGCGATATTGAAGTGCGTGCGAAGGAAGGGGCCGTCCTGACGGTCCTTCATCGGGACAATATGCGCAAAGGATTGCTGCCGTCCCGAAGCACGGGGGATCGCGCATGACCCGCCTTCGCCACACCGACCTTGAGCGAAAGCACATGGCGTTCCTGCATCGACTGCCGTGCGTGGTGACAGGAAAGACCTACCCAATCGAGGCCGCGCACGTCCGCTATCCTGACGCGGAGTTCAAAAAGGCAATCACCGGCAATTCGACCAAGCCGGACCCATGGTGGTGCCTCCCGCTGACGAAAGAAATGCACGAGTTGCAGCACAAGATGGGCGAGCGTCCGTTCTGGAAGTCGTTTCTGTTCGATCCTGACGACGTGGCGCTATCACCTCTCGCGCTGTGCCTCGACATATGGCGTTGCAGCGAAGCCGATGATGCGGAAGCGGCGAAAGACGCCATTGCGCAACATCGGATGAACGCGCGTCTTTCGAGCGAGGAAGACGTGGTGATTGAACGAGCCGCACCGGCTGCGCCACCAGCTATTGACCGCCCCGCTGGCGGCAAGAAACGACGCGGCCCGAAGATACCGTCGCGACCCTTTTCGAAGGGTGCGCAGTACCGGGGAGTCAATGGGAAGATCAAAGAAAGGACTGCAAAATGACCCCGACCGTGAGGATAGGCCGCGACGAACTGCTCGCACTGGCTTATGGCGGCACTGTCTGCCGCACCGACGCGACGATAGAGGCGGGGCGTAGCTTTCCTCGGGCGGACGTACTTCGCGCGCTGAACGGCAACGCTCAAGTCGAGCGGCTCCTTGCTGAAAACGCCGAATTGCGGATCAAGGCAGGTAAGCCCAATGCCTGACATATCAGCCTACCAAGACCGATCCTGCCCGTCCCGTGGGGACTGCGCCCGATATAGGGTGCGATGGAACCCGTATCGCCAATCCGTCAGTGTTTTCGACCGAGGCGACGAAGTGCTGTGCCTCGCGTTCTTTCCGGCAACCCGCTCGCCATTCGCGCTCATTCCGACTGCCGAGGCAGACGCCCGAAACACCAGACACGAGGAAAGCCGATGATTGTTAGCAATCAGCAAAGTGCGGATATGAATCCGACTATCGCGCACACAGACGGCAAGGCCGCGCTGGTCGATACCGGCGATTTAGCCCGTGCCGCGCTATCAGGAGAGACATGATGCAATATACGAAAGCGGGCGCTGAATTTTCAGATTGCGGGCTGCATCGCATCCATCTTTGGCGCGAATGGGATGATCCGAAAGCACACATGGCTGACGAGGACACACCGCTTTCGTTCACGGTCGGCGCGCTCAATCCAAGCATAGCTGGGATTGAGGATGACCCGTCCGTGAGGCGCATGGTCGGGTTCGCCATGCGCGAAGGCTTTCGCAGGCTGGACCTGTTCAACCTATCGACGCGGATTGCCACCGACCCGAAGGACATGCTGCGTCATATCGCCAGCGAGGACGAGGCCACCCTACAGCCGCTTTGCGATGCGATTGAGGTTGCGGGCCAATTCGTTGCCGCATGGGGTGCCAACGTATCGAAATCGTATGACTTGAGGCGACGTGCAAACCACGTAGCGCACTTCGCAAGCAACAGGCTTCCAGATGGCCCGATGTGTTGGGGGATGACCAAGGCGGGGCACCCGAAACACCCGCTGTACCTCGCCAAAGACACCCCCTTAGTGCCGTTCAAGGTTTAGCCGCCAAATGTTATCAGGAGAGACGCCATGACCACCCCATGCTCGGCCTGTCGTGGAAAAGGCTATCGGGAGGCACCCTACATGCCGCCCGCTCTGTCCACGATCAGTATTTGCGGATCGTGCAAGGGCACGGGGCAGCGCAATTTGCATAATGGTAAGGACACGCAATGACCGCAACGATTGACGACGCAAAGCGCCTCGATGACATTTCGTCCGCTTATCGCGGCATGGCAGAGAACGAACCCGACCCGGAAATCAGCGACCCCTATCTGGACGATGCGCTGGCGCTGGAGCGCGCAGCAAACCTTCTCCGCACACTACAGGAGCCGGGGGGCGATGTGCTGGAAAAGATGGCCGCTGGCCTGTGGCGCGCAGAAGCCGCAAGAACAACGTCAAGCGTTGCGAGCAAACGAACTCCGCAGATGTTTGCGCATGAGGCACCCGAGACGCGCGAAAAATGGCTAGGTCAGGCCCGCGCCGCCCTCGCCATCCTGATAGGGGAGGGGGAATAGCATGGGAGCGCCAACAACATTTTGCGACTTCTGCGACAAACCGGCAAGCCAAGTCGGGAGCATAATCGTAGGCAACCGCTTTGAGGGAGGGAATCGGGCCGTCGCGATATGCAGCGAATGCGTTGATTTGTGCGTCGAGATATTTAAAGAGCGCGCGCTTGCCGCCACCACCGAAAAGGAGCGCGACCAGTGAGCAAAGACATCGACATTCTTGATCGCATCGCCGCCGCAACCTGCCCGCCCATGTCCAACTGCAAAGATTGCCAACGGGACGGGCATCCTGACGAGCGGCACAACTACGACTGCACCAAAGGCCCACGCTGCCTCATGAAGCCCGCAGAATTGAAAGTTCGGGAAACTAATCTTCGATACCTGCTCAACGAAGCCGCCGCGGTCATTCGCGACCTACGCAATGGCGACACCGAGCGATACAATTTGCGTTTGCGCGCCCAAGATGCCGAGCGCCTCTCAGAAAGACTGCAAGCGTCGGCAGATCGCATCTGGCTCATCGCGGGGAAGCGACCGGAGTGCGACCAGTGAGCGCGCCTCTCTTCGCCAGTGAGCGGACGGCTGCAAAACTCATGGATATGCGCCCCGCTGAGTTTATCGGCCTCGTCGAGAAGGGGTTGCTACCTCAGCCGTGCCAGATCGACGAAGGCGTGAAGCGTTGGCGCGTGGCCGATCTTGACCGCATACAGTCAGGCGAGGCCGAGGAAGAAGGCCCGGTTCAATGGCGAAGTTAAAGCACGGCCTGCCTTTCCTGCATGAACCTAAGCCGGGATATTTCGTCTATCGTCGGCGAGGAAGAACTACGCCTATCAAGGCCGCGTTCGGGACGGAAGAATTTCATCGCATCTACTGGGAAATCCGAAACGGAAAAGCGAGGCCGACGAAAACATCTTGGAGCACGTTGGTTGCATCATATCGAAATTCTGCAAAATGGGCAAAACTAAAGCCTCGGACCCGCCGCGATTATGGCCGGGTTTTGCAGTATATTGAAGACACTTTAGGCGAGCGAGACGTGATCCGTTTTCGCCGTCCGCTCTTGATCGAAGCCATGGAAGCAAACCGAGACCGGGTGCGCTTTGCCAACTATATCGCGCAGGTAATGTCGATCCTGTGTGAGCACGCGATTAACCTGGGATGGGTCGATATAAATCATGCCAAGGGTGCGCCGCGACTGGATATGCCGAAGGGCAAAAAGCAACCGCACCTGCCGTGGCCAGATTGGGCAGTTGACAAATGGCGCGATGAAGCAAAGCCCTTTGAAAGACTGGTGTTAGAGGTCGGAATAGGCAGCGTTCAGCGCCCGAATGACTGGACAAAGTTCCGCTGGAACGACTATGATGGAGCGGCATTGACGGTCACTCAAGAGAAGACCGGAAAGGTGCTTTGGCTTCCATGCACAGAACGCCTAAAGGCAGCACTCGATAGCGCCCCGAAGAACGGTTTAACGATACTCACAGAGCCAGACGGTCAACCAATCGGCTACGACTACATGCAGCGCCGTATGCTGGCCGAGAGGCGCAGGCTGGACCTTGAAGCCTATGACCTGCACGCGCTGCGATACCGGGGTGTCATGGAACTGGCATGGGCAGGCTGTGACGACGACGAGATAACCAGCTACTCCGGCCATTCGTCCAAGGAAATGGTCATCAAGTATGCGGGGATCGCTCGCCAGCGGATGCGGGCGCAACAAGCGAAGGATAAGAGAAGATGAGCATCGGCGACACCTTTGACAAAATGTTCAAGTTACAGACAGGCGGTCTATCCGTGCGAAGGCCGCTTCTTATGCTTGGCGAGAATGGTGGCCCGGAAGTCTGTGCGTTTGTTGACGACGCCGAAATGGATGTTTTCAAAATCGACTTTTGCCCTGAGGGTATGGTGTCTTTAATCCCCGGCGATATGAAGTGGATTATGTTGGACGCGCGCAATCTTCGCATCATTGCCAATATGGCCAGAGACGCCGACAAGATTTGGACAATGCTTGAAGCCTTCCAGGATGAAAATGGCGATTGGGTTGGCTGGGAGCATCTTGCTGCAAACGCGACAGAATTAGAAAAAGCGAAGTTATCAGATTCACCCCTTGTTTTCGGTACGTCCTGATAACTGAGAAGGGTTAGAGCGTTGAAAGCATTGCGCACTATATCGGATTTTGAATCCGCTGCGTCTACCATTCCGCCACCCGGGCCTCCTCCAAGGCAATAAGCCACGGCGTTTTGCAGATCAAGCCGCTTTCGCGCGCGGCGGCGGATCGGTATGAGGTCGGTGCCATCAATCGGACAAAGCGGTTTCGTTTCGGGGGCTCAGCGCGTAGACGCTGCATAGCGTTCGTGGAAGAAGGGCTCGTGATGCTGAGGCGGATGTACGACTGGATGGTGGCCAAGGCTGAATCGCCCTATGCTCTGTTGATTCTCGCGCTGGTCGCCTTTGCGGAAAGCTCGTTCTTTCCGATACCCCAGGAAGCGATGATGATCCCGATGATCGTCGCTGCGCCGCACCGGGCATGGCTGGTGGCGGGGGTTGCCACGGCGGCCTCGGTGGCCGGGGCGGCCTTTGGTTATGCCATCGGCTATTTGTTCTACGACACTATCGGTCTGCAAGTGCTGGAATTTTACGGCAAGGCGGATCGCTATGACGAATTTCAGGCGCTTTATAACGAGTATGGCAGCCTCGCCGTCGCCGTCGGGGCCATCACGCCGTTCCCCTTCAAGGTCACGACGATCGTCAGCGGCCTGCTGCAGATGAACTTCCTGTCATTCATCATAGTTTGCTTGCTGGGGCGCGGGTTCCGCTTTTTTCTGATCGCGGCGTTGTTGCGGCGGTTTGGCACGCCGGTGCGGGCGTTTATTGAGCGCCGGTTGGGGCTGGTGACTTTCCTCGCCTTTGCCGTGTTGATCGGAGGATTTGTGATGTTGAAATATGTTGTCTAGGAACGCCTTTCTTCTCGCGGCCCTTGTCGGAGCGGCCAGCTTTGCGGCGGCGCTGGCCTTTCAGTATATCGGCGGCCTGCACCCATGCCAGCTTTGCATCAGCCAACGCTGGGCGCTCGGGGTCGGCATTGCGGGCGCGGCGCTCGCGGCGATTGTGCCGAGCCGCTGGCGTGTCCCATTCGGCCTGGTGGCTGTGCTTGGCTTCGTTGCCGAGCTTGGCTTGGCGATCTATCACAGCGGCGTCGAGCGCCTCTGGTGGGAGGGGCCGCAGACTTGCTCGGGCGGCGGCTCTTTGCCGACCAGCTTCGATGCAACTGCCATGGTTGTCGAGGCATCCCAGCGCGCCCCGGCGGCGTGCAACGAAATTCCGTGGGATCTCTTCGGCCTGTCGATGGCGAATTATAACGTGATGCTGGCTGCGGGCATGGCCTGGCTCTGCATCCTCGGATTAAAGGCCCGCGGGGCCAGAGCGGAGAGCGCGATATGAGTGGACTTGAGGGACCGGCCATCGATGCGGCCTCGGGCGCGGCGAAAAGCCTCGTCATCCTGCTGCACGGCTATGGCGCCGACGGCAATGACCTGATCGGTCTGGCGCAGCCCTTGGCCGGGGTTTTGCCCGATACGGCGTTCGTCTCGCCGAACGCGCCCGAGCCGTGCGCCGCCGCGCCCATGGGCCGCCAGTGGTTCCCGATTCCCTATCTCGATGGCTCGTCCGAGGCGGCGATGATGGAGGGGCTGGGCCGGGCCAAGGCCGCGCTGAACGATTTCATCGACGCGCAGATGGCCGAGACGGGTCTGTCGGCGGATCGCGTGGCGCTGGTCGGGTTTTCCCAGGGGACCATGATGTCGCTCGAGGTCGGCTTGCGGCGCGAGGCCCAACTGGCTGGCATCGTCGGCTTTTCGGGTCGCTTGCTGCGAGCCGAGTCGCTGGGCGATGAAATCAAGAGCAAACCGCCGGTTCTGCTGGTCCATGGCGACGCCGATCAGGTGGTGCCGCCGCAATCCCTGCCCGATGCCAAACTGGGGCTGGAGGGCGCAGGGGTTGCGGTCGAAACCCTGCTGCGTCCCGGTCTTGGCCACGGCATCGACCCGCAGGGCCTCGGCGCGGCGGCGGAATTTTTGAAGCGCGTACTCGCCTGATCCGCAACTCCGCGCCTTTTTCCTGACAAGCGCCGTCCGTACGAACCGCGTTGACCGCTCCGGCGGTCGACTGTAGCGTTCTGGCACCGGTTCAGGAGAATGGTTTCGATGACCAGCGTTATCTCGACGGCGACGACCCCCGCTTTTGTTCGAAAACCCTCGGGAATCCGGGACAGACCCGCCCTGGTCCTGAACGCCGATTACCGCCCGCTGTCGTATTTTCCGCTCTCGCTCTGGCCATGGCAGGAGGCGGTGAAGGCGGTTTTCCTCGAACGGGTCAACATCGTTTCCGAATACGATGAAGAGGTTCACTCGCCGTCGATGTCGATGCGCGTGCCCAGCGTCGTGTCCCTGCGCGATTATATCCAGCCCGCGAAATACCCCGCCTTCACGCGTTTCAACCTGTTCCTGCGCGACGAGTTCGTCTGCCAGTATTGCGGCGCGGCGGCGGAGCTGACCTTCGATCATGTCGTCCCGCGCTGCCATGGCGGGCGCACGACATGGGAGAATGTCGTCGCGGCCTGCTCGCCCTGCAATCTGCGCAAGGGCAGCCAGTTGGTGGGCCGCGCGTCGGGCATCATGCTCAACCGCAAGCCCTACAAGCCCACCGCAATGAAGCTGCAAAATGTCGGGCGCAAGTTTCCGCCCAACCATCTGCACGAAAGCTGGATGGATTATCTGTATTGGGATGCAGAATTGGAAGCCTGAAGCTTCCAATTCGCCCCATAGCAAGACCTCTCAAGCGCGGCAGGCTTTTTTCAAAGAAAAACGCCGAGAGCGCCCCGCACCCATCACCCTTCGCTCGCCGAAAAACAATCCCCGTACAAACACTGTAAAATACCCCCGCATCCTCACGGCGCCCGGATCATCCCCGGCATCTCATCCTCTGCCCGAGCCAGCCGGTCGCAATCCAACAAAAGCTCATGCACCGCCAGCGCCCCTTGATGGCGATGCCCCGGCGGCCAGCCGGGACGCAGCGGTTCGACGAATTTCACGGTCTTGCCAGCGGCGCGAAGGGCCGCCCGCCGCGCCCGCCACCGGGCCAATCGCCGGGCTTGTTTCGGCACATCCGACAAGGCGAGATGCAACGCCTGAATCCTGCGACTCAGGGCCTTGGCCTGAACCGGCGCGTCCGGGGTATCAACCGCTTGCGCGCCGGACTGCCAATCATCCACGCCAATCACCGTGATCTGCGGCATCGAGGCAGGCCGCGCGGCCCGGTCAGAAAAGTCCTTCCGCGCATCGAACAGCGTAAAGCGGGCACCGCGTTCATCCCTCGTGCCGCGATCAAAATCCGGCAGAGCCACAGCCTTTTTCTCGCTGGACGGCAAAACCACATCCCGCGCCGCCGCCACGATCAACCGGCGCAAGGCCGATTCCGCAGGCCGCAGCAGGCGCAGGGCTGCCAGATACACCGACCGGGCCAGGGCGGCGACGGACCCGCCGGGCAGAATGCCGATGATCGAAAAGATCGTCAGAACAACCCGTTCCAACGCCCCCCGCTTCATCTCAATCCCCGCCCGCCGTTCCATTCCGTCGCCTGTCCTTGTGCAAATCATCGTAAAGATGTCTACAATGATGGGCAAAGTGTTGTCAATATGTTCTTTTGCTTGTAGCTTGCTAGAAATTCGTGGAATCGCACGTTTGGAGCACAAGAATGTTCGATAGGTCAGATGCAATTCGGACGGTTCAAAATGCTGAACACGAAAGCGCGCTACTTCTTCGACAGATTCACGTGTGGCTCGCGCTCGGGGCATCTGGGGGTGCGGTTACTATTTTCACGTTGGCGGTAAGTTCAAGCAATCCAGATTATACAATGCGATTTTTCCAATATTCACTGTGGGCTTTTTTATTTGCAGTTACTTCTGCAGGTGTCAGTGTGTTGCTACTTTCTCTTCGATTATCCAAATGCGCCGGTCATATTGCTCACGCAAATAACCGTGAAGAATTTAAAGATCTAATAAAAAGTATGCCATTTGTATTGAGTTCACCTCAGAGAATTGCTGATGAGGCTAATGCAGAAAGAAACAAATTAGTGAATATGCATGATGCAGAACACGAGAATGCTGAAAAATACTATTTTGTTTATCAAATTTACAAATGGTTGTGGCGCTTGTGTCTGTGCATTTCAGTTGGATCGTTTATTGCTGGCTTTTCAGCCCCTCTTATTCAAGTTACTATACTTGAGCAAAGTCTGATAGCACCTACGGTTAGTACAAAAAATCAATAATTTTTGCATACGTTAAAGTGCGGTTCCCTGCGCCGCCACCAACCCCATCACTCCCCGCCAGACGGCTCCGCATCATCCCGCTCCCGCGCCTTCTCCTCGCGCCCCTTGTCCTTGCGGCGGCGCAGGTTGGCGCGCAGGGCGTCGGCGAGGCGCTTTTCGCGCTCCGCCTTGGTCTCGCCGCTCATGCTTCCAACGCTTCCAACTCGTCGATCATCGACGAAATCAGCGACAGACCCTGATCCCAGAAGGCCGGGTCGGAGGCGTCGAGGCCGAAGGGTTTCAGCAATTCGGAATGGTGCTTGGCCCCGCCCGCCTTCAGCATGTCGAAATACCGCTGCTGAAAGCCCGGCTCGCCCTCCTGATATCGGGCATAAAGCGCGTTCACCAACCCGTCGCCGAACGCATAGGCATAGACGTAGAACGGCGCGTGGATGAAGTGGCTGACATAGGTCCAGAAGGCCGCGTATTCGTCCACCAGATTGATCGACGGGCCGAGGCTTTCGCGGGCAACCTGCATCCAGATTTCACCGATTTGCTCTGCGGTTAGCTCGCCTTCTGCGCGGGCCGCATGAACCCGGTTCTCGAACTCGTAAAAGCTGATCTGACGGACGACCGTGTTCAGCATGTCCTCGACCTTACCGGCCAGCAGTGCCTTGCGCCGCCCCGGATCGGTCTCGGCGGCCAGCATCGACTGAAAGGTCAGCATCTCGCCAAACACGCTGGCGGTTTCGGCCAGCGTCAGTGGCGTGCTTGACAGTAATTCGCCCTGACCGGCGGCCAGCAACTGATGAACCCCGTGGCCAAGTTCATGCGCTAAGGTCATGACATCGCGGGTTTTTCCCAAGTAATTGACCAGCACATAAGGATGCGCCGTCGTTACGGTGGGATGGGCGAAGGCCCCGGAGGCTTTGCCGGGCCGCACCGGCGCGTCGATCCACTGTTCGTCAAAAAACCGCCGCGCGAGGTCGGCCATCTCCGGCGCAAACCCGCCATAGGCATCCAGCACGGTGTCGCGGGCCTCGGTCCACGGAATCTTGCGGTCGTCTTTTTCGGGCAGGGGCGCGTTGCGATCCCAGTATTCCAGTTTTTCCAGTCCCAGCCATTTCGCCTTCAGCGCGTAATAGCGGTGGGAGAGTTTGGGATAGGCGTTCTGCACCGCATCGCGCAGGGCGTCGACGACCTCCGGCTCGACATGATTAGCGAGGTGACGGCCCGCCTGCGGCGTCGGCAGCTTGCGCCAGCGATCCTCGACCTCTTTTTCCTTCACCAGCGTGTTCATCACCCGGGTGAAGATCGGCAGGTTAGCCTCGAAAACCTTTGCCAAAGCATGGCCAGCCGTCTCGCGCTTGGCCCGGTCGGTATCGGAGAGCAGATTGAGCGTCGCCTCCAGCGTCAATTCCTCGCCATCCACATCAAAGCGCAAGCCCGCGAGGTGCTCATCATAAAGCCGCACCCACGCCCCCGACCCGACGACACTCTGGTCGTGCAGGAACTTTTCCAACTCATCGGACAGTTGATAAGGCCGGAAAGAGCGCAGGCGGTCGATCCACGGCTTGTATCGGGTAAGCTCGGCGCTCTCGGAAAGCTGTTTTTCCAGAACGTCGTCCGGCATCTTGTTCATCTCAAGCGTGAAGAACACCGTCGGCGTCGCAATATCCGTCACCCGCCCCTGCGCGTTGCCGTAGAACTGGCCCGATGCCGCGTCGGACGTGTCTTGCTGATAGAGGAGACCCGCGAAGGACATGATGCGGCCCATGATCTCCGACAGTTCCTCATAGCGCCGGATCGCCCCCGCCATTTCGTCGCCAGACAGACCAGCAAGCTTGCCCTCGTAATCGGCGGCGAGGCTGTCGGCCTTGACCTTGGCATCCTCGAAGGCCGCCTCCAACTCGGGGGCATCGGTGCCCGGGAACAGGTCGGCGAGATTCCAGCTTGGCAGGTCGCCGAGGTCGCTGTTGGCGGTGGCGGGTTCAGCGGCGGAACGGAGCAGGGTCATGCAGTCATCTCTCTTTGTTGAAAGGCGCGCGGATCAGGTCTTGATGCCATCCTTGGAAAGCGGCGGGGCATCGGGATTGATCGGCGGCAAGGCGCGCTTGCGACGGATGATGATGTCGCCATTGGGAAGGATTTCGGGCATTTCATAATCGGGAAGGTTGTCGATCACGATCGGTAAACGCTCCATTAACATCTCGATCATCGGCAACAGGCGTTCTGCGGCGCGGCGGGCTTCGTCGCCGAACAGATCCTCGGCCTGACGCTCCAGCTCGCGCAGGGCCTCGGGCAAGTCATTCGCTTTGGCCGCCGGCGAGAGAACCGCCGCGAGCGCGGCCCCCGCGACGAGGGAACGTAACAGCATTGCGGCCTCCCTGGGCTTTCGAAAGAATGATGGTCTCCGCGATACATGGCAACGTCGTGGCATCATGTCGAGGGGCCGCAAGCCGCGAAGCGCCACGCGCTTGCGACATTGCCGCTCTTGTCCCGCCATGAATTGCGCTTTAAGTATAGATTAACGAGCAATCGAAAGGCAGGAACGATATGATTATCGCGATAGCAGCATTTGCGGTTGGACTGGCACTTGTGGCCTACACGCTTTCCACGCCGCATGAAGACGAGCCGAAGAAAATCCGTATCAAGATCGACGACCGCGACGACCATCGTCGCCGGTAAGTCAAAACGGGCAGGGCGCTGTGATCGTCAGAAAAGCGCCGCCCTCGGGATGCCGAATTGTCATCTCGGTCGCGTGCAAATGCATCCGCGCGGCGTGTGCCTCTGGCGGCGCGTAGAGCACATCGCCGAGGATCGGATAGCCGATACTCCTCAGATGCACGCGAAGCTGATGCGTACGCCCGGTTAGCGGGTCAAGATCCAGAATCGATGATTTCAATCTAACGTTCAATCATCCAGATTTTTGCAACGACATGGTTAAAATCTAGGTCGACCACTTACGTCTAAAGATCATTACGCTCAATGTTCATTTATTGATTTCATCGATGATTTCGGAAGCTATTTTCCATGATTCTGTTGGTGGAACCATAGATTTGAAGTCCCGCCATTCAACGCCAACTAATTTGCGTGGGGTAGTGTCAAAATGCACTGCTGCACGTGCCCATATTTCTTTATCAGGCAATAGAGTTATTCTACTTTCACCTACCACCTTTATCAGAACTATAAATTCCCCGTTCTTTAAAGGTTCAACGCGCTCAAACTCACAATAATCAAAGCTAGGAGAAATCCAAGCGGCTCTGAAAACAAGTTGACCAATCCATCCTGGACATGATGCAGCCGCAGGTGTGGAGGCAACTGTTGAGACGATTATTGCTGAGAGAATTCGTTTCATTTCTAACTCCAAACCATACGAAATATAATCGTCTATAAAATACGATTGTCAACGAATTAATTGCAATTGAAACTAGTAATCGTTTTAGTTGAGTTCGGGTGCAGGACCAGCTACTCATTTTGTGAAAAATCACGAGCCGATCGCGTAGACTGAAGAAGATTTATCCTGCTGATAACATTAGAGATTTTGACGCGAAATTGATGTACGGCAGTGACAAATTAACCGGCGTGATAAAACGGGCAGGGCGCTTTGATCGTCAGAAAAGCGCCGCCCTCGGGATGCCGAATTGTCATCTCGGTCGCGTGCAAATGCATCCGCGCGGCCTTTGCCTCCGGCGGCGCGTAGAGCACATCGCCGAGGATCGGATAGCCGATACTCCTCAGATGCACGCGAAGCTGATGCGTACGCCCGGTCAGCGGGTCAAGATCCAGCCGCGTCGTCTCCACCCCCCTCGAAACCACCCGCCAGTCTGTTTTCGCGGGCTTTCCGCTTTCGTGACAGATTTTCTGCATGGGCCTGTTGGGCCAGTCTGAGCGCATCGGCGCGTCGATGGTCCCGGCCTCGTCCGGCACAATCCCCCAGACATCGGCGATATATCGCTTTTTCAAATGCCTGCGCTCGAATTGCAGGCCCAGATGCCGATGCGCCGCGCGCGTTTTCGCGAAAATCAAAATGCCCGACGTATCGCGGTCCAGCCGATGCACCAGCGTGACGGTCGGGCAATAATCCCGCGCTCGCGCCTCCAGACAATCGGCCAGTTCCGGGCGCATCCCTGCCTGTGACAACAACCCGGCGGGCTTGTCGAGGATCAGCATATGCTCATCCTCGTGCAAGATCACCAGCGGCGTGTCAGGCGGGTTATAGCTGGGGTCGCCGATAATCGGCGCGGGATCGGCTTGAGAGTTCATGGGGCGTTGGCTATCACAGGTGCCATGACATCGCATCCCATCACCGCCGCACTTTTGCCCGCCCTGCATCGCTTGAATCAGGATCACGCCGTCGAGCTGTCTTCGCTGACGGCGGCAGAGTTCGAGGCGATGGTGAACGACGCGACCTATGCGCGGGCCGTGGGCACCGATGGATTCATCCTGACCTTTGATCGCACCGCCGATTATCACAGCCCGAATTTCCGTTGGTTTTGCGAGCGCTACGACAAGTTCCTCTATGTCGACCGCATCGTGATTTCACCAACCCGCCGGGGCGAGGGCCTGGCGCGGGCGCTCTATGAAGGCCTGTTCGAATGGGCGCGCGATGCGGGCTACGAGCGGATCGTCGCCGAGTACAACACCGACCCACCCAATCCGGGTTCCGAGGCCTTTCACAACGCCTTCGGCTTCGAGGCGGTCGGAGAGGCAACGTTGGCCGAGAGCCGCAAACAAGTGCGCTACGTATCGCGGGCGCTGACAGGTTACTGAAAAGAGCTGTCGTCCTCCGGCTTGACCCCGAATAAGCGAAGCGTAGCGTGGACCCGATGACCGCATTGAGGTTGCACTGGTGTGCCGTGCCCTGAATTTTCGTCCCACCGCTTTTTGCTCGGTCATTGTTCGCCAAGCGCGAATGGCTTATAATGCAAGCCATGGACACGAACAGCAACAGTTCACCGGACAGCGCCCCCCTCAAGGATGCACAGCACCTTCAGCTGATCGAAAATAATCCGCTCACCGCTGATGAAATTGCAATGTTCGAAATGTTCGAGCGTGAAAAATGGTCAGCCGACGATCGGCGCGCTGATATCCTCGGCAAAATTTCCAAGTCTGGCGAAACAACCACCGCTGAATGACCGACCGAGCGTACTGCTACCCACCAGACTTTACGGTCCTGCGAAACAAACTCGGCTTACGAGATTCTGTGGCATTGGACCATGCAGAGCGCCTGCTCGTATCCCAACGCATCCAAGAACCATCGGTGACATCAATCACGCCCATCTCTTCAGGGAAGGGAACGGCAGGACGCAGCTTCTGTATCTGAAGCAACTTGCGGAGAACGCAGGGCACCGGATTGTGCTTAGCCGGATCGACGCCAATCTTTGGATCGAAGCGTCGAAGCGTTCGCATTTAGCCGATTACGATGGAATGGTATCTGTGATTTTTGCCGCGCTATCGGACTGAAATTGCAATGTAATCGAGTCCCCCGAAATTACGGCGGGATCGTCAGTCGAGCAAAATATTGATTTCGATGGACGCGAGAGTTCCGGAAGGTGCAAGACTATTACGCTGATTCAACGACTTAACTAAGGGTGGGACTGCGAATTCGCCGAGAAGTGCTATACGGTTCGCCCAGATTGCGCCCCACCGAAATGGCGTCGAAAAGTCCAATTCGCCTAAGTCGATGATCGAGGGGCAATAGTTCCCTTTCGGCTTTTCTGCCGATCAAGAATGCCCTGTCGAATTTGCTCGAACAGCTTTCTCGGAAGCATCCCATAGACATACTCGCCAGACTTGCCCGGAATGGGTCGTAGGTCGATCCCGGGCCATGCGAAGCTGTTCATTTCGTCAATCCGTATCCAGTGACGTCCGTCGTCGAAGCCGAGCGAACGACAAACGGCGGCAGAAATTTCGATGGATGCTTCGGGCTCGTCGGGGGGCGAGTGAGTGATTGGTGCGACGACCGTTTGTAATGCGCCACTCTGACCTTTCGGTATCGCAAGCACAACTGCACATGGACGGCTCTTAGCCGCATCCAGTTTTCCGGCACTCCGTTCATGGCTCCAAAGAAATTCATATCGAATGACGGCACCCGGAACCGGATCGGGTATGCTCACTGTGCGGGCTTGCCATATTCGGCGGCTTCAAGCGCGGCTACTATGTCGTCGGGAAGTTCGCCAACTACATAGACCTGCCGATCACGGCGTTCTAGCTCTTCGTAATAATCCAATTTCTCTTTCGAAATATACCCGCCAACTACGCGCGAATGACTTTGGACCAGCACCGTCTTGCCTGACGTCGCAACGTCTCGATACTCGCCAAAGTTCTTCGCGAACTTACTCGCTGGAACCACGGTGCTCTCTGCCATCAGTTTGCTCCTCTAGGTGCAGTTTCCGCAAAATACGGATATTCCGCAAGAGAGTCAACCTGACTTTGAGGGATGTGCGAGTCCCCGTGGGACATTCTGAGTTTTTAAGCTGTTGTTTTAATTACGTAACATTGCATCATAATTCAGTTCCGGAGGGAGTCAGGTCGCCGAAATTCGTTTTTCAAGAACGCGCTAACTCCCTAAAAAACGCCCTTCCCGCGCATGGCCAGCGACGCGCGGTTCAGCACCGCGCAGTCAGCGCGCCCCGTGACAAGATCATCTCCGAGGGCCAAGGCGCGCCGCAAAACCGGTATCGGGGTGTTCTTCCACGCCGGTGCAGCCACAACCTCACGCCACGGCTTACCGACTGCATTATCGAGCAACACCCGCGCAAAACAGTGGTCGAGCCTTATCGGCCAACCGCGCTCCGCCGCCTGCCCCGGCAAAACCTCCTCAACCAAGCGCCGCCATGCGATGCGGTCAGGATCGGCGGCAGGGTCCGCCTCGCCGAACAAGTCCGGCGTCATTCCTCGGCGTCGATCCGCGCAACCAACGCGCGGACCGAGGGCGCGACATGCTCGACCACCTTGGCAATACCATCGGCATTGGGGTGGATGCCGTCATCCTGGTTCAGTGCGCGAACCCCCGCGACGCCCTCCAGAAAGAACGGCAGGTAGACCACGTCGTATTTCTCGGCCAGTGCCGGATAAACCGCCTCGAACGCCTCGATATAATCCGCGCCCATATTGCGCGGGGCGAGCATCCCCGCCAGCATCACCGGCACATCCTTTTCGATCAGCCGCGAGAGAATACCGTCGAGATTGGCCATGGTCTCCTCCGGGTCGATCCCGCGCAGGGCATCATTGCCGCCAAGCTCGACAATCACCGCGTCGGGCAATTCGCCGCCCAGCGTCCAGTCTAGGCGTGCCAGCCCCCCGGCGGTGGTGTCGCCGGACACGCCCGCATTCTCGATCCGCACAGTTTTATCGAATTCCTCATCGGCCCATGCCTGCAACTGTCCGGTAAAGCCTTCGGCGGGCAAAAGCCCATATCCCGCCGCAAGACTGTCGCCGAAAACCACGACCCGATGGGCATCCCCATCCGCCTGCGCCGGAAAAGCGCACAGGATCAGCACGGCGGCGGCCTTGATACCGCCACGCAACGTGGCATCTGTCCGGTGAACACCCCCGATGATGGAGCGCGCGCCCGTGACCACACCCGCTATCGCCCTCGAAAACGTCTCCCTGACCCTCGACAGCAAGGCGGGGCCGGTGGACATTCTGCACGATCTGTCATTGCAGATCGAGACGGGAGAAACCGTTGGAATCGTTGGGCCTTCTGGGTCTGGCAAATCGAGTCTCCTGATGCTTATGGGCGCGTTGGAACGGGCGACAAGCGGTTCTATCAAGGCGTTCGGACAGGACTATGGCAGCCTTGATGAAGACCACCTTGCCCGGTTTCGCAGGGACAAGATGGGGATCGTCTTCCAGTCTTTCCACCTGATCCCGACGATGACGGCGCTGGAAAACGTCTCCATACCGCTCGAACTGGCCGGAAAAGAGGGCGCGTTTGCGGCGGCGAGGGCGGCACTGGAACAGGTCGGCCTCGGCAAGCGCGTCGATCACTATCCGTCCCAGCTTTCGGGCGGCGAACAACAGCGGGTGGCGCTGGCGCGGGCGACGGTGTCTGGTCCGGCGATTTTGCTGGCAGATGAGCCGACGGGCAATCTCGATGGCGCGACCGGGGCGTCGATCATCGAATTACTGTTTGGATTGCAGGGCGATACCGACGCGACCCTTGTGCTTGTCACCCATGACGAGGCGCTCGCGGCACGCTGTTCGCGGGTCGTGCGCATGTCGGATGGGCGGATCGAATCCGACATACGCGAGGCCGCAGCATGATGCTCGCCTGGCGGCTCGCGCGCCGGGAATTGCGCGGCAGTCTTGGCAGTTTTCGCGTATTTCTCGCTTGCCTCGCCATCGGTGTCGCCTCGATTGCTGCCGTCGGATCGATCACCGGCGCGATCACGGCAGGATTGCAGGGCAACGGTCGGGCGCTCCTGGGCGGCGATGTCGAGTTGCGCCTGACGCACCGTTTCGCCGAACCCGAAGAGCGCGCATGGCTGGAGGACGAGGCCGCGTCGCTGTCCGAGGTCATCACCTTCCGCGGCATGATCGGCGCACCCAGCGGCGAGCGGGCGCTGGCTCAGGTCAAGGCGGTTGACGGCGTCTATCCCCTCGTCGGCGCGGTGACCCTGCAAGACGGCACGCTCGACGCGGCGCTGGCGGAGCAGGGCGGCACCTTTGGCGGGGTCGCTGAAAAGGCGTTGCTTGACCGGCTCGGCCTCAGCATCGGCGATGACCTGCGCCTTGGCACCAAGACGATTGCCCTGCGCGGCGTGATTGCCAGCGAACCGGATCGGCAGACCGGCGGCATCGACCTCGGCCCCCGGCTGATGGTGTCGACCGATGCGCTCGAAGGCAGTGGATTGCTGCAAGAGGGCAGCCTTTATCGCACCCGCTATCGCCTGACCTTGGCCGAGGGTGACACGGCGGAGGCGTTTCAAGAACGGCTGGACGAGGCGTTGCCCGATGCCGGTTGGCGCTGGCGTGACCTCTCCGACCCGTCGCCGGGAACCACCCGGGTCGTCGAGCGGATCGGCACGTTCCTGATCCTCGTCGGCCTCGCGGCCCTCGCCGTGGGCGGGGTTGGCGTCTCGGCGGCCACGCGCGGCTATCTCGAGCGCAAGACCGAGACCATCGGCACGCTCAAGGCCCTCGGCGCGAGTGGTGGGCTGACCGTTGCCGTCTATCTGATCCAGATCATGCTGCTGACCGCCATCGGTATCGCGATAGGGCTTGTCATTGGCGCGGGCGTGCCACTGTTGCTCGGGCCAACCCTCAGCGAGGCCTTGCCCGTGCCCGCCGATTTCGGCGTCTATCCCGGTGCGCTGGCCGAGGCGGCGGCGTATGGCGCGATGACCGCACTGCTCTTCGCGCTCTGGCCGCTGGCGATGGCACGGGAGACCCCGGCGGCTGTGCTGTTCCGTGATGTGGTCGAGAAGGGGCGGCGGATGCCGCGTCCGACCTATCTGATCGCCTTGCTCGCGCTTTTTGCGGCGCTGGTCGGGGCGGCGATTTTCTTCTCGGGCGATATCAGGATTGGCGGCTTCTTTATCGCCGGTCTGGTCGTTGCGCTGGTTGCTTTCGCCTTGATGGCGCAAGTCGTGCGGTGGATCGCACGGCGGCTGTCCCAGAACGCCGCTCTGGTGCGAGGGCGGCCTGCCTTGCGCTTGGCACTGGCCAATATCGGCGGTCCGGGCAGCGAGACGACCGGCGTGATGCTGTCCCTCGGCCTCGGCCTGACGCTGCTTTCCACCATAGGCCAGATCGATTCCAACCTGCGCGGTCTGATCGCCGGAGACATCGCGGATGAGGCCCCGGCATTCTTCTTTCTCGATATTCCGGCACCCCAGCGCGATGACTTCGTCGCGGTGGCAGAGGCCGATAGCGCGATTGAGAAAATCGACACGGCCCCGATGCTGCGAGGCCGGATCACGGGGATCAACGGCGAGGATGCCGACCCCGAAAAGATCTCGCCCGAGGCCCGCTGGATGCTGCGCGGCGACCGGGGCCTGACCTATTCCGCGACCCCGCCCGAGGGCACGACCCTGACCGAGGGCGAATGGTGGCCCGAGGATTATACCGGCGAGCCGCTCATGTCCTTCATCGAGGAGGAAGGGCGTCAGATGGGGTTGAAGGTCGGTGACACGATCACAATCAACGTCCTTGGCCGCGACCTGACCGCCCGCATCGCCAATTTCCGCGAGGTCGAGTGGCGGCGCATGGGCATCAACTTCACCATGGTGACGAACCCGGCGGCGCTGCAGGCCGCACCGCACTCGCATATCGCCACGGTCTATGCCGGGGCGGGCGAGGAGGGACGGCTGACGCGCCTCTTCGCACAGGATTTCCCTTCAGCGGTGGCCATCCCGGTGCGTGAGGTGATCGAGCGGACGCGCGACTTGATCGGACAGCTCGCCGATGCCGTGCGCGGGGCCTCGCTGGCGACAATCCTGTCGGGGCTGATCGTGCTGATCGGCGTCACGGCGGCGGCGCAGCGGCGGCATCTGTTCGAGGCGGCGGTGCTGAAAACCCTCGGGGCCGAGCGCGGCACGCTGATGCGCGCGGCGGTGCTGCGCTATCTGCTCCTTGGCTCGGCGGCGGCGCTGCTGGCGGTGGCGATTGGCGCGGCGGCGGCATGGGCGGTGACGACGAAAGTCTTCGAGGCCGAGTATGTCTTTGCGCTGCCCTCGGCCCTGTTGGTCGGCGGCTTGGGCGTGGTGGCGACGCTGGTGACATGCGGCTACTTCGCCCGGCGCATGGTCGCGGTCATGCCCGCGAGAATGCTGCGCTCGCGAGAGTAACGCGCGTGGACAGGGGCCGGGCTGCGCGATAGCCTCGGCCCTGATCTCAACGAAGGAATCCCGCCATGAAATCCCTGCCCCTCGCCGCGCTGACCGCCCTTCTTGCCGCGCCCGTTTCCGCCGAGACGCTGACCATCCTGCACACGAACGATTTTCACAGCCGGGTGGAGCCGATCAACAAGTACAACAGCGGTTGCAAGCCCGAGGATAACGAGGCGGGCAAGTGCTTTGGCGGCTATGCACGCCTGCAAACCGCCATCGCAGCGGCGCGCGAGGCCGCGCCGAATTCGATCCTGGTCGATGGCGGCGACCAGTTTCAGGGCTCGCTTTTCTACACCTATTACAAGGGCCAGCTCGCGGCTGAGATGATGAACGCCCTCAACTACGACGCCATGACCGTGGGCAATCACGAGTTCGATGACGGCCCGCTGGTCCTGCGCGGTTTCATCGACGCGGTCGGCTTTCCGGTGCTGATGTCCAACGCCGATATTTCGGCGGAACCGCTGCTCAACCACCGCATCGCCCCCTCGACGGTGATCGAGAGCGGCGGCGAACAGATCGGCCTGATCGGCCTGACGCCCGAGGAAACACCGGAAATTGCATCCCCGGGTGCCAACATCACCTTCAGTAATCCGATAGGCGCGGTGCGGCGCGAGGTCGAGCGCCTGACGGCGGCGGGCGTCACCCGTATCGTGGTGCTCAGCCATTCGGGCTTTTTGGTGGATCGCATGGTTGCCGCCCGTGTTGACGGCGTCGATGTGATCGTCGGCGGGCACTCGAATACATTCCTGTCGAATACCGACGAGAATGCCGAGGGGCCGTATCCCACTTGGGTCAACAACCCCGGCGGCGGTCGCACCGCCATCGTGCAGGCTTACGCCTATGGCAAGTATCTCGGAAAGCTGGATGTCAGCTTTGATGAGGATGGCATTGTTACCGATGCGGTGGGCGAGCCGATTATCGTCGATGGCCAGATCGCCGAAAATTCGGGCCTGAAAGCGCGCATCGCGCAACTGGCCGAACCGCTGGATGAAATCCGCAACAAGCGCGTTGCCGAAACGGTGGAACCCATCGACGGTGACCGTTCCAATTGTCGCGCGCGGGAATGTGCGATGGGCAATCTCGTGACCGAAGCCCTGCTGGACCGCACGCGCGAACAGGGCGTGACCATCGCGATCTACAATGGCGGCGGCCTGCGTGCCTCGATTGATTCCGGCGAGATCACGATGGGCGAAGTCATCACGGTTCTGCCATTCCAGAACACGCTGTCGACGTTCCAGCTTTCAGGCGCGGACATCGTCGCGGCGCTGGAGTCGGGCGTGAGCCAGATCGAAGAGGGCAAGGGCCGCTTCCCGCAAGTCGCGGGCCTGCGCTACACGGTCGATCCGAGCGTTGCGCCGAATGAAGGGCGGGTGTCGGATGTGCAGGTGCGCACCGATGACGGTTTCGCCCCGATTGACCCCGAGGCGGTCTACGGCGTCGCCGCCAATGACTTCATCCGTACCGGGGGTGATGGCTACGAGGTCTTCGATACGCGGGCTGAAAACGCCTATGATTTCGGGCCGGGTATCGATGCCGTGGTCGCCGAGTATCTGGCCGAGAACAGCCCTTACGAACCCATGCTGGATGGCCGCATTACGGTGAAGTGACCCTACGACTTAGGAGCAAGCGACGACCGCGGGTGGTGCGGAACGCGCCGCCCGGGGGGCGGTCGTCGCGTGTCGGTGCTGCGCACCTCCCATTTCGTCTTTTCGCTCCGCGAAAACTGTGTTTACCCCATCGTCTCCGGCCCAAACGACTCCGGCAGCAAATCTCCGAAAGAATATTCTGCGACCACCACGCCATCTGCACAGATGAAGACCGGCACATCGGCCCCCGCGAACTCGCGGATCTTCTGCCGACACCCGCCGCAGGGCGTGCAGCGCGTACCCGGCGGCCCCGCCACAGCAATCGCCGCAATCGCATGTCCGCCGCTGGCAATCATCGCCCCGATGGCCGTCGCCTCGGCACATTGACCCAGCGGATAGGCGGCGTTCTCGACATTACAGCCGATATGCAGCCCGCCCTGTTCATCAAGGATCGCAGCCCCCACGGCAAAGCCGGAATAGGGCGCATAGGCATTCTCCCGCGCCGCCGTCGCCGCCTGCACCAGCCGTTCCATCACCGCTCTTTCCGATAGGGCGTGCCGAGGGCGCGGGGCGGGATGGCCTTGCCGAAGAATCCGGCCAGCAGGATCACGGTCGCGACGTAGGGCAGGATCAGCACCACCTCTAACGGCACCTCGCCGATCACCGGCAGAGGCGTCCCCTGCATCCGGTTGGCGAAGGCTTCCAGAAACCCGAACAGCAGACACGCGCCCAACACACTCCAGGGCCGCCATTTGCCGAAGATCAGAGCGGCGAGCGCGATATAGCCCTTGCCCGCGCTCATCTCGCGCACGAACCCCGCACCATGGGCCGTGGACAGGAACGCCCCGGCAATCCCGCAGAGCACACCGGCGATAATCAGCGCGCGATAGCGCAGCCACGTCACCGACAAGCCCGCGCTGTCAACGGCGGCGGGCATCTCGCCAACCGCGCGCAGCCGCAACCCGAACCGTGTGCGCCACAGCAGCCACCACATCAACGGCACGGAGGCGAGCGCGATATAGACCGGCAGCGTATGCCCCGACACCAACTCGCGCCAGAACGGCCCGAACCAAGGCACATCACCAACGGCCTCGACCCCCGGCAGTTCGATGGGCGAGAACCGTTCGTCCCGATCCAGCGTCGGCGTCTGTCCGCCGCGCTTGAACAGCGCAACGCTCGCCACCACCGTTGCGCCGGACGCCAGAATATTGATCGCAATGCCAGAGATAATCTGCTCGCCCTTATGGGTAATGCAGGCGAAGCCATGGATCATCGACAGGCTCAGCGACGCCCCAATCGCGGCCAACAGCCCCAGCCACGCCGACCCGGTAATCGTCGCCACCGCCGCCGCCGCAAAGGCCCCGCCGAGCAGCTTGCCCTCAAGGCCAATATCCACCACCCCCGCGCGCTCTGAAATCAACCCCGCCATTGCACAGAGGATCAGCGGCGTGGCGAGACGCAGGGTCGAGTCGAAGACGAGGAGTATGTCGAGACAGGTCATGCCGCCCTCCCGTCCTCATCCTGAGGCGTTGCGAAGCAACGGGACTCGAAGGATGCGAAGTAAGTCGCAACGGCACATCCTTCGAGACGGACGCTCTGCGTCCTCCTCAGGATGACGTTCGTGCGGAGTATCGGCGGGCGGAAAAAACTCACGTCGCCACCTTGCGCGCAAAGCGGCGCTCCATCCACGGCACGAACATCAGCGCCAGCGCGCCCGAGAACAGGATGATCAGCCCCTGTATCAACAGCACCATCTCTCGTGTGATGGTCTGGAATTCAAAATCCAGCTCAGTACCGCCCTGAAACAGCGCCCCGAACAGCAAGGCCGCAAACACGATCCCCACCGGGTGACTGCGCCCCATCAGCGCCACGGCGATACCGGTAAAGCCAAAGCCTGACGGGAAATTCAGTGTCACCTTGCCCTGATCCCCCATCACCGTATTGATCGCCATCAGGCCCGCGAGCGCCCCGGAAATCAACATCGCGGTCACGATCATGCGCGGCACCGGCACGCCCGCATATTGTGCGGCAGGCTCGCTTTGTCCCATGGCGCGCAGGGCATAGCCCCAGCGGGTGCGCCATATCAGCAACCAGACCCCGATACAGGCCAGCACCGCAAAGACGATGGACAGGTTCAGCGGCGAGCGCCCGATCTCGATGCCCAGCGGTGCCAGCAGCTCGTGCAGTTGCGGCATCCGCGCGCTCTCGCCGAACAGAAAACTCTCCGGGTTCGACTGACCGGGCCGCATCAACGCGCCCGACAGCAGCCCGACCATGATGCCCGAGGCGATGAAGTTGAACATGATCGTCGTGATGACGATGTGACTGCCCCGCCATGCCTGCAACCATCCGGGAATAAACGCCCACAGCGCCCCGAACGCCGCCGCGCCCACAATGCAGAGCGGTATCGCCAGCACGCCCGGTGCCCAGTCCTGCACTGCCAGCGCCACCATCAGCGCGCCAAGGCCGCCGATATAGGCTTGCCCCTCGCCGCCGATATTGAACAGCCGCGCATGAAAGGCGACCGCCACGGCCAGCCCGGTGAAGACGAAACTGGTCGTATAATAAAGCGTATAGCCCAGCGCGCCCTCATAGACGAACGCCCCGTTGACAAGCACCGTAAGCGCATCCAACGGATTCTCGCCCACCAGCATCACCACAATCGCGGTCACGCCAAAGGCCAGCGACAGATTCATGAGCGGGATAAGGCCATAATCGACCCAGGCGGGCAGGCGGTTCATGAACGTGATCCGTTGCCGGGGCGGCGCGGCCTTGTCATCAACGCCAAGCAAGCGGAGCGGCAGGGCCGTGCGGGATGCGCTAAATCGAGGGGTACAATAACATCTACTCGCTGATCGGGATGGGTGCTCTGACCTTTCGGAAATGCTGGGTTTTGCGCGGTAACGGGTCAAGGGGAACAAATGCCGTCCAAGCCTCACCCTGAGGAGGCCGCGCAGGGGCCGTCTCAAAGGGTGCGAGACAAGCGACGTTTCCCGTCCGGCTGTGTTATCCCAGCGCGTGCCGATGATGCACGGGCATCTGCCGTGGCGGGAAGGGGCGGGCGACGGCGCTGCCGATAATCACCAGCGCAGGCCAGAGGATATAGATCTGCACCTCCATATTCTCGCCGAAGGAAAACAGCAGCAGCGCGAGGATCAACCCGAGGGGCAGGCGCGCTGATGGCGTGATGATCGTCTGCTTGGCCAGCACCGCCAGCGTCCAGATCATCGGCACCGCCAGCATCACCGCGCCGACGCTGCCCTTCACGAATAGCAGGCCGTACCACGTGTGATGGGTTCCGATCAGCATATGCTCGGTCACATGGGCACCCGGTTCGACGATGCCATGGCCGAACCACGGGGCCTCGGTCCACCAGCGTTCCTTGGCGATGCTTTGCAGGGCGTCGCGCACGCGGGTAGAATCGGCCCGCATCGAGCGAAACGCATCGACGGCATCGCCCATCGTGGTCACGAACCACCCTCCGGCGACGACCATCACACTGGCCAGCGCCGTCATCGCGAACCACGCCCAGGTCTTCAGGATCAGCGGCAGCAAGCGCGGCAGCGCCCCGCAGATCACGACACCCATCAGGCTCATGCGCGACTTGGTCATCAGCACGATGGCCAGACCGGCGGCAATGCCGCAATTGCGCCAAAAGCGGTTCTTCTCTTCCATCGCACTCAGGGTCACGATCACCCCGACCAGCCCCGCAAAGGGCGACCAGGGCGTATAGAACTGCCAGCGCGAGGCCCCGTTCGACGGGTCGATGGTATAAAGATAGACCGAGAAATATTCCGGCCCCGGCCCGCCCACGACCCGCATGGGCGACACGAACAACTTCTCGGGCAGGCCCAGCTTGGGGGCCATGATGAACAGCGGCAACAGGATCAACGTCTGCAAGCCCAGCATACATTGGGCGCGCACGATCAGCTCGGTTCGAATCCGCAGGCACGCGCCGATCAGGATAAAGATGGCGAACAGCGCCCAGCCCTTTGCCCAGCCGATGCTCGACTTGATCGTCTTGCCGGTGCCGAGGGAATTGTCGAAATGCCCGATCCACAAAACGATCAGCATCCCGAGCATGAAGATGATCCAGACCCAGACCGTCGCGGGCGGCGGCGCGGCGCGCAGGCCGTCTCGCATCAGCGGCGACAGATAGAGCGACAGCGCGGCGAAACCGCCGATCGACCAGGCCAGAACCGGCCCGACCACATACAGCGCGCCGAGGGCGTAGAAAAACCATGTCAGCGTGATCGTGCGATACAGAACCCGCTCAGGCGGTCGCATTACCGGCATCGGATGCTTCACGGCGGACCTCCCTTTCATGGGGCGGCACCTGATGCGGAATTTCCACCAGCGGCTCATCGTCCAGCGCTTCACGGCGCGGGGCGGCGGGTTCGTTCGATTTCAGCGCAGCACTGATTTCCGCCGACGGATGCGCGAACAGGCGGCCCAGCCAGCGCAGGATCGTCATGCGCATCCAGGCGAGGATCAGGCCCCCGGCGACGAAGATCGTCCCGGCAATCGCCGCGATCAGGCCGATCTTCGTGCTCGGCGAGACCGGCGTCCCCGAGGCCACCGGAGCCTCGATGACCTGCGCCATGGGATAGGCCGCGAAGAGGTCGGTTTTCGTGGTATCGGCGCGGGCAATGGCCGAAACGAACACGGCTTCGGCCACCTGATGATCCCGCGCGAGGCGGTCGAGTTCCGCCGCCGGGGCCGACAGGCGCTTTGTCTCGGCCCTTGCAAAGGTCAGTTGCGCTTGCAGGGCCTTGCGTTCGGCGATCAGGCCGTCGCGGGCCGCCGCGTTTTCGACCAGCGTGCCGAACATCCCCTCGCGGGTGCCCTCGACCGACAGATCACCAAGGGCACGAAAGCTCTCGCTGTCCAGGCCGGTGAGTCCCTCGCCGCGCCGGATCATGGGCTGGGCCGCGCCGAGATATTCGCGCTTGGCCGCCTCGTATGCCGGGTGGCGTTCGCCATAGCGGCGGACGGCTTGATCATACGCGATCTTCTTTTCCGCCGTTTCGGTCAGCATGGCCTGAAAAACCGGGTCCGCACGCAGTTTCAGCGCGGCGGCGGCGCGGTCGGGGGTGATCTTCAGCGATGTCTGCAAGGCGCTGACTTCACCAGCCCGTCGTCCGATTTCGGCATCTATGTTTTGAACACGGCGAGACAGCTTATCGACCAGCGCGATGGTTTCGCCATACTGGTCCGCACTCGCCAGCCCGCTCTCGGCCTGATAGGCGAGCAGCTTTTCCTGGGCGCGGGCGACATTTTCCTTGTAGTTCACCAGCGCCGAGCGATTGGCGAATTCGCGGCTTTCGGCGAAATCCCGGCGCAGGCGGTTCAGCTTTGCCAGAAACGCATCGAGAAAAGCGTTGGCATTGGCCGTCGCGCCGTCGGGGGTCAGGCCCCGGATCGTGATCATGATAAAGTTGGTCTGATCGACCAGTTTGATCTTCGGAGGCGGAAAGTTATCCGGCGACAATCCGCGCGCGGCGGCGGCTTCACGGCGCACCGTGTCGGTCATCATCAGCTTGCGATAGCTTTCGACCGGGCTGAGGCGACTGCTCGCCCAGGGCGAGGACGAGTTCATCGTCGCCTGTCCGACCTGATCCAGATTGACCGAGGCATTCGGACCATCCCCCGGCAGGATGATCGTCATCGCCGCCTCGTACTTCTTGGGCGTAAAGAGGATGTACGACCCCGCCAGAAACCAGATCGGCGTGATGGCCATCGTCGTGACGATGACATAGCGCAAGCGCCGCCAGCTCGACCAGTTTCTGAAAATCCGCATCAGATACCGCCCAGCAAGAGCGAGGACGGCGAGATCACCTCGATGATCGACTTCGCAACGTCGCGGGCATTGGTCACGCGGCTGTCATAGCAGGCGATGGCATCGCCGGGCATCAGGACCGGATCGTGATTGTCGCGATCAGACCGGCGTACCAGCGCCTCGATCCGTCGCTCGATCACTTCGGTCCGGTCGGTGGCGGGATTGCGCGAGATCAAGACGGCAAAACGGTCGGCATTCGTCGTGCCGGTGCCGCCGACACAGTTCATCCGCACGAGGGCCTGAAGCAGCTTCGTCCCGTACTTGATCTCGCGCACATCGTCGTCGATGGCCGATTGCGCATTGCCGCGTGTCGGGTTGATCAGGTTGGACAGGTGAACCTTGATGCCCTTTCGCGTCACCGTCGTCGGCTTTGCAAGACCGGGCTGAAAACACCCCAGCGACGGCACGACAATCTCGTCCCCCGCCAGCAGCATCGGATCGTGGAACGGCTTGCTGAGTGCGGCAGGGCGCAGGTCGAGCCGCCATGTCTGGCCGTCGCGCCGCAACAGCACCCGCTGGGTATCGGCATCGGGGCGCAGACCCGCGGCGGATTGGATGGCCGTGACCAGCCCTCGCGCATGGGTGGGATCGCCAATGGCGGCCTGACGCACGGGATCGCGGCTTTCGGCGGAGCGGATGGCGATTTCAGTGGTCCCCGGCTCGAACACGGCCCCGCTGACCTGAATACGAACCGAGGCGCGCTCGATCACCCGAACGCCGACACTGGGCGCGGCGCGATAGAGGTTCTGGCTCACCAGCGCCGCTTCGATGGTGCGGGTCAGGGCACTCGCCTCGACGCCATGGGCCGGGATCGGGTCGAGACGGGGCAGGCGCACCATACCGTCGCGCTCGATCTCGTAATCGTCGGACATCAGCGGATCATCACCCACCACAATACGCAGCAGGTCACCGCGCGAGATAACCGGCTCTCCCATCGCCTCGGGCATCAGTGGAACCGAGTCGTATTCGCGATTGGGGGTACAGGTCGTCAGCGACGCGGCCACCGGGCGGGTATAGTCCTCGTCCTCGGGAATGGCGCGCTGGGTCTGTTGATAGCCGCCGGTCTCGGAGACGGGGGCTTCATTGCGCGGGGTTTCCATCGTCGCGCACCCCGCCAGTGCGAAGACACCGACGAACACGACGCTCGCCCGGTGCATGGCATGAAGAACCACCGCGCCGATGCCAACGGCGTTTGAGATCAGGTCATCAAGCGACACGGAACGATCCGGCGTCAGGCCTTGGGCCAGTTCGATCAAGACCCCGATGGCGAAGACGGCGATACCGACATCGACCGCCCGCCCATCGAGACGGCGCATCGCCATCATGGTCAGCGTGCCATAGGCGACCATGTGGCCAAGCCAGTCCGGTACACCGAGATTGAAGATGCCCTGGGGGCAAAGCGAGAGGATCAAAACGGCACTGAAAAGGGCGAGGGGCATGGCGATTTCCAACACATGACGAAATTTGTCCGTCACCCATCGCAATTCGCGAACCATTGTCTATCATATTGAAATAAATTGTTTTATCTCGCTGTTAACTGTCAATTTTTGCAAAGTGCAAATGCGGAATGCGCCTCGATTCGCGTTATGCAACGCCGCGCTCCGCTTCCCATGCTTCGCGCCGTCGATAGATGGTCGAGGGGCTGACCCCCAGCATCCGCGACGCCTTCGGGATGCTGCCCCCACAGGCGGCAATCGTCTCTTCGATCAGCGCGCGTTCGACGACGCCGAGTTCCTCGCCCACCAGCGCCCCGATCCGCTGGGACAGGGGAGCGTCCCTGTCGGCGCCGGTCGATGTTCCTGCCGGGTCGGCGATCGAGCCGGATTGCCCCGGCTGGGCCGTCTCGATGGCCGATGTGTCCACCTCGGATGGCAGCATATCCGCCGTTACCAGCGGGCCATCATGGACCGCCGCAATCATGCGCATCAGATTTTCGAGCTGTCGCACGTTTCCGGGCCAGCGCATCCCCGTCAGGCGTTCGGTTGCCAGCGCATCGAAACCGGCCATCTCCTTGCCCTCCTCACGGGCGAATTTGGTCAGGAAATGCCGCGCCAGGGTCATCACGTCGCCGCTGCGCTCGCGCAGGGGCGGCAGGTGGATCGGCACCACGTAAAGGCGAAAGAACAAATCTTCGCGCAAGCGCTTTGCCCGCACCTCCATGGCCGGGTTGCGGTTGGTGGCACAGATGATCCGTACATCGACCGGCACCGGGCGCGTCGCGCCGACGGGCGTGACCGTCGAGGTCTGCAAGAACCGCAGCAGCTTGGTTTGCAGCGACAGGTCCATCTCGCAAAGTTCATCGAGGAACAGCGTGCCGCCATCGGCGGCCCTCGCCGCCCCGAGCTGATCCGAAATCGCGCCCGAGAACGATCCCTTCAGATGGCCGAACACTTCGGATTCGAGCAACTCCGAGGGGATCGCCCCGCAGTTCAGCGCAATGAACGGTGCCTTGGCGCGGTTGCTGACCCGGTGGATCGCCTGGGCGCAGACTTCCTTGCCCGTACCGCTTTCGCCGGTGATGAAGACGGTGGCGGTGGACCGCCCGACTTGCTCGATCCGGCTATAAACCGCCTTCATCGGTTCGGAATCGCCGACGAAGCCGTTGTAATCCGTCGAGCCTTTGGTTTTCGCTCCCTTCGTGGTGCCGCCGCCCTTCAGGGCGGTTTTGCGGGCCGCGACCGCATTGCTGGCCGATGCCACGAAGGCGGTTTCCGAGAACGGCTTGACCATGAAGTCAAACGCCCCGAGGCGCATGGCCTCGACCGCGCGATTAATCGACCCGTCGGCGGTCATCACTACCGAAAAGACATCCGGCGTCGCCTTGCCCGCATGTTCCAGCAGGTCCAGCCCACTGCCATCGGGCAGCATCAGGTCGAGCACCAGAACATCGTGGCGCTTCTCATCTATGGCCGCAAGGCCCGCCGCCGCCGTGCTGGCGATGGTCACATCAAAGCCGTCGCGTTCGAGCAGCTTTGCGTACATCATCGCCATAGACCGGGTGTCTTCGACCAAAAGAGCGCGGGGTTTCGTTTCCATCATGATGCTTCCAGCAGCAGGCCGAGGGCGGCCATGGTTTCGCCGATGGCAGAATCGAGCGAGGCAATTCGGTCCTCGATCCCTTCCATCGCAGTCGTATGGGCGCAGGCGTTGAGATCTTCGGCGGCGGCCTGCGCCTTCAGCGCGCCGATGGCACCCGCAACGCCGATGACGACATGGGTCGCCTTGCGAACCGCTTCGCCGTCACCATCCGCCGATGACAGGTCTTCGCGCAGGGACTTCAGGTCACTGACGAATTCTGACGTCAGCTCGCCAAAATCCTCCTCGCCGAGGGTTTCCCGCAACGAGTTGAGACGCTGCGGGTCGAGGGTGACCGTGTCTTCGTTGCGCTTGATCGGTGCCGAGGCCACCCCCGGCCTTGCCAGCGCTGTCTGAAGCGCGGCGGCAAAATCGTCGCGGGACGAGACCGGCTTGGCGAGGATGGTATTCGCCCCCGATTTCATGATTTCCTCGCGTTCGGCACGAATGGCGAAAGCCGTGAAGGCAATCAACGGCGCGTGCTGGTTCGGCCCTTCGCCCCGGCGTATCGCGCGCATGACGTCGGTGCCGTTCATGCCGGGCAGGTCGATGTCCATAAAGATCGCGTCGAAGCCCATATCCCGCGCGGTTTCCAGCCCGCTGATCCCGTCACCGCAAACGGTCACGTCACAGCCAAGCTGTTCAAGGAACCGACTTGCAATCAGTTGGTTGGTCGCATTGTCCTCGACCAGCAAAATCGCCAGCCCGTCAAAGCGCAGGTTTTCGAGCGCGTTGTGATCCTGCTCTGCAGCGGCAACCTGGCAATCCGGAAAGCACAACTCGATCCGGGCGCCGCCGCTTTCCGCATCGCCCAGAATAACGCTGCCGCCCAATCGCTCGGTCAGCGTTTGCACGATGCTGAGGCCCAGGCCCGCGCCGGTCGCCTGTTGATCGCCGGGGCGCAGAAAGGGTTCGAAGGCGGTCGATACCGCTTCGATAGAAAATCCCGGCCCGTTATCATCGACGACGATACGCAGGCCATTTTCCTCAAAGGCCGAAAACGTCACTGCCACGTCGCAGCCCTTCGCGTATTTCACCGCATTGGACAGCAGGTTGCCGAGAATCTGGCGCAGGCGCGCGATGTCGGTGCTGACCGTATCGGGTGCATCCTGCGCGCAGGTCAGAACAAGCGTGCTGTTCAACCCTTCCAGACGCGGCGTCCAGGTTTCTGACAGTTCATCGACAACCTGCGCGACCGATACCGGCGCAAGGGTCACGTCGATCTCCCCGGCATCCATCCGAACGAAGTCCAGCGTGTCATCCAGCAGGCGGCGCAGTTGATGCGCCGAGGACTGAACCGCCGTGATGATCTCCTGCTCCCGACTGCCCATCATATCCTGATCGAGCAGCGCGAGTGACCCCGTGACGCCGCCGACCGCATTGCGCATGTCATGGGCGAGCATCGAGATGACGAAGGATTTCGCCGCCGTCGCGCGGTGCGCCTTTTCCCGCGCGTCGCCGATTTCACTCTCGCGCTTGCGCCGGTCGGTCAAGTCACGCACGAACAGGATAAACGGCGCATCCTCATCGCTATTCAGCCGAGAGACGCGCGCTTCCAGCGGAAACTCATGGCCGTTTGCATGGACGACGTCCCATTCGGCATTCGGACCGGTCGAGGCGGTGCCGCCGTTATTCGTATAGTCCTTGATCCTCGACAGACAGATATGCCGGGTGCGCTCGGGAAAAATCAGATCGACGATCGACGCACCCATCGCGTCGGCGGCTCGATGCCCGAATGTCGCCTCTGCCTTGTCATTGAAGGCAACGACGATCCCATCGAGGTCGACGGCAATCACCCCGTCAAGGGCCGTGCGGCAGATCGCGTCGAGCGCGGCCTGTTCGGTGCTGAAACTCTGGGTACTCATGCTGCGATGACGGTCCTGCGCAATTCACGGGTCAGCGCATCGTTGACGGTCCGCATCAGGCAATCCGGCGTGTCGGTAACCCCGTCATAAAGCTCGGGACTGGCGGTAACGCCGCATACGATCACGACGGCGCCGGGATAGCGTTCTCGCAACTGGCTGGCGCTTTCCAGCTCGTGGGCCGCCTCGACCAGCACAATGTCGATACCGGGAATGGCGGTCTCGACGCATTCGATGCCGTTCGCTTTCAGCAAGGCTGAATACATCCGGCGCAGGGCCCGTGATTTGAAATACAGCTTTGCCGAAAGATCGACCAGTTCGACCGGGACAGAGACAGCCCGCCGAAACCCGCGCGCCTCCACATGCCCGCCAAGCCGTACAATCAGACCCCGGGCGAGGGTCTCGCCAAAGGCATCGTGGGGCAAGACGACATCGGTGCCGATTTCGGCCTTGATCGACTGATCGCAGACATCGACGAACAGGCGCACCTGCTTGGCGTTGGCGCGCTGGACAGCGTTGATGATCAAGTGTGAGAGCGCATTGCGCAGCCTCGCCATATCGGCCCTGATCAACGCCGGATGCTGGACCATGCCGGTCACGCGCAGGACGGCGTTGCTTCGGCTTAATTCCGGCGAAATCGACGTGGTTACATCCGCGACCAGATCGGCAAGCCGGAACAGGGTCGGGCTGAGTTCCAGATCATCATCGGCACTGAGGTCGAGCGCATCGGCGACCAGATTCGACAGGCGATGGGCCGAGCCGTGGGCCTCGTCGATCAATTCGCGCCGGATGCTCTGGTCCGTTTCATCGCGCATCAGGGCCAGCGAGCCGAGCATTCCGTTCAGCGGCGTGCGAAACTCATGGCTCATGACCGAGAAGAACTTTTTGCGACTTGCCGCCGCCTCCGTTGCGGCCTCCGCCAGAACGGTACTCTTGCGCGCCGTGTTTACCGCAAAGATCGCAAAGCCGACGATCACCACGATCGTCAGGACGAGGGCGATGGCGGCCCGCGCCAAGCCGCTGCGCATCGAGGCGCGGATTTCGGCAATGCGATTTTGATCGTCGTGCAGACTGGCGACCGTGGCATTACGGACTTGCGGTTTGAAATTATCGAGACGCCCGGCGAGCATCGTCAGGGTTTCCGGGCTGCTCTTGTCGAGATTGGCGATGAACGGGTCCAGCTCGGTCAACAGGGCGGACAGCGCTTCGTGGGTTTCGCGCACCGACTCGTTTTCCAGCAGGCGCGCGCCGACCTTTCCGCGACTGAAAATCGCCACCCGGCTCCACAGAATATCAAAGCGGGTGCGGACGTCGTCGATACTGACGGACGGATCGAGGGCCATGTGGCCAATCGCCAGTTGCAACGCGCCGTATTCGCGTTCGACCTGCGCCGCCGACCAAAAGATGTTTTCCTGCGAGGTCGATTGCAGCGTCGACAGATTCGCGCGCGTGTTTGCCAATCCGATAATCACGATGCCGACCAGCGCCAGAACCGCCAGCCCGAATCCTATCGGCAACGTCCTCATTTCAGTTCAAGCTTTACGAGTTGCCAGATCCACCGCGAATTGATCAGCGGTTCGCGCAATTCGAGATAATCGTCACGCGGATAGACGATCCACAGCGGCCCCTTGTCGCGCAGGGTCAGCCGCTCTCCGTCCATGGTCATCGCCAGGATCACGTCGTAATCCTGAAAGTCCGATGCCGGTATTTCCACCGAATAATCATTGGCAGCGGTTGCGATAACAGCCTCGAAACTGCCCGCATCGGGGACCGCCAATCTCAGAACATCCCGGACCAGCGGGCCTGTGAAATGACTGGTGCCATTGGTCCAATCGGTGCCGGTGACAATGTCGACGGTATCGAGTGCGGCAATCTCCGAACGATCGAGAATGACGGCGGTGTCGCCCGCCACGATTGTCAGAATGGCCTCAGCTTTCGCGTAGACAGGCGCCATTGCCATTGAAAAGGCCATGAAGACACCAAGAACCCAGCTTGAATGGCTCATATAGCCTGATCCTCCGCGTCGATGCCGACAATCGGCAATTTCATAAACAGTCGGATGCAACCTTTGTGATTGCTGAATGTCTTCGTAAATCTAAAATATTTCGTTTCCCGACACGTTTGATCTCCGATGAAAGTGTTTCGAATACATCGATTTAAGAGTTTTCTATTTTTAGGTAATTTTTCGTCAAATGTTTTGGAAAAGCCCGGTGGGGGCCGGGCTTTTCACCCGCAATGGCGTTGCTCGCCACGGCGGTCATGTCGTCAGGCGGCATAGCTGAGGCTGCGTTCCAGCGACTGGCACAGGTCACCCGAGGCCCGCGCGAAGGCGATCGTCGCATCCAGCATCCCGCTCGGCGTGCCGCAATCATAGCGCTGGCCGTTAAAGCGATAGCCCTCCAGACCTTGCCGCTCGATGTCACGGGCGAGGGCATCGGTCAGCTGAATCTCGCCGCCACTGCCCGCCGACTGATCGGCAAGCCGCTCGAAAATGCCTGCATCGAGGATATAGCGCCCCACGACCGCCAGTTCAGACGGCGCATCCTGGGGCATCGGCTTCTCGACGATGCCCTTCGCCTTCACGAGGCGTCCGCGATGGTTTGCGGGGTCGATGATGCCATAGCGATTGGTGTCTTCGCGCGCCACGGGTTCGACCGCGATCATATTGGCGTTCGATTCCCCGCGCGCCGCCGCCATTTGCGCCAGACACCCCACGGGACCGAAAATCTGATCATCGGGCAGGATCACGCCAAAGCTATCGTCCTGCACATGCTCGCGCGCACAGAGCACGGCATGGCCAAGGCCGAGGGCCTTTTCCTGATTGACGACCACCACGTCGCAATCGGCGGTCACACCGGGGTGGCTCAGATAAGCCGCGATACCCGGTTTCAGTTCGCTGCTGACGAAGATCAGCTTTTCGGCCCCGGCCATCACGGCTTCTTCGATGGCGAACTGCAACAGGGGCTTTGCGACCAGCGGCAGCAATTCTTTCGGCGTGGCGAGCGTTGCGGGGCGAAAGCGCGTGCCTTTACCGGCGACGGGGAAAACGACGGTTTTGAGAGCGTGTGCATTGGTCATGGGAAGTCTCCTTTTCGAGGATCAGTAAGCGCCGCGCCGGGAGATCATGGCGAGCGGGGTCAGGCAGATGATGGCGATATCCAGCAACAGCGAGCGAGAGCGCAGATAGGCGATGTCGAGATCGACCTGCTTCTTGAATTTCAGGTCGGCACGTCCGGCGATCTGCCATAGACAGGTGATGCCCGGCGCACCCTCCAGCCGCGCGGCCTCGGCGCTCGAATACTGCTCCACTTCGACGGGCAGGGCCGGGCGCGGTCCGACCAGCGACATATCCCCCTTCACCACGTTGATAAGCTGGGGCAGCTCGTCCAGCGACGTCATGCGCAGGATGCGGCCCATGCGCGTGACCCGGGGATCGTTGGTCATCTTGAAGCAGACATCATCGCGCTCGCTCTCGGCGCGGATGGCGGCAAGGCGCGCCTCGGCATCGGCGTGCATCGAGCGGAACTTCATCATACGAAACGGACGGCCATTCTTGCCGATGCGGGTCTGGGTAAAGAAAGCCCCGCCCTCGCTTTCGGCGCGAATGGCCAGTGCCGTCGCGAACAGGATCGGCGACAAGGCCAGCAACGCCGCCCCGGCAAGGGTCACGTCGAGCGCGCGCTTGCAGGTTTCATAGCGGTCCTTGCGGGTCGACAGGGCGGCGGCGATGGCACGGCCAATGAAGACCGGGTTGCCGACCAGATACCGCTTCGCAAGGCGGCGCGGCTCACAGGCTAGCCGCCATGCCCATTCCATCCCGACGCGGCGAACCGCCTTCGGCGCTCTCGGGACGCGTCCGGCAACGAAATCGAACAGGCCGCCGACACCCATGCACAGCGTCGGGGACAGGGCATCGCCGTGACGGTCGATGAACTGTTCCTGATGCGGCGCGCCAAGGGCGACCAACAGGATATCCGCACCGCTTTCGTTGATGCGCTCGACGACTTTGCCCTCGGCGCTGCGGTCGAAATACCCGTGTTCGCACCCGGCAATGCGCAGGCCGGGCAGGGCGCTCGCGGCGGCGTTGGCGGCGTCATCGGCGACACCGGGTTTGCCACCGAGGAAATAGATTGACCGGCCCGTGCGCCGTGCTTCCTGACAGATCATCGGAAACAGGTCGGTGCCGTTCAGGTTATCCGTCAGGCTCTCGCCCTTCAGACGGGCCGCGAGCGACAGGCCGGACCCGTCGGGCAACAGCGTCGTCATCCGCGACAGCGCATCCTGATAGGCCGGGTTGGTTGCGGCCTGATTCACGCAATCGGCATTGATAAAGGCGACGCGCTTGCGCTCACCGTCAAAGAGCATCGCAATGGCGTCATCCTTCGCTGCATCGACAAGATCCAGATCGAAGAGCGACAGGGTCGGGAGCGGGGAATGAATAGACATCGGGAACCTCCGTCGGTGATGTGTGCCGGGGTCCATTGCGAAGGGTAAGCCACTTTCGAAATTTATTGCGATCCGTTGATTTTAAACGGAAATCCCCAAACAAGCGTCGCACGATGCAATAGGTTTTACGGGGTTTCTGCTATTTGCAATGCGAAGCGCTGAGATTGCTTTGCAAACTGCAAAGTTTAGCGACGCGGCATTGCTACCGTTTCAGGTGCTAAGGCACGCGCTGCGCAAAAAGCTGCGATATACCAACGGCTTGACAGTTGTATCATTTTGCACGGACCAACTGGCGCGACACTTGAGACAGGAAGGGCACAGCACCGCAACCGGAGCCATTGCCCGTGACCCTCGTTCTCACCCCTCCCCGTCCCTCCCTGCTCGGCAGCATTGCCGTATGGGCGGCATCCGAGGCCGCCGCAAAGGTGGCGCGGATTGCGGCGACGATGATGGCGGCGCGGATGTTGATGCCCGAACAGCTCGGCATCATTGCCCTGGTGCTGGCCACCGGCGAGATGCTGAAGGCGCTGGCCGAGAACGGTGTCGGCCAACGCATCATCGCGGCCCCCGATGCGATGCTGGAGGCAACCTGCAACACGGCCTATCGCCTCTTTCGCTTTTGGTGCTTTGGCCTTTTTGGTTTTGCCTGCCTGATTGCCGCTGGCTTCGATCAGTTGGCAGATGCCCGCGAGACCGCGATCCTGCTGATCGTTTTCGCGGTGCAGTTTCTCTTCATGCCGTTCGGCCTTGTGCAGTGCTTTCGCGCCATGCGCGCGGGCCGCTCGCGCTCGGTCGCCGCCATTGCCGGGGGGCAGATCATTCTCAGCGCGGTTCTGGCAATCGTTCTGCTGGCTCTCTGGCCGGTCGCCGCGGCGATGGTCCTGCCCCGCGCCCTGACCGCGCCCGCCTGGACCCTCATGATGCGCCGATTGGCCCCATGGCAGCGCCAGCCCGAGGCCGGATACGCGCCCCTGCGCCCCTTCGTCACCTTCGGCGGTGCCGTGCTGGGTGTTGAGGCGGTCAAGGCCCTACGGATGCAGGCCGACAAGTTCATCATCGGCGCGTTTTTGGGGATGGAGGCGCTCGGCGTCTGGTTCTTTGCCTTCAATGCCGGTCTGGGGCTGGCGATGTCGTTCTCGACCGCCTTTGGCCTCGCGCTTTTCCCGCATCTTTGTGCCGAGCGCGCGGGTCAGGACCGCCGCACTGCCCTCAACGGTGCCCTGCGACTCGCCGCCATCGCCGTTCTGCCGATCATCGTGCTGCAATCGGCGTTGGCCCCCGTCTACGTGCCGATCATCTTCGGCGAGCGGTGGTCCGAGGTCAGCGACCTTGTCAGCGTGCTCTGCCTTGCCGCTGGCCCTGCGGTGATCTGGACGGCGGTCAGCCAATGGCTGCGCGCCGAGGACCGGGCGGGCGATGACCTGCGCGCTGCTGTCGCCATCACGCTCCTGACCGTGTCGAGCCTTGCCCTTGCCGCGCCGTTTGGCCTGACGGCCTCGGTCTACGCCTATCTCGCCGCATCCAGTTTCGCCCAATTAGGGGCGGCGGTTTTCATTCTTCGATTTCGTGCCTGAAAGGATCAAGCATATGCCTGCAATCTCGATCATCATTCCTTGCCGCAACGCCGCCCGGACGCTGGCATCGACCCTCGGCAGCCTGATTGCGCAATCCTTCCAGGACTGGGAGGCGATTGTCATCGACGATGGCTCGACGGATGAAACGCCCGAACTGCTGGCCGCAACGGCGCGCACCGACCGGCGCCTGCGTGTGGTTGGCGGCAGTGGCGGGCGTGGCCCCAGCGCCGCGCGCAATCTCGGCCTGCGCCATGCAACCTCGGACATCATCGCTTTTCTCGATGCCGATGACATCTGGGACCGGTCGCGACTGGCGAAGATGCACCAGTTTTTGTCCAGGAACGCCGACATCGACATCGCCTATTCGCGGTTTGCCTTTTTCAGCGAATGCCCCGGCGACTCGCCCACCGTATCGACGGTGCCCGCCGCCCCGCTGACGGTTCTTGCATTGCTGAAGGAAAACCTCGTCGGCACCATGTCGAACGTCGTCATCCGGCGAGCGGCCATGCAGCGTATCGGCGGGTTGCGCAGCGATCTCAGCCACGGTGAAGACCGGGAATGGCTGGTTCGGGCCGCCGCCAAGGGCGCGCGTATTCTCGGCCTCGACGAGACCCTGTTGTACTATCGCACGTCGTCGAGCGGCCTGTCCTCGGATCTGGAGTCGATGTACGACGGTTGGCGCGAGAGCGTCGCCACCGCCCGGTCGCTCGCGTCCCTGCCATCCGTTTGCGAGATGCGCGCGGCAGAGGCCGTCTATCTCCGCTACCTCGCTCGCCGTTCATTGCGTCTGGGGCTGTCCCCGTCGGTCGCGACCGGTTTTGCCGTGCGCGGCGCGCTGCTGTCGCAAAAGGGATTCTTCAATGACCGCAAGCGCGGTGCCCTTACCCTCGGTGCCGCCCTCGCCGCCAATATCGCCCCCGCCACCGTGCGGTCGGCCCTGTCCCATCGCTGAGAAAGGATTCTCCCATGACCTTCGCAACCATCGTGATCCCGGTTTACAACGGCGAAACCACCCTGCGCGAGAGCATCGAATCGGCGCTGGCGCAGGACTATGCCACCTTCGAGGTACTGGTCGTCGATGACGGGTCGACCGACGGGTCCGCCGCCATCGTGCGGTCCTTCGACGATCCGCGCCTGCGCATGATTCAACAGCCGAATGGCGGCTTGAACAGCGCGCGCAACACCGGCATCCGTGAGGGCAAGGGCGCGTATATCGGCCTGCTCGACGCCGATGACCTGTGGGAACCGACAAAGCTGGCCAAGCACGTCGCGCATCTGGATGCGGACCCGGGCATCGGTCTGTCCTTCTCTGCCAGCCGCATGATCGATCTGGAGGGCCGCCCCACCGGGCTTCACCAGTCGCCGCAACTCAGCGGCATCACCACCGCCGATCTGCTCTATCGCAACCCGGTCGGCAATGGCTCCACACCCCTGATGCGCCGTACGGCCCTTGACGGGATCAAGCACCGGCACCCGGTCGACGGTCATTCGTGCTGGTTCGACGAGGGCCTGCGCCAGAGCACCGACATCGAGTGCTGGATTCGCCTGTCGCTGCAAACCAACTGGAAGATCGAGGGCATCGGCGAGGCGCTGACCCTCTATCGCGTCAATCCCGACGGCCTGTCGGCAAACGTGCCGCGCCAGTACGATACCTGGTTGCAGATGGTGCAAAAGACCGCCGCCTACGCGCCCGACTTCATTGCCGAGCATCTGGACCATGCAAAGGCGTGCCAGCTTCGCTATCTGGCCCGGCGCGCGATCAGCCTGCGCCAGCCCGGCCTCGCCTGGTCCCTGGCGCGGGCCTCGTTCGCCAGCTCGCCGCGCATCGTTTTCGATCAACCGTTGAAAACCCTGACCACCATGGGGGCCGCCGCCACCCTGCGTGTTGCGGGCACTCGTATTTACGCCGCCGCAGAAACCGCTCTGCTGTCCCTGCGCCGTGCCGTGCCCTCGCGGGCGTGAAGGAGATGACCATGATCGATATGAATGACTCGCGAACCGTCCACCTGGTCGATGACCGGCGAATGGGCGGTGTGTCCCGCTTTCTCGAACGCCTGCTAGAGCTGCGCCCCGAGGACGAGATTGTCTATGTGCCGCGCAAGACCCTGCGCGCTCGAAAGTACCGGGCCACCACGATCGTCTCGCATCTCGCAATTTCGTGGCGCAGCCTGCCGATGCTCATCGCCCTGCGTGCGTGCAACCCTTCGGCGCGGCTGGTCCATGTGGAGCACAGCTATAGCGGCGGGTTTCAGCAGCATTGCGTCGCCAAAACGCCCCGCTTCCATACACTGCTCCGCACCGTCTATGCGCTGTTCGACCAGGTTGCAGCGGTGTCCGATGGTCAGGCGGACTGGATGCGGACCATCGATGTGGTCCAGTCCCCCAAGCTCTTGGTTGCGCCGCCCATCGTCGATCTCGATCCGTTTCTTTCGGTGCCGGCGTCTGCGGCAGAGGGACCGATTCGGTATGGCTTCGTCGGGCGGCTCGACCAGCAAAAGGGACTGGATATTGCGCTGAAGGCATGGGCGATGATCTCGCCGGTCAATGCGACGCTGGACATCTACGGCGATGGACCGGCGCGCGATGCGTTGCAGGCCAGCGTTGCCGGTATGAGCTCCGTCCGGTTTCATGGGGCGACGAGTGATCCGGCGCGGGCATACGAGTCCTTCGACATCGCGATCATGCCATCCCGGTGGGAGCCCTATGGCCTGAGTTGCCTCGAGGCCCGCGCCGCCGGGCGCGCGGTCATCGTCGCCGATGTGGATGGTCTGCCAGAGCAAGTTTCGCGCGGCGGCGGTCTGGTTGTCGATTCCAGCCTTCCGGCATGGCTTCAGATGTTCTCTCGCGATGTGGAAAAGCTGTCGATCTTCAGCACGGCGGCGGGCGCGCGGCGCAGCGCGATACAGGATCAGGCCCGCGCCGTCGAGGCATGGCAGCGGCTTTTGGACGTCGACGATCTGACGACGGCGGCACCTGACGCCGATATGGTCGAGGGGATTGCTGTGGCCGTGTAGGGACAGTTCACCGATACGCGCGGTCGCGTTGACGGCAAAGAAAAAGGCCACCCCGAGGGGCGGCCTTTTTCATTCGTGATGCGCCCGATTACCGGGTGGCGAAGTCGAACTCGATCCGGCGGTTGCGGGCAAATGCTTCGCGCGTGGGCGATGGATCAATAGGCCGGGTGGCCGCGTAGGCTTCGGCCCGGATGCGGTCGGCGGGGACGCCATTCGCGATCAGGACGTTGACCACATTGGCCGAGCGTGCCGCCGACAAGGCCCAGTTCGACGGGAAGCGCGCCGTGTTGATCGGGTCCGCATCGGTGTGACCTTCCACGACCAGCACACCCTGCGCATCGGGACGCTGGTTCAGGAAGCTCACCATCTCTGCCGCCACGCGGGTCAGAATTTCCTGACCGGCGGCGGATACGGTCGCCGACCCGCTCGCGAAGGTCGCGTTCGAGCTGAGCGACAGCGACCCGTCAGGGTTCAGCGTGCCGTCGAGGCCGATGGCGTTGATCAAGCCCTGGCGCAGGGCATTGCTCTCGGCAGAGTTCGCAGGTTCGGCAGGCTGGGTCGAGGCGAGGTCAAGCTGGTCTTGCAGGTCACGGTTCTGCAACCGCAATTCGGCCAACCGGCTCTGCATCTCGCCAAGGCGGACGGCGCGTTCGGTCTGCTGCTCCTCGACACTGGCGCGGAACTCAGCCAAGCGCGCGTCGGCTTCGTCATTGGCCTGCTGAATACGCTGTTCCAGAGCGGCATTCGCCTGCTCCAGTTCAGCGACGCGGGCCGAGATCGTGTCCACTTCGGCGCGGGCACCGTCGAGGTCGGCCTGGGTCGGCGCGGCTTGCAGGCTTGCCTGCATGGTCGCGGCCTCATTTCGGGCGGCCTCCAGCTCGGCACGCAGGGCGTCGAGCTGTCCTTGCAACTGTGTCGCCTCCTCGCGGGCCAGGTTGGCCTGCTCGGTGACGGTGCGCAGTTGATCATCGGAGGCGGCGAGGGCTTCGGCACGTTCCCGCTCGGCGGCCAGCTCGGTTTCGAGACCGGCCTGCGCCTCACGGGCCGCGGCCAGCGCTGCCTCGGTTTCTTCGAGCGACGTGCGCAGGGCCGCCGTCGTTTCGGCGTTGTCTTCCTCGAGGGCGGCAAGTTGCGCCCGCAGGTCTTCGGCATCCGCCGCCGCCGAGGCTGCCGCCTCGCGCGTCGTCGACAGTTCCGCTTGCAGGGCGTCGGCCCGCGAGGCGGCATCGGCGCGCAGGGCGTCGAGTTCACCTTCAAGGTCCGTGCTGCGTGCGCGGGCCTCTTCCAACGCTGTCTGGCTTTCTTCGAGCGAAGCTTGCGCGGCCAGAACGTCACGCTCGCGTTCGGCGCGCGCGGCGGTCAGTTGTTCCTGAAGCTCCTCGACCTGCGCAACCGACTCGCTGCGAAGGCTTTCGAGGGTTTCTTCGAGTTCAGAACTGCGGGCCTGCGCCGCCTCCAGTTCGGCTTGCAAGGCAGCCTCGGCTTCCGATGTTTCCGTCTGCATGGCTGCAAGATCACCGGCAAGCTGTTCGGCGCGTGCCTCGGATTCCGCCAGCGCAGCTTCGGTTTCATTCAGCGAGCTACGAAGTTCATCCGTCGTCGCGCTCGCCTGCGCTTCGAGCGAAGCGATCCGTTCCCGCGCGGCTTCGGCAGTTGCCTCGGCTTCGGCATTGGCGGCGAGCGCTTCATCGAGCTCTTGCTGCAACGATGCTTCCGTCGATCCGACATTTGCTTGCAGGGCACCAAGCTGGCGTTGCAGGGCGTCGGCGCGGTTGGTCTGGGATGTCAGACGCGATCCCATGGCATCGCGATCCGTGCTCAGCGACGCAAGCTGGGCAGACAGGTCGTCGGCCTGCTCGGTCGCGCTGGCGAGTTCGATGCTCGCCGATGACAGGTCTTCGCGCAGGCCCTCGGCCTCCGCGCTGGCGGCATCGCGGGCCGCGCGCATGGCGTCGGCTTCTTCCTTGGCCGCTTCGACGGCGGCGTTACGCTGTTCGAGTTCTGTCGTCAGACGGTCGATCTCGGCCTGGAGCGTATCCAGTTCTTCCTGGGCCGATTCGGTGCTTTCGCTGAACAGGCTCATGCGGCTTTGCAACTGGTCGATCTCGGCCTGCTTCGCGGCCTCGGCGGCGTCGAGACTGGCCGTTACATCGCCCAGTTCGGCGCGCGTTTCTTCCAGCTCGGCATTCATGTCCGCGATGCGATCCCGCAGGGATGCAGCCTCGGCCTGCGCCGCTTGCAGCGCGGCGGTCCGGTCTTCGGCCTCGCGTTGCAGGATGCTGAGTGTTTCGTCGCGCTCGGCAATCACTTCTTCGAGGTCGGTGATCTGCGTATCCAGTCCAGCGCGCTCCTCGGCAAGGGCCGAGGCACGGTCGGTCACGGTGCCGACTTCTTCACGCAGAGCGACGACTTCGGCAGTGACGTCATCATAGCGGCCTTGCAGGGCGTTCAGCTCGGCGGCTACCGCCTCACGGCGCTGGGTTGCATCCTCGGCACTGGTTTCCAGCCCCTCGATCTCGGATTGCAACGACGCCGCGCGGGCCATTGCATCGCTGCGCGCTGCCTCCAGTTCGGCATTGCGCGCACGCTGTTCGGTGAGCAGCAGTTGCAGCTCTTCGGTACGCGCGGTTGCAGCGGCGAGCGATCCTTCCAGGCCCGCAATAGTGTCGGCGTTTTGCTCCGTGGTTTCCTCGATGGCGGCAAAGCGAGCGGCGAGGGCATCGTCGCCCTGGTTCTCCTCGGCAAGCTGGTCACGCTCTGTGAGCAACTCTTCGATGCGGAGAACAAGCTCGTCACGCTCTTCCGTCTGCGCGGCAAGCTGCTCTTGCAGATCGTCGATCTGCTCGTCCGACGGTGCCGCTTCAAGGTCTGCGGTCATGTCCGAAAGATCGGCTTTCAACCGCGCGTTTTCGCTCTTGAGGCTGGCGACGAGGCTCGACGCATCATCGAGATTCTGCTGCGCTTCGGCGAGTTCGCTGTTGGCGGCCTCGAGCTTCTCCGCATCGACGGCTTCGGCCAGGCTACTGCGCAGCGCGGCACTCTCGTCGGTCAGCGATGTATTCGCTGCCGTCAGATCGCTGTTGCGGCTTTCCAACTCGGCGCGCTCATCTTCGAGCGACCGCAACTCGCGGCGGGCGGTCCGAACCTGCGCGCGGGCGGCATCGAGCTCGTCATTCAGGGCGTTGATCTCATCGACGAGGGCCGACCGGGTCTGGCGCGACGAGGCGAGACTGCGGGTCAAGGCTTCGAGCGAGCTGTCGCGATCCTCTTGCAGGAGCGATACGCGCTCGGCGGCCCCGCCACCAAGCAGGGAGGCCGGCATCATGGACCCGTCATCGGCCTCGGTGAATTCACCGAACCGCTCTTCCATATCGGCAATCAGGGCTTCCTGATCGATGATCTGTTCGTTCTGCGTGTTGATGGTTTCGCTCTGGTCCGCGAGTGCAAGCCGCGCATCGCGCAGGGCAACCGCTGTTTCGCCCAGCTCAAGCTGGTTCGCCTCGATCTCCAGTTTCATGTCTTCCTGAACATTCTGGAGATAGTCCCGCTCGCTGCGCAGGGCGTCGGCGAGCATGGTCGTGTCTTCGAGGTCGCTGCGCAGGGTCGGCACCAGCGATGCCTGCGCGCTGGCTTCGGAAAGCTCGCTGCGCAGGGAAACGATCGTTTCCGTGTTCTCGGTGTCGCGCTGCTGAAACTCGTCCAGCTCCGCGCGCATCTCATCGACCATGTTCGCGCGCGATGCGAGTTCTTCCTGAAGCGAAGCGGTCAGGCTTTGCGCCTCGTCTGATGCGGACTCGAGGGTCGTCACCTCGGTCTGCAGGCTGGCGACCTCCGCGCGCAAACTGTCGCGCTGTCCGGCGAGGTCGGTGATCTGGGCACCCAGTGCCTCGATCTGCTCGGCGGCACCGCCATCGACCTCGGGGACATCGACATCGAGGTCGGCGAAGCTGCTGCGAACCGATCCGAGGGACTCGGTCAACTCGTTCTGTTCGCTGACAAGCGCCGTGCGCTCGGCTTGCAACGCGGCGAAATCCTCGTTCAGCTTGGCGTTGTTTTGCTCAAGCTGCGCGATTTGCGCGATGCGTTTCGATCCGTCGGAACATGTCGTCAATCCGACCGATCCGAGCCCCAGCATGAGCACCCCAAAGAGGGCCCATAGAAGCGGTTTGCTGTTCTTGATAGTTTGGACGTCCATTGCGTTGACAAGCTCCAGCTCAGAAGTACCCCCGACAGAGCGCAGGCCGCGCCCATTCGTCAGTGATGCTATGGGAACATGCGAAGGGTAACAAGGGTGCGTTTGTTCCGCATTGAAGTGGTTTTAAATGAAGGACTTAGTCAGGCTTGAGATGCTGTGGAAAACAGCATTTTTCATTGTAAAAATGGTGACTTAATTCCGCCTTTTGAAGTCAACGATGAGCCGCGTGCAAAGCCGACCCAGGGTTGAACTTATGCGGTTTTATAACGGGATCGCTATCGAAAGCTCGATCAGATTAGAGTCGGGGTCGCGAATATAGAGCGAGCGAATGGGCCCGGTCGCACCGGTGCGATCGACCGGGCCATCCTCGATCTCGACCCCGTTTTTGCGCAGATGCGCCTCGGCGTTTTCCAGCGTGCCCTCGATCAGAAAACACAGGTCGGCGCTGCCGGGGGTGGCCCGGGCGGCGCGGGGCGAGAATTCGTTTCCCAACAGGTGCAGGTTGATCTTCTGGTCACCAAAGCGAAGCGCCTGTCGCCCCTTGAACGGCGCGGGCGTCATACCGAGGACGCGGGTATAAAAATCAAGCGTCGCGTCCATATCCGCGACGGTCAGGACAAGGTGGTCAAGACGGAGGATCATGTCTGGCGCTCTCATTTGATGGCGTCGGCATCGGGGGCTCGCGTGCGAAGGCGAGGTCTTTCCGCTTGCAAGCGCGTTCCCTGCGACAATAGACATTCGCGGTGCACCGGCCAAGGAGACGACCCCGTGAAATACGATCCTGATCTCAACTGGCGCGATATTCATGGCACCGGGTTCAATCACTTCGTGGGGCCGGTTCGGGTGGTGGATCAGGGCGACGGGTCGATGCCGTTCGGGTTGATGCTGGACGAGCGCCATACCAATGCAAACGGCGTCTGCCATGGCGGGGTGCTGATGTCGGTGGCCGACAGCGCGATGGGCGCTTGTGCGTTCGTGGCCAGCGGCGGGCCGGTCGCGACCATTGATTTCGAGTGCGATTTCATCTCTGCCGCGCCCATCGGCGAGCAGCTTTACGGGCTGGCCAATGTCGTGCGCAAGGCGCGCTCGCTCGTGTTCATGGAGGCCGATCTTTACGTGAAAGAGCGGCGCGTCTTTCGGGCGTCCGGTATCTGGGCGATCCTGCCCGAGAATTCGCGGGCGCGGGACGAGTCGAAGATCAAGAAGTAGCGCGACTTATTCGGGGCATCCTCTCGCGGGGCGCGAGATGCTCGGGTCCGTGGCCCGACGGGAATTTTACAATGGTGCGTGGAGGCGTACCCGTTGGGTTGAGCGATTGGGGAGAGGGCGATGAAACACCTGCCGAAACTGCTGCGCAAGGCCGTGCGCAAGGGCACGCTGACCCTGAACGGGCCGGATGGCTTCAGCGAGACCTTCGGCGGGGAGCAGCCGGGGCCGGATGTGGTGATCCGGGTCAGCGATGCGTCCTTTGACTGGAAGATTTTCTCCAACCCCGAATTGAGGGCGGCGGAGGCGTTCATGGCGGGCGCGCTGATGGTCGAGAACCCGACCAGCGGCACGGGGGCGTGGGACTTGCTCAAGGTATTCTTCGTCAACAAGCGCAGCTTCGACCTGACGCCCAGCCAGATTTTCTGGCGCGGGGTGGCGCGGCGCGCAAAGCGCTTCGCCCAGCATAACCCAGTCGCCCGCTCGCGCCAGAACGTTAAGGTCCATTACGACCTCGGCAACGCGCTTTACGAGAAATTCCTGTGTCGGGACATGCAGTATTCCTGCGCCTATTTCGAGACCGGCGAGGAGACGCTGGACGAGGCGCAGACCGCCAAGAAACGCCACATCGCCGCCAAGCTGTGCCTGAAACCCGGCCAGCGCGTGCTCGACATCGGCTGCGGCTGGGGCGGCATGGCGCTCTATCTTGCCCATGCCGCGGATGTGGAAGTTACCGGCGTTACGCTGTCGGAGGAGCAGCTCAAGATAGCCCGTGCCCGGGCAGAAGCGCTCGGCGTCGCGGATCGGGTGCGCTTCGAATTGCGGGACTACCGCGAAGTCACCGAAACCTTCGACCGGGTCGTCTCTGTCGGGATGCTGGAGCATGTGGGCATCACCCAGCTAACCCCCTATTTTCTTTCGGTGCGGGACCGGCTGGGCGAGGGCGGCGTGGCGCTGATCCACTCGATTTCCTCCAAGGCCCCGCCGGGCATCACCGGGCCGTTCCTGCGCAAATACATCTTTCCGGGCGGCTATTCTCCCTCCCTGTCCGAAGCGACCGCATCGGTGGAAAAATCGGGCCTGTGGCTGACCGATTGCGAGATATGGCGAGTGCATTATGCCGAGACCTTGCGCATATGGCGCGAGAGGTTTCAGGCCCAGCGCGTTGAAATCGAGGCCATGTATGATGCCGAGTTCGGACGGATGTGGGAATTCTACCTCGCCGCCTGCGAGGGCGCGTTCCGCTATGGCGCCAGCAATGTCTTCCAGATGCAACTCGCCCGAGAGCGGGACGATGCCCCCCTGACCCGGGATTACATCGCCGCCGAGGAAGCGCGGCTCAAGGCATCCGAGGCGGAATGGCTCGAGCGGGTTCTCGCCTCGACCGATACGGAGGCACGAAAGAAAATCCCCGGATAACGCAGCGCGCTTCCGGGGATTCAGGGGGGACTGAGAACCGCCTTAGTTGATGAGGCGCAATTGGCCGGTTTCACGACCGATCGACTTGAATGCCTCGACCAGTTGCAGGCGGTCATCGACGGGGAAGAAGGCTCCGGTATCACCGGCACATTGCTTCAGCTCCGTCTCGGTCACGCTGTCCAGCAGCAGACCCACCGTAAAGACCCGCACACCCTTCTCTCGCGCCATGGTGCAGACGGACTGGAAGTAGTCATACATCTCGCTGTTGGACATCGTCGGGTCTTTCTGCGAGTTGAACTGACCATCGGACATGAAGACGAGATATTTTTCAGTCGTCTCGTCGAAATCCATCGGCTGTCCCGCCGGGTGCGCAAACGTGTCGTGCCATTCGGGCGTCAGGGCATAGAGGCCCCAGGCCGCGCCGATGTGACCGGCGGTGCCGCCATTCGGCTCAAAGCTGGCGACATAGTCGCGGACTTCCTGCATGTTCCGGGTCATCGGCATCAGGCCCATATAGGGGCGCTCGTGGCCGCCATAGTAATACCGCCAGCCATAGGCCGTGACCTTGAACTTGTCACCTCGCCGATCCGTCCAAAGCTCGGAGAACCTCTCGGTATAGACGGGGATCTGCTTGCTGGCTTTCGGCGCATCGAGCGAAAGCTGATAGGTGCCGTCCGAATTCTGGCGCTCATACCGCTCGCCCGGATAGACAGCGACGGTGTCGGCATGGTCGCGCAGCTTTACATCGCTGCTTTTCAGGTCCAGCAGATTGGGCGCGCCATAGGCCATGCTCGTCTGGCTCAGGCTGTTCTCGTACATCGACGAATAGCCCGTCACTTTGTCGGCGGTGCTGCGCGCCGCAAACAGATCGGTGATGTCGACCGATGTCGCGTAAGGAATGACCGCAACCGAGGGGATGGCCAGCGGGTTCGTGTAGATCACGTCGAACATCTTGTCGGCGGCTTCGAACAGACCGTCGATACGGCGTTTGCCGACGGCACCGTTGTTGTCGCTGTCAAAGGTCCAGCCCATCGAACCGGAAACGTCGAGGACCATCGCGATCTCGACCTCGCCCTTCGTTTTGGGGGCGACGACAGATTTGATGTCGAGGGGCACATCGGCAACGACGCCACCCGAGAGCAGGCCATTGAGCGTAAAGTCTACCTCGCCGGTAATCTCGCCCGACACCTCGTCATAGGTGAAGACAGGATTCATCGTCTTTACTTGCAGGTCGGTGCGATCGATTGACCGACGGAAATAATCCTCTCCAACGGCCTGCGGGGATGTTTTTTCATCCGTATTGCCGAGGTAGAGCAATGTCGAATCGAGGCGATCCTGCATGATGCTGCGCGCCTTGCGCATCTGCTCGACCTCGATGGCGCCCAACGTCGCGCCAAGGATCAATGTAAATGTAAGACCGAAGTTTACCGCGACCGAACCGCGACGATCGCGGAGGAAGCGTTTAATGAGGATATTCGCAATCATGACGCCAACTTTCCAAAAAAAGGCTCCTTGTGCCCTCAGGTTGATGTTTCCGAAGAACTGGCGCTAATATCCACGAAACCGGTTCGCGAAATTTTAATGTACTTGGTACTGATTCAAAGTAATCGTAATATGAATTTAAAATTATTTCCAAACGGCGTATATGGATTAGATTTCCTTTACGTCCTTTTCTTCAGATGACAGGGACGTTGCCTTTCGCGCGCGATCGAGGCGAAGCAAAGCAATCCCGACGCCGTCGCGGTTTGAATAAACGACGCCCGCCGGTTTCGCGTCTTCGTCCAGAATGGCCGCGCCGGGGGTCACCGGGCCGGAGACGGAGACTTTGACATATTGCTTGCGCAACTCGGTCTTGTGCTTCATGCGCGCGACGATCTCCTGGCCGACATAGCAGCCTTTGCGGAAATCGAC
>CALGNO010000003.1 GCA_937958625.1 uncultured Neomegalonema sp.
AGGGCAAGACCCGGAGAACCAGCTCCGGCAGCTACGCGAATGGTGCGTGCATTCAGGCCACGAGATCATCGACGAATATGTCGAGCATGAGAGTGGAAGCAAGGGGACAGCGGGCCGCAAGGAATTCGCGCGGCTCTTCCAAGACGCCAGCCAGCGCAGGTTCGACATGGTGTTGGTCTGGTCGCTCGATCGGTTCAGCCGCGAGGGAATGGCCCGCACCGTCGGCCACCTCCAGCGCCTCGACCGTGCAGGCGTCGCCTTCCACAGCTTCACCGAGGAGATGCTTTCGACCGAGAACGAATTGGTACGCGACATCCTCATTGCCGTCATGGCATCGCTGGCAAAGCAGGAAGCGGTGAAGATCAGCCAGCGCACCAAGGCCGGACTTGAACGGGCCAAAGCCAGTGGCAAACGCCTTGGACGACCGCCTGTACCGGCGGCCATCATCGCAAAGATCCAGAGACTACACGAGGCAGATCCGGCCATGAGCGAACGGCAACTTGCGAAGGAGGCGGGCGTCGGGAAATCGACTGTGCGGAAGATCTTACAACGGTTAAAGGAGAATGCGTAGACGCCGCCATTCTGGTCGCGGCCGGTTTGCAGGGTTCTCGCATCTGCGAAGAGCAACGGTGGTGGATCGCTGATTGCAGACGTTCTCCACATCTGCGAACGAAGTTGGTCAGGGTAGATTCCGGAACTTCGAAGTGGGTGCGACGGTGCCAGGAGCCAACGTCCAAACAAGACGTTAGCGCGCCCATGCTCAGATGGCAGAACATCGATAGCCACGCAACTAGATGCGGGTGAATAAACTTGTTAACAAAGCGCTGGCCGCATCGAGCGAATCTCTGATTGATTCTACTTGTGAGTGAGCGTTGCAAAGTTGGCCTTTTGGAGATGAGAATGGCTTGGTTTGATGGATTAACGCCGGGGACACCGGCACACAGCATTGCTTCGACCATAAACACGCGCGTTCGCGTCGTTGCTGGGCCGGGCACCGGAAAATCATTTGCGATGAAACGCCGGGTCGCCCGTTTGCTCGAAGCTGGTGTTGCGCCGAGCCTTATTCTCCCGGTCACGTTTACCCGTGTCGCAGCGCAAGACCTTCACCGCGAGCTGGTTAATATGGGCGTTCCGGGATGCAACGCATTGCAAGCCCACACTCTTCACAGTCTCGCTTTCCGAATGCTCACGCGGAACCATGTCCTCGCAGCGACTGGGCGAATCCCGCGCCCGCTGAACGATTTCGAGACTGAAGCATTGGTTTGCGACCTTATGGCAGTCCACGGCGGCAAGAAGGCCGTAAGTGACCTGAAACAAGCTCATGAAGCGGCGTGGGCGCGTCTCAACCATCAGACACCGGGATACGCACCCTCACCGGCGGAGGCAGCGTTTCAACACGACCTACTTGAATGGCTGCGTTTTCACGAGGCGATGTTGATCGGGGAAGTGATTCCTGAAGTATATCGCTATCTTTCGGCCAATCCCGCCGCGCCGGAACGTGCAGAATTCACCCATATCTTGGTCGATGAGTATCAGGACTTGAACAAGGCGGAGCAAGCAATCATAGATTTGCTTTCTGGCGTGGCGGAAGTCTGCATAGTCGGCGACGACGATCAGTCGATCTACGGCTTCAAACACGCCCACCCTGACGGTATTCGTGATTGGCTTTTGACTAACGCAGGTGCCGACGACTTGAGCCTTGTTGATTGCCACCGCTGCCCGATCGCTGTTGTTGAGATGGCAAATGCGCTCATTGCCCGCAACGTCCACCGTCCGGTACCCCGTGCGCTGCTCCCCATCGCTGCGAAGGGGCCGGGTGCGGTGAGCATTCAGCAATACCCAAATTTGAACCGAGAGGTCGCGGGCGTCGTGGCCACGGTCCAGCAAATGATCGCCACGGGCACCCCTGCGGGCGACATATTGGTCCTCGCCCAAAGCCGCGCCGTCGGAACGCCGATATACGAAGCGCTTTTAGTAGGTGGTGTGCCTGCCAGATCCGAATACACAGAATCCGAACTTGAACGGGAGGCGGCACAGTATTCGTTTGCGCTACTGAAGCTGTTCGCCAATCAGGATGATCGCGTTGCGTTGCGCTGGCTAGTGGGGCGGAACGGAAACAATTTTCATGCTGCTGGCTACAAGCGTGTTCGAGACCACTGTGAAGCAAACGGATTGTCGCCGTGGCAGGCTCTAAGTCAGTTGAGCGCGGGCACTCTGAGCATTCCCTACACAGGGGGCATTGTGAATGATTTTAATGCGCTCGTGGCAGAACTGAATGCTCTTGCCGCGCGGCCCGACCTTGCCGCTGTGATCGACGCATTGTTTCCCGCAGGACAGGCCGACACCCGCGAACTGCGCGACATCGCCGTCGGATTGATAACGGCCGATCCGACCATAGATGCGCAATCCTTGGTAGGCGGACTAGTTGCCGCCATTACACAGCCAGAAATTCCGGCGGATGTCCAAGAAGTCCGCATAATGAGCTTGCACAAGAGCAAGGGACTGAGTTCGCCCGTGACGATCATCGCAGGGTGCGTGAATGGTCTACTGCCCAGAGCACCGAAGAATGCGCTGACACCGCGCGAAAGGCAGCACTACGGTGAAGAGCAGCGCAGGCTATTCTTTGTGGGTATCACGCGAGTGAAGGCCGACCCAGTCCAAGGAAAACCCGGCACGCTGATACTGACATACTCGCAAGAAATGCCGCTGGCAGACGCGATGAGGGCAGGCATAACACCGGCTTCCGTAAACTATGGAACAGCCGTCTTGCAAGCGAGTCCGTTCATTGCCGACATGGCACCGGCGGCCCCTGCTGCTGTTGCCGTGCCGTAGATTGGCTAAGCGCGGCTAAGTTGATTTATCCATTATTGCTATGGCTAGTTCAGTCTGAGGCTGCACCCCAGCAGAGATAAGACCCGGTCAATGACGGGCTTGGGCCGTTCGCTATGATCGCAGGAATCTCCCCTTCGCGCTTTTTGCGGACTTGTGCAGCGCAGGAAAAGCCTATTCCCAAGCCGATCTACCATAAACAGTCGCGGCTGCTTGCCGATATACGACAATGTGATACACTGTCGTACACTTACTCGATAA
>CALGNO010000004.1 GCA_937958625.1 uncultured Neomegalonema sp.
TCTCGGATACCAAACCCCAGCGGCCTTCGCCGCGAACCTGAATCACGCAACCGGGCAACCGGTTGCCTCAACCGCGCCAGACGGCGTATCCAAACCAGACGACTCAAGCTGCGACTGGGTGAAAGTTCAGTGGCAGGTCACGGGTGATCGAGGCCAAGGCCCAACGCCGGGGGATGGCCTTTGCGGATGCCGAAGCCGAGGCCCTGTCGAAGACCTCGATGCGGACATACGTAACGCAGCGCCAGTTGGCCGATCAGATCCTGCTGCTGTGCAGCGAACGGGGCCGGACGATCGGTGGTCAGGCAGTGAGTATCTGCGGCGATACGCAGATGTTGATGTAGGCAGCGTTTGTAGAGAAGTTCATCGGCTGCGTTCGCGTATCACCCTCTCGGCTGTCATACTGGCGAAAGCCGGTATCCATCGCTCAAACCGCATTGGCCACCGCCATCGATACGATGCGTTTCTGTTGTCCTGCCCTGCCTGAGATCGCTATTAAAAGATATTTTGAAATATTTGAGTTATTTTTTTTCCCGAAGTGCAAAGCCCTCGAATACCTTCTGATCGATATGCCTGTCAGCGCACCATACGCCTTCTGCGAGTGATGTTGGCGACACCCGAACCTGTCCGTTTGAGATCAAAACCGCTTGAACTGTATTCCCACATGGCCGCTCGCTCGACAAATCCCAGAGACTCCGAGTTTTAGCATCGAGCGCACCACCTATCACAAGGTAGAGCGATTCAACTCCGTGGTCATAAAAAGATCGTTCGTCCGTCGTGCCATCACGATCTTTTGCAAAAAAACAAGGTGATTCAGGAACGAGTTCATACACAGTCTCGACACCATCCGTCGCAGATGAATGTGTCAAAACGCAATTGCCATTTTCGCTTGATAGCGACAAGTTTCCATCGGCCGTATCAATCGTTTCCGACACAACTGGTGCACACGCAACCATTCCAATAGTCAGACAGCCCGCAAATGTCGCGCGATTCAAGACAGAGTCCATAGCCATACCTCTTTTCCAGCCGTCCAATACGTCGTATTTCCACCTTTCATCATTTTTCCATCGAACACATCAATGTGGTCCGTCGCACCCCATCCATCGCGAACGAAAACGATTCCCTTCTTACCGACGTAATCTTCGCTTTTTAGGTCAGAAGTTTTTATTTCACGGACTTCTCCTACAGAACCAACCTGAGCAGATTCAGAAAGCCAATCTGCAAGTTCTTGAGCACGTAAGATGTGTTTCGGAGAATGCTTGAAGCCGCGGTAACAGCGTGCTCCTGAAAAGCGGGTTAGGTTCATTCCAGTCTTCTCAAGTGCAACCCCCATGCGAATGGCGCATTGGTTTGGAAACGTCGATGTGTCGCACGGACTATCCGGGTAAGGATGGTTTTTCCAAAGTTCAGTCGCTGAGATCATCAATGTTACTCCCAAAAAATTCAACTGGAGTACATGATACCTTGCTCTCGCTAAACGTGCAATAAAGCGAGTCTGAGGATGATCTATCTGCGAAGTGCGACGACTGTATTTAGGCGACTATCGATGTACTTGCTACATCCTCACAACATCGCCGGCACAACCCGGTCCGGTGGGGTGTGGCCATCGGCGAAGGTCTTGATGTTGATGATGACTTTTTCGCCCATCTCCAGACGGCTTTCGACCGTGGCGCTGGCCATGTGGGGCATGAGGGTGACGTTGGGCAGGGCGGCGAGGCGGGGGTTGATTTCGTGGCCGTGCTCGAAGACGTCGAGGCCCGCACCGCCGAGTTCTCCGGCTTCCAGCATCCGCACCAGCGCATTTTCGTCGACGATCTCGCCGCGCGCTGTGTTGACGATATAGGCGCTTGGCTTCATCAGGCGCAGGCGGCGGGGGGAGAGCAGGTGATACGTCCCGGGCGTGTGGGGGCAGTGGATCGAGACCACGTCCATCCGCGCGAGCATCTGGTCGAGGCTCTCCCAATATGTCGCGCCGAGGCCCTCCTCAATGGAGGCGTGCAGGCGCTTGCGGTTGTGGTAGTGGATCTCCAGACCAAAGGCCGCCGCGCGCTTTGCTACGGCCTGGCCGATCCGGCCCATGCCGATGATGCCGAGGCGCTTGCCGAAGACCCGGTGACCGAGCATCGCGGTCGGTGCCCAGCCCTCCCACTCACCGCTCTCGATCAGTTTGACGCCATCGACCAGACGGCGCGGGATTGCGAGGATCAGCGCCATGGTCATATCGGCGGTATCCTCGGCAAGCACACCGGGGGTATTTGTGACGTGGATGCCCCGGCGGCGGGCGGTCTCGACGTCGATATGGTCCACACCTGCGCCGAAATTGGCAATCAGGCGCAGGTTTTCGCCCGCCCTCGCCAGCAATCCCGCGTCGATATGATCGCCGAGGGTCGGCACCAGGACGTCGGCCCCGGCGAGGGCCTTGCCCAGTTCCGCTGCGCTCATCGCCGCATCGCCGGGGTTCAGCGTCACGTCGAACAGCTCTTGCATCCGTGCCTCGACCTGCTCGGGCAATTTGCGGGTCACGACCACCTTGGGGCGGGCAACTTTCACGCGGGAGTCGGACATCAGATTCTCCGGTCGGTCATAATCATGCGCGTGCGTAGCATCTTGCGCAATGAATGCAAAGCCTGCTGAGTACCCAAAACCCTTGACGCGGGACGGGCACACGGGCCACTGCGTAAGCATGAAACGGATCGTCCTTGCAATGGCTGTTCTCGCCTCGCCCGCCTTCGCCCAGAGCATCGGGCCGGAGACCGGGCGCCCCCTGCCGCGCTATGAGTCCCTGCGGTTTGCCGAGGTGAACCTGCGTAAGGGGGCGGGGGAGGATTATCCCATCGCGTGGGTCTATAACCTCTATGGCCTGCCCGTGCAGATCGTGCAGGAGTTCATGGACTGGCGGCGCGTGCGCGACCATGACGGCACGACGGGCTGGATTCATAAGTCGCAGCTTGGCACGGCGCGCACTGCCTTGGTGCGCGATGAGATTGCGGAGCTGCACGAAGACGCGGACACCGAGGCCAAGGTGATTGCGCGGGTCGAACCCGGCGTCGCCCTGCGGCTGGAGGCCTGTGACCTCGACTGGTGCCGCGCCGAGGTGAAGGGCTATGGCGGCTGGGTGCCGAAAACCGGCCTCTGGGGCGTGGATGCCGACGAAGCGTTCGAGGACGACTGACGAAGGCTACGCTACGCAGCCGCGGCGGCAATCAGCCTATCTGCCAATTCGGTCAGCGTATCGGCCTCGTAATCCGGCACCGGCACGGCATCGGCGGGCAGCATCGCATTATAGGGCCGGGTGATGAACGCGCCCTTCGCCCCCACCGCCTGCGCGCCGATGGTATCCCACAGATGCGCGGCGACCAGACAAAGGTCGGCGGGCTGAACGCCCAGTTCATGCGCGACGTGGTGATATGTTTCGGGGGCAGGCTTATAGCGGCTGACCGCCTCCACATGGAATTGTCGCTCGAAGAAATGTGCCAGTCCCGCCTTGTCGAGCGGTGTACCCGCCGGATTGCTGGGCGAGTTGGTCAGCGTCACCATCCGAAACCCCGCCTCGCGCAATTGAACGAGACCGGGTTCGGAATCGGGGTGGGCCGGGAGCGCGCCCATCAGCGCCTTCATCTCGGTTATGTCGTCATCACCAATCGAGACGCCGTGGATGCGCGCGGTCATGTGCAGCGCGCCAATGCCGATCTCGCCAAAGGGCGTGTAGATGCCCGACAACGTCAGGGTTTGGGAGTAGAGGATCAGCTGCGCGAACCACTCGCGCATCATATCCGCCCGCCCGAAGAGCCGCGCGAATAACGGCGACAGGGTTTCGATGTCGAGCAGGGTCTCGTTGACATCGAAAACGAGGATCGGTTTCGCCATGGCACGTGCTCCCTTTTTCCGGTCAGGCCGGGACTTTGCCGCGCACCGGGTAATCATGGCTCAGGATAAACTCGAAGCCTTTCTTGAGGGCATCGAAGGTTGCGCGCCCGAACGGGACATTCTGATACCAGAGGGCAAAGATCGTCCCGTCGGCCTTGAGCAGCATGATGGCAGGCTCGCTGAACGGGTGCTGTTCCACCTCCTTGGTCTTTTCGGAGATGTAGAGGCCCCATTCCCGGGCGCTTTTTTCGGTCAGGCCATAGCCGACGGGCAGGTCACCGAAATTCCACTCCTCGCCCTGACGCGCGGCGCGGTCTTCGGTATCCATCGACACCGCGAGGCTATCGACGCCAATCTCGGCCAGCTCGCCCCGGCGCTGGGCCAGTTCTTCCAGCTGGTCCTTACAGAGCGGGCAGTGGACGCCGCGATAGAAGAAAACCGCCGTGACCTTTCCGGTCTCGAGCGTCAGCTGGCCGCCGCCTATGGCCGGAACCGAAAGGGCGGGCGCGGATTCGCCGGGAAGAAGAGTCGTGTGGGGCATGGGAACGTCCTGTCTCTGGCTACGGATCAATTCAGGATAGCTATACCGGTACGCGGGCGCTTCGACCCTCAGGCGCGTTCAAATCCCCGTGCGACCTCGTAGTCGGTGACGGTACGGTCGAATTCTTCGATCTCCCAGGTCGCGGCGCGGGTGTAGTGGTCGATCACATCATCGCCCATCGCCTCGCGCAGCATCGCCGACCCGGTCAGGGCCTCGGCGGCATCGCGCAGGGTGCGCGGGATTTCGGGGGCGTCGCTGCTTTGATAGATGTCGCCAGTGGTGGGCGGGGGCAGCGTCAGCTTTTGCGCGATACCGGCCATGCCGGCGGCGAGTTGCGCAGCGAGGGCCAGATACGGGTTCAGGTCCGACCCGCCAATCCGGCACTCCATCCGCACACCCTTGGTGCCATCGGCGCACAGGCGAAAGCCCGCGGTGCGGTTATCCACCGACCAGATCGTCTTGGTCGGCGCAAAGGTGCCGGGGGCGAAGCGTTTGTAGGAGTTGATGTAGGGCGCAAGGAAATACGTCGCCTGACCCGCATATTCGATCAGCCCGGCACAGTAGTGGCGCATCGTCTCCGACATGCCGAGATCGGCGTCGGGATCGAAGAAGACCGGCTCGCCATCCCGCCACAGGGATTGGTGGATATGGGCGGCGCTGCCGACCTTGTCCTTGTGCCATTTGGCGAGGAAGGACGCCGCGCGCCCGTTCTGCCACGCGATTTCTTTCGTGGCGTGCTTGGCGATGGTGTGGTGGTCGGCGCAGGCGAGGGCCTCGGCGTAGCGGATGTTGAGTTCTTCCTGCCCGGTCTCGGCCTCGCCCTTGGTGTTTTCGACCGGCACCCCGGCGGCGACAAGATGATTGCGCAGGGGACGCATGACGCCCTCTTCCTTCGTGGTCTGGAGGATGTGGTAATCTTCGTTATAGCCGCTGATCGGCGCGAGGTCGCGGAAGTCGCGTTTGCGGATGGCGTCGAAGCTGTCCTCGAACAGGAAGAATTCGAGCTCGGTCGCCATCATGGCGGTCAAGCCCATCGCCTCGAGCCGCGCAATCTGGCGTTTCAGGATCGCGCGCGGCGAATGGGGCACCTCCTCGTGGGTGTGATGGTCGAGCAGGTCGCACAGGACCATGACCGTCCCCTCCAGCCACGGCATCGGGCGCAGAGTGGTCAGGTCCGGCTTCATGACATAGTCGCCATACCCGCTCTGCCAGCTTGTCGAGGCATAGCCGTCGGGGGTCGCCATCTCCAGGTCGGTGGCGAGCAGATAGTTGCAGGCATGGGTCTCCTCCCACGCGCTGTCGACGAAGTTCTGGGCGTGGAACCGCTTGCCCATCAGGCGGCCCTGCATATCGACCAGACAGACAAGAACGGTATCGACGGTGCCATCGATGACTTGCTGTTTCAGGGCATCGAAGGTCAGGGGGGTGGGCATGGGGTCGCCTTTCGGGTCGGAAGGAAAAGTCACCAGATGCGGTTGTAGCCATCCCAGGCAAAGCGGTCCAAGGCTTCATCTTCCGAGACGAAATCGCACCGGTGCTTCCACGCGGTTGCGAGGATGAACCGGTCGAAGGGGTCGCCGTGGCCGCCGGTGAAGTCAGCCGCGCGATCTGCGATCTCACCCGTCAAAGGCAAGATCGTTATGTTACGTTCTTCCAAAAAGGGTGTCATATCCGTATGGGCATATTTCTGAACGGCCCGCCACGTCCCGCGAAGCGCCTTGCTCCGAATCTCGAATATGGAAACGGCGCTCACCGCCAGAGAGTCGCGCTCTTTTTCCAGTAAGGATCGGGTTCTTGATTGCAGGCTCTTCGCACCATGCAGGAAATAAATCAGCGGGCCGGTATCAAGCAGCTTCATCGCCGTCGATCTTGTCAAATTCACCCCACTCGCGCAGCTCTTCTTCGGAGGTCTGTGGAATCCTCTCATCCGGGTCTGCATCAAGCGGCACCATATGGCGCAATGATCCGAAAAGTGGCCCAGCCCATGGCTTTCTGGTTGCTTTCACAACCGCCACCGGCTTGCCGTTCCGGCAGATCGTCACGTCTTCGCCCGCCTCGACCGCCGCGATCAGCTTTGAGAAATGGGTTTTGGCCTCGTGCATATTATACGTGCTTTTGTCAGACATACATCTTTCCATCCATGTCATCCCTGACCTAGACTAACATGGTGGACTAATCTGCACAAGGCGGTCCCGGAGACGCTGCACGCCTCCGGGGCAACGACCCTCAGGTATAGCGATACGGGCGGCCCGCCTTGGCCATCACGTCGTTATAGTTTTTGAACACCTGCACCACCTTGGCCTTCAGCTCGGACTCGGCGGCGATTTCGTCCCAGAAGACGCGGGCGGCGTCTTCGACCTGTTGCCATTCCTCATCCGGGATCGAGGTCAGCTCCATCTTCGGGCCGTTGACGCGCAAATCGGCCTCGCCGCCCCAATACCACCACTGGCGATAGTAGTGGCTGCTGTCCATGGTCAGTTTCAGCAGTTCTTTCAGGTGGTCCGGCAGCTCCTCATAGCGGCCCATATTGGCGAAGAACGAGCCTGCCCACGCACCCGAGATATTGTTGGTCAGGAAGTAGTTCGTCACATCGGCCCAGCCGACCGTGTAATCCTCGGTGATGCCCGACCACGCGATGCCGTCGAGTTCGCCGGTCTGCACCGCGACCTCGATGTCTTCCCAGGGCAGGCTGACCGGGACGACGCCGAACTGGCTCATGAAGCGGCCCGCCGTCGGGAAGGTGAAGACGCGCTTGCCCTCCAGATCCGACAGGCTGCGGATCGGGTCTTTGGTCGCGAAGTGGCAGGGATCCCACGCCCCGGCGCTCAGGTGTTTGACGCCGAGGGCGGAATATTCCGCGTCCCAGATTTCATTCAGGCCGTATTGGTTGAACAGCACCGGCACATCGAGGCTGTAGCGGCTGGCGAACGGAAAATAGCCGCCGAAAACCGACAGGTCGGTGGGCGCGGCCATGGAGTCGTCGTCGGACTGCACCATGTCGATGGTGCCCTGCTGCATTGCCCGGAACAGCTCTCCCGTGGGGACAAGCTGATCGGCAAAGAACAGCTCGATCTGCATCTCGTCGCCCGCAATCTTGTTAAAGCTGTCGATGGCGGGTTTGACGACGTGCTCGGCCAGGGCCGGTCCGGCATAGGTCTGCATCCGCCACTTGATCGTTGCTTGCGAATGAACCGCCGGAGCGGCGAGGCCAGCGGTTCCGGCCAATGCGCCGCCCGCGAGGAACTTGCGTCTCGATGTGGTCATGGAAAACTCCCCTAATTATCTTGATGCACCGATGGATAGTGTGCGCAGAACACCGAACACGCAAGTCGCGAAACGAGGCCTTGATCGCCGCGAAAACCAAAAAGGGCCGCCCGAAGGCAGCCCTTTGAGATATCGGAACGTGAACGCCGAAGCGCCCGTCAGCGCCGAACGATGAGCGGTGCCAGGAAGTCGGCGAAATGCTTCGTGCCGTGGAAAACCGAATCTCCCCTCGGCTTTCGCTTGCTGAGCAACGGCACCAGAAAATCACCGAAGCGCTTTTCTTCACGGTAGATCGAGTTGTCCATGGGCTTGCGATCACTCAGCAGAGGCACGAGGAACGCGCCGAAACGTTTCGTGCCCTCATAGACCGAATATTCGGGCGGACGGCGTTTGCTCAGTAGGGGGAAGAGAAAGTCGCCATAGCGTTTATTCCGCTGAATTTTCGGGAAGGACGTCTCCACCTGTTCTTCGCGGATCAGGACATTTTCGTTGGATACGCCTGCATCCATCGCCGGTTCGCTGTCGGCGATGCGCATCGCCTCCCGTGCGGCACCGAAGGGAACGAAGGGCGCGCGGACCACCACCAGTTTGTTGCCCTGCCCCATCTTGGCGGCATAGGCCGCCGCCGCATCGGCGTCGACGCCCGCCGCTTCCATATCGGCGACCGGGTTGCCGCTGTTGTCGATGGTTTCATAGGTTTTTTCGGGAAATCCGGCTTCGGCCAAGCCTGAAACGACTGCCTGGGCCGATGCGTCGGACTCGTAAAGGCGGGTGATAATTGTCGTCATATCGTTTCTCCACTATCAAAACGTGCAAGGCGCTCGGTTGGCTCAATTACCGGAATCGAAGCTCGCTTTCCCTGAATCATAGGCGGGCGCGGGCCTTTGTCGACCGCCGCCCCGTTGGCGAAGCATGGGCAGAAGGATGATGCAGGCCAGTGCCAGCAAGGCAATCTCGAAGGCAAAGACCGGCAGATAGGCGCTTCCGGCATCGGCCTGTCCGGCATCGGACCATCCGGTAATCACGTCGCGCATGATCCCGCCAATGGCCACGGCCAGCCCCGCCGCGGTCGCTTGCACCGCGCCCCAGGTGCCCAGGGCCAGCCCGACTTGCTCCTTCGGGGCGGCGCGCATCGTGGCGGTGAGCGTGCCATGGCCAAAAAGACCTGCACCGACCCCGAGGAACAGCGTCGCAAGAACGAATAATTCGATGCTCGGCACATAAAGCGTGGCGATGATGCCGAAGAAGGCCGGAATCCCGATGGCCGCGCCGATATTGGCGATGGTCGAGGGGCAGCCATCCGCCCGGCTGAGCACCCGAGAGGCAATGCCGAAGCCGATCAGCCCGCCGAAGGCCATTACGGCGGTCAGCTTGGTCGTCGCCGCAACGCTCATGCCGAGGGCCTGTCCGCCATAGGGTTCGATCAGCACATCGGCCATCCCGAAACCAGCCGTGCCGAGCGCAATGATGACAAGCAGGCGCATGGCCCCGCTGTGACGCGCAAAGGCACGCCAGGATTCGTCGAATTTCTGCTGTGGAACGGCCCCCTGGGCGCGGGCGCGGTTTCGCGGCTCCTGCTTCCAGATCGCAAAGAGATTGAGCGCCACCGTGACGACGGCGGCCCCCTGAATCACCTGTATCAAACGGCCCGGGGTATAGTTTTCCAGCAAGGCCCCGAAGACCAGCGCGCTGACGATCATGCCGAGCAACAGGGCGACATACATCAGGCCGACGACCTTGGGCTGGTCTTCGGTCTTCACGAGGTCCGTCGCCAGCGCCAGCCCCGTCGTCTGCACGGTATGGACCCCGGCCCCGACCAACAGGAACGACAGCGCGGCGGAGGAATGGCCGATCCAGCGCGGCGCATCAACGGCCTCGCCATAGCCGGACAGAACCAGCAGCGCGAAGGGCATGACGGCAAAGCCGCCGAATTGCAGCATCGTACCCTTCCAGATATACGGCACGCGCCGCCATCCAAGGGCCGAGACATGGGTGTCGGAGCGATGCCCGATCAGCACCCGAAACGGCGCAAAGACGATGGGCAGCGCCAGCATCACCCCAACGATGGTCGCCGGAACCGCCAGTTCCACGATCATGACGCGGTTCAGCGTACCGACCAACAGCACCAGCGCCATGCCGACAGTGACTTGAAAAAGAGAGAGCCTCAGCAACCGCGACAGGGGCACATCCGTCGTCGCAACATCGGCAAACGGCAGGTACTTCGGACCCATCCGTGAGAGTTTCCCGAGGGCATAGCGACGGTAGTTGCTCAACACAGCAGGGTGCCTCGCGGTTTAACGCGTTCGGGAGACAAGACACGGCAGGACCGCGTGAACCCGAAAGCAGTTGAGTTCCAAAAATCCGGCATAGCCCTCAAAGCGCGCTGACCGGATGAGGGGTGACCCGACCGCGAAGGCGATCAGGTCATTGGTTCATCAGTCAGTCTGAACTGACGATGCGGGAAGCAACGATTGTCGGTGCCTCCTGAACGACCGCGACAGCCGTGCGTCCGTCCGGCAGGACCACGGTGATACGCTCACCCGTTGCCGACGGCAGAGCCGCGAAGTTCGAGTTGTCGGTCGCTGTCAAAGCTGCCGAAGCATCGCCGCTGCCCAGTTCTTTGCCCGACAGGAAGTCGGAGACCCAGGACGTGTTGCTGAGAACAGCAACATGGACGGCAAAAGAGCCGACCGCGACGGCGCTGAGAAACAGCGGAATGCCGACCGTAGGTTTGACGACCAGCCACATTTTTGCGTTGTTCATGGTGTTTCCCCTATCCGAGCCACGGCGTGCCGACCGCAACGAGCAGATGCGCAAGGAGGGCAATACCCCCAAAGACGCGCGTGCCGTCGATCAGGTAGCTGTGTACTTCTTCTGCTTCGGGCAGCGTGAGACCGGTTGGCCAGACTTTGTCTGGATCATCAGAAATATCGCTCATCCGTCATCTCCTAACATTGGCGATCCTAGAGACCAAAATATCATCGCCGGCCTGGACCCCTGAGCGGATCCCCGAGTTCGCGAACGAATCTCAAGATCCAACGACGCAGGGTCAAAGTGTCACAGATTATAGACAGACACAACTGTCTAATTTTTAGTACACTTTTCGACGCACAGTATGTGCCCTCGGGCCGTGCTCCGCTCAGGAAATCGGCTTCGCAGGTCGCGTCAGCATGGCGTGCGTGTTCGGGTTCCGTCGGGGCTTATTCCGGCGGAATCCGCACATGCATCGGTGATTTAACGGATCGGCAGGATCAGGAGCCGTAGACGGCCTGGGGCAACCACAGGGCGATCTGCGGAAAGGCCATGATCAGCGCCAGCGCCAGGATCATCACCAGCACAAAGGGCAGGATCGAGGCGTAGATGTCTCTCATCCCGATCTCGGGCGGGGCCATCGCGCGCATCAGGAACAGGTTATAGCCGAAGGGCGGGGTCATATAGGCGATCTGGGTCGTGATCGTGTAAAGGATGCCGTACCAGATCAGGTCAAAGCCCAGCGCCCCGACCAGCGGCACATAGAGCGGCGCAACGATGACCAGCATCGCGGTGTCGTCCAGAAACGTACCCATCAGCAAAAAACTGAGCTGCATGAGAATGAGGATCGTCCACGGATCGAGGCCGAGTTGACCCGTGAAAAGGTCTTCGATGGCCTTCACCGCGCCCAGCCCGTCAAACACTGCACCAAAACCCAATGCCGCGAGGATGATCCACATGAACATGCACGAGATACCCAACGTTTTACGCATCGAATTCTCGAACACCTCGCGGGTCATCCGGCCCTTCAGCACGGCGGCGGCAAAGGCCGTCATCGCGCCGATGGCCGAGCTTTCCACAAGGCTCGTCCAGCCATTCACAAACGGCACCATCATCGCGAAGAAAATCGCCAGCGGCAGCAGGCCCGCCGCCAAAAGGCGATATTTCTCGCCCCGGGTCATATCACGCCCCGCCTCGGGCAAGGCCGGGCCGAGATGCGGCTGTAACCGGCACCGGATGGTGATGTAGAGGACGAACATCGCCGCCATCATCAGCCCCGGAACCACTCCTGCCAGCCAAAGCTGACCCACCGGCTGACGCGCGATCATGGCGTAAAGCACCAGTACGACTGAGGGCGGCACCAGAATTCCGAGGCTCGAACCGGCCTGGATCACCCCCGTGACCATGCGCTTGTCATAGCCGCGCCGCAGCAACTCTGGCAGGGCAATGGTCGCGCCGATGGCCATGCCCGCCACGCTCAGCCCGTTCATCGCCGAGACCAGCACCATCAAGCCGATGGTCCCCACCGCCAGCCCGCCATTCAGCGGACCCATCCAGACGTGGAACATGCGGTAGAGGTCGTCGGCGATCTTTGATTCCGACAGCACATAACCCATGAAAATGAACATCGGCAGGGTCAGCAGCGGATACCACTGCATCAGCTTCATGGCCTGCGCGAAGGGCAAATCGACCCCGCCGGTGCCATAGAGTGAAACCGACGCAATCGCCGCCACCGCCCCGATGGCCCCGAATACCCGCTGTCCGGTCATGAGCATCAGCATCATCGACGAAAACATGAGAATGGCGATCATCTCATGGGACATCAGGCGGTTCCATCGGTTGTCATTCCCGCGAAAGCCGGACTCCATCGCGCCGACGGCACAGACTTTTCTTCATGGGGTCGTTTCGAACGGGCGGAAAGATGGACCCGCGCTCTCACGGGGATGACAGGGGGAACAACCATCACGCCGCCCTCACCTCGTACGGTGTGCCGCGCAACAGCAGGATATCCTTGAATAATTCGGACACCGCCTGCAACAGCATCAGAAAGACGCCGAGGCACATGATCGCCTTGATCGGCCACATCCACGGTCGCCAGGCACTGCGGCTGACCTCCATGCGCCCGACCTCTTCGGTGCCGGTGATCAGGCCGGTGAAATAGGCCAGCGGCTCGCTGCCCCAGTATCCCAGAGAATAGGCGGTGGACCCCAGGCCGCCATAAAGCAACACGCCGGGGTAGAAGATAAGCAGGAACACCGTCATCGCATCCACCTGCGCCTTACGCCTCGGGGTCCATTCGGCATAGAACAGGTCCATTCGGACATCGGACCCCATCTGCATCGCATAGGGGCCGCCCAAAACGTAATATGCGACCATCGCGAACTGCGCGACTTCGAGCGTCCAGAGCGAGGGCAGGAAGAATGTCTTGGAAATCGAGGACCAGAGCAGGATACCGACCATCACGAAGATGCCGTACATCACGACGCGGCCCGTCGCATAGTTCAGACCGTCGATGATGCGGATATAGGCCCTCACCGGATCATCCCGGTCCCGGCCAGCAACTCACCGCTTCCGCAGGCGCAGGACGACATCGACGCTGGCAATCTCGCAGCCCTCGGGCACGTCGGGCAAGGACGCGATCTTGACCGACCCGACCGGCGCATCGGCGATGGACCCGTCATGTTCGTAGTAGAAATGCGGATGATCATCGACGCGGGTGTCGTAATAAACGCGCCCCGCCTCGATATGTACCTCGCGCAACAGGCCCGCTTCGGTGAACGCTTTCAGGGCGTTATAGACCGTGGCGAGCGACACATCGGCCCCCGCCGCCTGCACCTCGGCATAAAGCGCCTCGGCGGTCAGGTGGCGGTTGCCGCCCTCGACCAAAATCGAGGCGAGGGCCATGCGTTGACGCGTCGGTCGCAGCCCACATTCGGACAGCCACCGCGCCGCCTCGCCCTTGCCAGAAGATGCACACGTCTTTTCCATCGCCGTTTTCTAACGCGATTTGAGGCGGCGGGCAAGGGAGCGGAATGTCCCATGGAGACTGCGTTTTCCGTGCGACAGACGGCCAATCGCCGCCGCAAACCCTTGAGCCGCCCAACTGCCAACCACCCGTGGCATCACGTCAAACGGGATCAGCGATAGATCGGCACCGACATGGCCGTCGGCGTTTGCATATGAAAGGCTTCAAAACCGCCGAAATCCGGGAAAAGCCCGTCGAAAATCGGGGTGTAGTTCGCCTCCACCACGGCAACCACCAGGCCCTCCCGGTCGATGATGACGTTGTTGATCTTGTCGGAAATCTCGCTGGCGCTCATCGACGGCTGGCTGTCTACCGGCGACCATGACCAGATTTCCTCGAACGTCCCGTCGCTTAGCCGCTCATAGCCGCGCACGACGGCCCGCGAGTCCTTCAGACCGGCGGAATTGACGAGGACTGTATGGGCTTCGGTGATCGAATTCCGCAAACCTGCATCGAGCGCGCTGGCACCGGCAACGCTGGATACGAGGGAAAAGCTGGCATCGTTCACGGCTCGGCGCGCATTCAGCAGCACGCTGGTCTCCATCGTTCCGACGAACAGCAAGGCAAGCAACGGGATCAGAAGGCCAGCCTCGACCGCTGCGGCACCGGCCCGGTCGGCGATGAATTTCTTCAGCGGCTGTCTCATAGGCCCGCTCGCTGACTGTAAACCACGATGTTGGTGCGAATGGCGCGCTCTGGGACCATTTTCTCGATAAATGGCGTCAGCATCCGGTGGTTATAGGTCGTTTCGATCACGAATGGCTCTCCGCTCTGCACGTTGAAAGAGCCGAGGGGACCACCAGTTGCACCACTGCCGGTCGTCGGCGTTCCGGCCTGCGCCAAAGGTCGGACGAAAACCTCGAGATCGTCGTCACAGGAAACAAGCGGCCCCGCCGCATCGCAGAACAAGCTCAGGTAATTCGAAGCATCCGCATTCCGTTGCTGGATCGCGCTTTGTAAAACGATCACACCGGAATGCAGCGTCGATGACCGCCAGGCGATCAGCGAGAAATCGACGATACCCAGAAGCAAGGTCAGGACAGGAACGACCACGAAGCCGAATTCCACAGCCGTTGCGCCAGACTGGCATGAGCGAAACGTCCTGGGACGATCCGGCGGGGTGAAACGCAGCACCCTCAGAACCATCCGCTCACCCGGCTAACATCAAGGCCCCCGTTCGGACCATAGATCCAGGTTCTCGGGCCGCGGGAATCTATTATTGTTCCCGACTCTATACCATTGCCGGAACCAGTCGCCCTCGTGACCTCGGTATTGCCATTCCGGGTGGTTCTGGTCTCGTTGGATATCTCACCGTCGCGGAGATTGGTATCGGACCTGACAGTCGTCTCGTTGCCGCAGGCGTCAGTCACACTGCTGGTCGATGAAGTATTGATTGTACCGCCTGGACTTACCCGCGCAGTAATACCGGTGCGAGCCGAAGCGGACCCGCTCTGGCAGGTTTCGGGATTCGACGGTCCGCCATCTGGAGAAGAAGGGGGCACCGTCGGCGCCGATGTGGGGATCGTCGGGGGTGCAACAGGCGGTGCTGGCACCGGTTCACAAGCCTGAGGGAAGCTCACCGGAAATCCATTGACCGGCTGCAAGGCCAGTTCACCCGCTGGCAAATCATCATAGCTGATCTGAGTTTGTCCACGGCTGGCATCCTCGGATAACAGCACCCTTGCGGCGACTTGCACGGGCTGGGAATCCGTCAGCACCGTCGCAATCATCTCGTCCGGCAGGGGCGGCACGGTACAATTTATCTCATCGTCGTAATTTGTGATCCAAGTCCCCGTGGCATCGCGATAGCCACCGATGGGCACCGGGGTTACGACGCAGCCCTCGTTATAGTCACGCCATTCCTGACGCGCATCGTCGAGGGTCAGGGAAAGGGACGCATTGACCGGGCGCGACGGCACGGTCACATCGCAGGAGGTGGTGGGGCGCGCCGTGGGCAGGCGCAGCTCGAAAGCACACACTTCGTTCGCTGCCAGACCAACCTGATCGATGCCGAAAATCTGCAGAAAATTGGTTCGATAGATCGATTGCGCCTGAACATTGGCACTGCCGCCCACAGCGGGGCTGAAGGTGAACTGGGTCTGATCCCGGTCCAATCGGCTTTCGGTCAGCAACGCGTCGATTACCGTGGTCGTAACGTCAGATTGCCGGGCGGCGGTGGCGAAATCGGCGGCGCTGGTCGACAGGCGTGTGCAGGCGAGGCGGGTGATCTGCGTCAGTTCACCCCTCAGCATGACGGCATAGCCCGTATCCACAGCGGCACCGCCCGCAAACAGGACCATCGGCAAACTAAGCCCGACCATCGTCGCAATGCTGCCTCGGCAATTCTTTCTGAAAGAACGCATGACTATCCCGCTAAAGTTGCTCCCGAGCGCAAATACTATTCCTGAAAACTTTATATTTTATGCGTGGCTGCGGGGCGGCGACCATTCACACGCATGAAAGATGCTTTCATCATGCGTAAAGGCATACGGCGGCTGGATTTCTCGGGTTGGAAGATCAGGCAATCACATTTTTGTCAGTGTACGGATTGCGTGATTCCTCCGGCAATCCTGCGGGCTTCGGCATCGGCTTCAAGAACCCGGTCGAGGGTGATTCCCTCTGCGGCGGCGGGCATTTTCTCCAGCACCGTCTCGACAATGCCAGCCATATCGAGGAACCCGATCTCGCCCGCGATAAAACCATCAAGGGCGCGTTCCTTGGCGGCGTTGAAGATCGCCCCGCTCAGGCCGCCAGTCTGCATGACCTCGCGGGCTAGGCGCAGGGCGGGGTGGCGGTTCTCGTCGGGGTCGCGAAAGGTCATCGCCCCCGCCTTGACCAGATCGAGCGGGGCCACTGGCAAGGCATGGCGCTCGGGCCAGTTGAGGGCATAGCCGATGGCGTGGCGCATATCGGGCATCCCCACATGGGCCATCATCGCGCCATCGCGAAAGGCGACCAACGAGTGGATCAGGGATTCCGGGTGGATCACCGCTTCGATCTGGTCGGGCCGGACACCAAAGAACTCATGGGCCTCGATCAGTTCCATCGCCTTGTTGAACAGGCTGGCGCTGTCGATGGTGATGCGCTGGCCCATGGCCCAGTTTGGATGGGCCGATGCCTCGGCCACGGTCGCGGTCTTCAGCTTTTCCAGCGGCCAATCCCGGAAGGCGCCGCCCGAGGCGGTGATGATAATGCGCTCGACGGCCTCCATGTCTTCCCCGGCAAGGGCCTGAAAGATCGCCGAATGTTCGCTGTCCACAGGCAGGATGGTCGCGCCATGGCGCTCGGCCTCGGCCAATAGCAGCGGACCCGCACAAACGAGACTTTCCTTGTTTGCCAGTGCCAGCGTCCCGCCATGGCGCAGGGCCGCCAGACCCGGCTCCAGCCCAGCAGACCCGACGATGGCCGACATCACCCAATCCGCAGGACGCGATGCAGCCTCCAGCAAGGCCGCCCTGCCCGCTGCAACCTCGATCCCCGTCCCGGCAAGCAAGGTACGCAGGCTCTCCAGACCCTCCTCGAAGGCTGTCACGGCGACCTCGGCCCGTAACCGGATCGCATCCTTGGCAAGCAATTCGATATTGCGGCCACCCGTCAGGGCCACGACGCGGAACGCATCGGCGTTGCGGGCAATCAGATCGACGGTGTTCTGGCCAATGGACCCGGTCGAGCCGAGGATGGTAATCGTCTTCATCGGGTCGCTGGCTCCGGGAATTATTGCGGCGGCGTGTCGAGCAGGCTGCGCGCCGTGATCTCGTCGGTAATCAGAACCCCCGGCGCGAGGGATTGCAAGGTCGCACGCATGATCGGCACCTTGTCCCTGCCCCCGGAAATCACGACCTTGCCCGGAACGCGCTTCAGGCGCTTGAGCGACAGCGAAATCGCACGGTCATTAACCGGATGGTCGATCACCTCGCCCTTCGAATTGATGAAGTTATAGAGGATGTCGCCCACCGCCCCGGCGTCGATCATCGACTGGCGCTCGGCCTCGGTGACATGGCCGAGACGATAGGAGGTCGTCAGCGAGTCGATTCCGCCACAGGAAATCAGCGCAATATCGCAGGATTCGGCCATCTCCAGAATCTGGTCCAGCCCGCAATGTTCCAGCAGGGCATGTTTCGTACGCACGGAGTCGACGATGGCGGGAGCGGAGATCAGATAGCCCTCGGCGTCGAAGATTTCGGCGAATTGCCAAGCAAACTCTGCCGGATTGAACCGCCGCGCCTGGGCAATGCCGCCCAGCAGAGAGATGACGCGCACCCCCTCCAGCGCCCTGCCCTCGACATGGGGCAGCATGGCGTGAAGCGTGCGGCCCCAGCCGACGCCGACGGTCAGATTGGCGGCCATGCGGGCCGTGACCCAGGCCCCCGCCGCCGCCGCGATGACGTGGATAGGGTCGTCTGCCTCATCCTCCAGCGGCACCACAATCGCCTCGTCGAGACCGAAGCGAGTTTCTAGGCTTTGCTGCAATTCGACCAAGGGCGCGAGGGCCGATTTGATGCGGATCACCACCTCGCCCCGCTTGCGCGCCTCGGACAGCAGGCGGGTGATCATGATCCGGTTGACGCCCAGCTTCTTGGCGACGTCGGACTGGGTCATGCCCTCGATATAGTAAAGCCACGCGGCGCGGATGCGCAGGTGGTCGCTGACGGGCGGGCTTTTCCTGACTTCGGACATGCGGACCCTTGGCGCGGCGATGGTTGCAGCGTCATTCATAGGCTTGATTGCAGGATTTTTCCAACCTCGGCGGTGATTTCAATCTGAGGCAGGTGGCCGACATCCTCGAACAAGTGCAGCGAGACGCGGCCCGGGGCCTGCAAAGCGTGCTGCCACGGGATGATCCGGTCGCGTTTTCCCCAGATGATGCGAGCGGGCACCTCGAGCCGTTGCAGGGCCGCGCGCAGGTCAAAGGCTTGGACGCCATCGGGGAACAGCGCGTCGGCCATGGCCGCCTGCGCCGCGCGCAGCGCCGGGTCATTGCGGGGCGCAAAGGCGATGCGGGTATAGGCATCGGTGATGAGTGTTTCATCGACGACCAGTGTGCGCAACCATGGTGCAAGGCTCTCGGGACGAGTAGCGTTACAGATGCCGCCAAGGGCCGCGCCGTCGATCTGCGGTCCCAGCCCTGCCGGGGCCAGCGCCGTCAGCGAGGCGACCTTGCGCGGGCGGGTATCGGCGAGGGCCAGCGCGACCGCGCCGCCGAGACTGTGCCCGACCACATGGGCCTGTTCGAGATTCAGCGCATCGAAGGCATGGCGGACCTCTTTCACGAGCGCCGGGAATCCGCCAATACGCTGTTTCGGCGATTTGCCGTGGCTCGGCAGATCAATGCGGATCAGCGCGCGGCCCTTCAAATGCGCCTCCAGCGGTGCCCATGCCGTCGCATCGCCAGCAAAGCCGTGAATCAGCACGAGGGGCGTCCCTTCGCCCTCCTTTCGCGTGATCGCCAGCGCCCCGGTGTCGGGCACGAAAGACGTCGGAGCGGCTGTGGCGGCGTTCGGTGCGTGGTCGATGGTTGCGCGCACATCCTCTGCCTGAACCCGGCCACGCGGGCCGGTGCCGGCGAGGGCCGCAATCTCTAGCCCGCCCTCACGGGCAAGGGCGCGGGCGCGAGGGGTAGCGCGGGTTTTCTCTGTATCCGGCGTCGGCGCGGCGGGGGCGGGAGGCTCGGCTGGCTTCTCGGCTTCGACGGATGGTTCTCTCTCTTCCGGTTCAGGAACCGCCGCGCTCTGGACCGTCGCGGAGGGATCGCCGACCGTTTCGCCCTCGGCGTAGAGCCACGCAACGGCGGTGCCGATGGCAATGTCGGTTTCGGTGGCGGCGAGATGATGCACGGTGCCCGCATCGGAGGCTTCGACTTCGAAGGCGGCCTTGTCGGTTTCGATGTCGAACAGCGGATCGCCTTTAGCGACCGTGTCACCCTCGGCGACATGCCACGCCATGATCCGGCCCTTGGCCATATCCATATCGACCTTGGGCATAATGACTTCGACGGGCATCAGATTGCGCCCGTGGCCAGTTTGCGGGCGGCATCGAGAATATCCGGCACCTGCGGAACGACCGCCTTTTCAAGCTCCGGGTTATAGGGGATCGGACATTCCGCGCCCCCCAGCCGCACAATCGGCGCATCGAGGAAATCGAACGCGTCGCTTTCGGCGACCATGGCACTGACCTCGGCCCCGACACCGAGGGTCTTCACGCCTTCATAGACGCACAGCAGGCGGCCCGTCTTGCGGACCGAGGCCAGCACGGTCTCGCGGTCCATCGGGCGCACGCTGCGCAGGTCGATCACCTCGGCGTCGATGCCTTCCTCCGCCAGCGTTTCGGCGGCGGCCATCGCCTTGTGCACCATGATCGAGGTGCCGACGATGGTAAGATCCTTGCCCTCGCGGCGGATCGCGGCCTTGCCGATGGGAGTGATATAGTGACCGGCGGGGACCGGTCCCTTCATCTTGTAGAGGATCTTGTGCTCGAAGATCATCACCGGGTCGGGGTCTTCGAGGGCGGCGAGCAAAAGGCCCTTGGCGTCCTCGGGCGTCGAGGGCTGCACCACTTTCAGCCCCGGCACATGGCCCAGCCATGCCTCAAGGCTTTGAGAATGCTGCGCCGCCGCGCCCGTGCCCGACCCCGCCGGAAACCGCATGACCACCGGCACCGAGACCGAACCGCCGAGCATATAACGGACTTTGGCCGCCTGATTGACGATCTGCTCCATGGCGAGGGTGGCGAAGTCCGAGAACTGAAACTCAAATATCGGGCGCAGGCCAGTCATGGCCGCGCCGACGGCAACCCCGGCACCGCCAAGTTCGGAAATCGGCGTGTCCATCACCCGGTCTTCGCCGTATTTCTCGACCAGATCACCCGTGACCTGAAACGCGCCGCCATAGACGCCGATGTCTTCACCCATCAGCACCACACGCTCGTCGGTGCTAAGGGCGATGTCCATCGCCTCGCGGATCGCCTCGGCATAGGAAAGCTCGCGCGATTCGATCTTCGTCTCGGCATTCATGCGGCGATCTCGTCCGTGTAGACATCGCGCGTGACCGCATCGACCGTCGGATCAGGGCTGTCGGCGGCAAAGGCGATGGCGTCTTTGATGGTTGCCTCAGCCTCGGCTTCGATGGCGTCGACATCGGCCTCGGACAAAATGTGATGGTCGATCAGCAGGCGGGCCATGCGCGGGATGGGGTCGCGGGCCATCCAGTCAGTGATCTCTTCCTTGGTGCGATAGCGGTTGCGGTCGGATTTGGAATGGCCGCGCCAACGATAGGTGACGTTCTCGATCAGGCTCGGCCCCTCGCCCGCCCGCGCACGGGCGACCGCTGTATCGACGGACTCGGCCACCGCCGAAAAGTCATTGCCGTCCACGGTCTTGCCCGGCATCGCATAGGCCACCGCACGGTCGGCGATATTGGCCACCGCCGTCGAACGCTCGGTCGAGGTGGACATGCCGTATTTGTTGTTCTCACACACGAAAACGACCGGCAGTTTCCAGACGGCAGCCATATTCAGAGCCTCATGGAATGCGCCCTCGTTGTTGGCCCCGTCGCCGAAGAAACAGACGGTAACGGCCCCGGTGCCGAGGCGCTTGGCGGACAGGGCCGCGCCCACCGCGATGGGCAGGCCGCCACCGACAATGCCGTTCGCGCCCAGATTGCCCTTGCCCGGATCGGCAATGTGCATCGACCCGCCTCGCCCCTTGCAATAGCCGGTTTCCTTACCGAAAAACTCAGCGAACATCTTGCCGAGATCGGCCCCCTTCGCCACGCAATGACCGTGGCCCCGGTGGGTGGAGGTGATCTTGTCCTCGTCGGTCAGGGCCATGCACGATCCGACCGCCGAGGCTTCCTGCCCGATGGACAGATGCATGGTGCCGTGGATCAGGCCGCGCGTGTAGCTATCCTCGGCCCCCTCCTCGAACTTGCGGATCAGGAACATCTTGCGCAGGGCGTCCTTCAGGGTCTCCGGCGCGTAATGACGGATCGCGTAGGGCGCGTTGGCGACATCGTCGATACTATCCATCGAGCATGTCCTTTCCGTAGAGCATTTCGTCCTGACGGCGGCGCAGTTCGACGATGCGGGTCTTGGGCAAGGTCGCATTATGGCCGGTGATCAGCTCGCCCTTTTTGATCGGCGCGGTGACCGTCGCGCCGGTGAGCATCCCGGCAGGCAGGGCGAGCGCGTTCTGGGCGCGGGTCACTTCCATGGCCCAGGCGCGATAGGTGTATTCGCCGATCTGATCGAGGGTGTCCCCCGGCGCAAGGTCGCGCTTGGCAACCGCGCAAACCTCGGCGGCGGGCTTTGACATCGGCACCATATCGGCCTTGCCGTAGAGCACGGCGCGGGCGCAGGTCAGCGGCACCTCCAGCGAGGTCAGGTGATAGGGACGGATGAACTCGAAATAGGGGCCGTCCCCCATCTTGAGGTCGGTCATGCGTTCGCGAACACGCGGGTGTTCGGCCTCGGCAATGACGAAGACACCGGGCGAGACGCCCTTGCCGATGGAGTAATCGACACGCCCGGACCCTGACAGAATCCCGCCTTCGGCTTCGGGGATCAGCACCTTGGCCAGTTCTTTCGGGCCAGCGGCAGGGCCGTGCATCCCGTCGCAATCGGGGACGAGGCCGGTGGCATTGGCAATTGCGACCATCTCGACCGCCGTTTTCGATCCGTCCACGAACTCGACCAGCAGGCGCGGGTTCAGGTGGCGGCGCTCGGCTTCCTCGATATAGGCCTCGGGCACAGCGTCGATATTAAGCGGGTTGTTCTTGCCCTTGCCCGCGCAGACGATTCGGTGACCCATCGCGGAGACGAACTCGATCAGCTCCATACAAGAAGACGGCTCGTCACCTGCGCCGAGGCTATAGATAACGCCAAGACGCTCTGCCTCGCGGCTGAGATACGCGCCGATGGTGACGTCGGCCTCGACATTCATCATGACCAGATGCTTGCCGCGCTCCATGGCCTTCAGGCCGATTTCAGCACCTACCGCCGGAATGCCCGTGGCGTCGATCACCACGTCAATCAGGCCGGATTCGAGAATCGCATCCGCATTGTCGGTAATCGCCGTCTTGCCGCTTTCGATCACCGCGTTCAGATCATCGGCATTGTCGGCATCCTGACTGTGACCCGCCTCCCGGTGTGAGATTTCGACGGCCCGGTGCGCGTTCGGCACGTTGATCTCGGAAATCGCGGCGACCTCGACGCCATCCATCATCGCGGCGCGGGTAACGATGTCGGTCCCCATCTCGCCGGACCCGATCAGGCCGATACGCACCGGCTTTCCGGTTTCGGCACGGGCGGCGAGATCCTTCGCAAGGCCGGTGAGAGCAATGTTGGAGGGCATGGGAGGCTCACTTTATCATTTAAGTCGCGACCCGCCCTAAATGATGAACTTTTGATAATCTGTCAATATATCTGTTCAAATCATCGCACCGATTTCACCTTGACTGTCTCGGCATATTGAACAATGGTAAATTTTATCGCACGAATGTTCGGAGCAATACCATCTGGCTTTCATCGTCCGGCAAAGACAGGATTGAGAAGGCAAAAAGACCATAATGGGAGGAACGACATGATAAATTCAGGAAAGTTCTCACGGCGCTCTTTTCTCAAGAGCTCATCGGCTGCCGGACTCGCGGTTGCCGGCACGACATGGAGCAACCGCTCCTTTGCCGCCGGCCATCTGCCCGATCCCCAGACCGTTCTCGATCAGATTTCGGTCAATGAGTATGTGCGCGAGGATTATCGTAAGCTCTATAATCTCTCCGACGACGGGCCGCTCTGGGATCCGAGCAAGGACTGGATTCGTACCGTCGACTGGGAGCAAGTCCGCAGCGAGCTGGCCGGAACCGAAGTGCGCTTCGCGATCGGTGCCGCCGACGCCGAGTCCGCCGCCGAGGGCCTCGCGCCGTTCGAAGCCCTGTCGGGTATCAAGGTGCAGTTGGTGCCGATCCCCGATGACAGCATGTATGACAAGGTGCTGGCCGAGTTCATCTCGGGCAATGCGTCGTTCGATGCACTGCAATTCTTCTCGCCATGGATGGGCGATTTCGCCGCGCCGGGCTTCCTCTATCCGCTTCAGGATTACGCGGACAAGTGGGCCCTGCCGCTGGATGATTTCTACGACACGTATCGCCTTAACTACGGCTATTTCAACGGCGAGATGTACGGCATCCCGTTCGATTGCGACGTGCAGATGGTGCATGTGCGCACCGACTACATGAAGACGATTCTGGACGGCGAGGTCGACAAGTCCGAGACGATCCCGACCTATGACGAACTCATCCGCGTCTCCAAAGAGCTCAACAAGATTGAGCCGGGCGTTGCCGGTGTCGGCCTGATGTGCGCACCCGGGTTTTGGTCGACCTATACGTGGGAGCATATTTCGGCTCAGGCCGGGATGATGCTGTTCGATGAGAACTGGGAGCCGATCTTCAATGGTGATGCGGGCATGAAGGGGATGGAGATCATCCTCGCGCTGTCCGAAAACGCCAATGAGGGCTTTGCCGGGGCGGGTTGGCCTGAAAACCGCGCCGCATGGCTCGGCGGACAAGTGGCAACGAACGTCAGTTGGCAGGATAGCGGCACCCAGGCGATGCGCCCGGATCAGTCGCAGATCGTCGATGACTTCGTCACCATCTATGAGCCGCGCATCGACGGTGGTCGCTTCTGCCCGCCGAATATCGCCGGGTCCACTTCCTGCGTTGCCGCCGCAGCGCAAAACCCGGAAGGTGCATTCCTGATGCTCGCCTTCCTGACCACCGCGTCGATCATGGCCATGAACGAGGCGAACGCCAACGGTGTGGCCCCGGGCTATAAATCTGTGCTGCGGAACGAGAACCTGCAAAAGGCATCGCAACCCGCCGAGGTGTGGGCAGATTCCCTCGATCACGCCTGGTGCGCCCCGCGCCTGCCGGGGGCCTTCCCGATCGAACAGGCCATCGGCAACGAGATCAACCGCGCCGTGGTCGGGCAGATCAAACCCCAGGAAGCCCTCGACAACGCCGCCAAGGCCGTGCGCGAGATCATGGCCTCCAACGGGTTCTATCAGGGCAGCGATCCCGTCAGCTACGAGGCCGCCGCCCCGGGGCTTTACGTGGGTGAAGGCAAGGATCTGCCGTTCTAGGGGCTATCATTACGCTGCCCCAGGCGCAGACCGGGGGCCTCGATGGGTGACACATTGAACCGCGAGGCCCCGGCTCGTTGGCCGGGGCAGCAGAGATATTGTCTTCGATCCCGCGCAGCAAACGGGTCGAACCACGCCCCTTCGCTGACAACTCGCCCAGCATGACAGACACGAGGGCCTCGTGATGACCACTCCTTCCATGGCGGATGACGGGACAGGTGCGCCCAGCGCGCGCGCCAGAGCCCCGCGACAGTTCAAACGGCGCAGCAAACGCGCGAAGGCTTGGCTGCCCTATCTGCTGGTCGCCCCGGCGGTCATCTATCTGTTGCTCATCACGCTTTATCCCGGCGTCTATGCCGTCGTGCAGAGCTTTCACCACGTCAAATTTGGCCCTTGGAATCCCGCAGGTTTTGCCAATTACGAAAAGCTGTGGAACGATTATCAGTTTTGGGGCGCGCTCTGGAATACCTTCGTCATCGGATCGATTTCCCTGATCCTGCAATGCGTGATCGCGCTGGCACTGGCCTTCTATGCATACCGAGACCCGTGGGTGAAGGGGTGGCGGATCATCTTTCTGGTGCCGATGCTGTTCATGCCCTCGGCGGTGGCGTTCATCTACAAACTGGCCTTCCACGATGGGCGAGTCTTTGCGGATATTCTGATACGGCTCGGGATGATCGACGGCAATCTGGCCATCCAGTCCTCGATCTGGGGCAGCCGCGCGCTGCTCATCCTTGCCGATGTATGGCAGTGGACGCCGTTCCTGTTCATCATTTTCGTCGCCGCACTGCAAAGTCAGGACGAGGAAATCGAGGAGGCCGCGCGCCTCGACGGGGCGTCGTGGTACTCGATTTTCTGGAACATCTCGTTGCCGATGATGAAACCGGTGATCGCGGTGGCGCTTATCCTGCGCGCCATCGACATCACGACGATGTTCACCAATGTCTTTATCATTACCAAGGGCGGCCCCGCCTTTGGCACCGAAACGATCAGCTATTTCATCTATCGAACCGGCTTCAAGTTCTTCAACTTCGGCTACGCCTCCGCCGCGTCGGTGATCATGCTGATCCTGACCATCATCATTGCGCAGTTCGTCGTGAAACGCGCCTTTGTTTCGGCAAGGAGCTGACCCCATGGCCGCAAAACGCAAATTAAAGGGCGAGAGCCTGTTCCTACGCTATCTGATCCTCGGCGGCTGGGCGTTGTTCTGTCTGATGCCGGTGCTGTGGTTCCTGTCCATCGGCCTGCGCCCCCGGACCGAGATCATCACCCCGACGCCGATCTATTTCCCGACATTCTCCCTCGATGCGTGGCACATGATCTGGGAAGACTGGCCCATGGGTCAGTACCTTCGCAATTCTGTGTTGGCGATCATCGGGTCTGTCATCATCGACCTCGTGCTGGCTATCCCGGCGGCCTATTCGCTGTCGCGGTTCGAGTATCGCGGGCGCGACGACATTGGATTCTACATCCTTTCGACCCGGATGATGGCTCCGGCCATCGTGGCGGTGCCCATCTTCTTTCTGTTCCGCAACATGGGCCTGCTGGATACGATCTGGGCGCTGATGCTGATCTATGCCGCGATCAATCTCAGTTTCGTGACGTGGATCATTCGGTCCTACATGCTGGAAATTCCGAAAGAGCTTGAGGACGCCGCGAAAACCGACGGTGCCGGAGAGCTGCGGATATTGTGGGAGATCATCATCCCCGCCGTCCTGCCCGGTATCATCACGGCGGCGGTCATCGCGATGATCTTTGCCATCAACGAATTCCTGTTCACCCTGCTGATCGCCTCGACTCCCGATGCCTATACGATGTCGGTGGCGCTGGCGAACTTCACCGGCGGGTCTGACGGGATCATCTACAACGCCATCGCACTGGTCGCCTTCCTCGCCTTCGTACCGGTCTTTCTGGTGGTCGTCGCCATCCAGAAGCACCTGTCGCGCGGGCTGACCATGGGCGCAGTGAAAGGATAACCGATCATGGCTCGTATCGAGTTGAACGACATCCAGAAACGCTGGGGCCCTGTTTGGGGTGTGCGCGATGTGAATATCGACATCGCCGACGAGGAATTCGTCGTCTTCCTCGGCCCCTCGGGCTGCGGCAAGACCACCACCATGCGCATGATCGCAGGTCTCGAAGACCCTTCCGAGGGTGAGATCATCATGGATGGCGAGGTGATGAACGAGATCGACGCCCGCGACCGCGACGTGGCGATGGTGTTTCAGGGCTATGCGCTTTATCCGAACATGACGATCTTCGAGAACATCCGCTTTCCCTTGCGGATGCGCAATATCCCCAAACAAGAGCACGATGCGCTGGTCCGGCGCGCGGCAGAGCTGGTCGAGCTGACCGACTATCTCGACCGCAAACCGGCGGCCCTGTCCGGCGGGCAGCGCCAGCGTGCGGCACTCGCCCGCGCTATCGTGCGCGAGCCGCAGGTCTTTTTGATGGATGAGCCGCTGTCGAATCTCGACGCAAAACTGCGTCAGGCGATGCGCGTGCAGATCAAACACATCCAGCGCGAGCTAAAGATCACCACCGTCTACGTCACCCATGACCAGATCGAGGCGATGACACTGGCCGACCGGATCGTCATCATGCAATCGGGGGCAATCCAGCAGATCGGCACCCCGGACGAAATCTATAACGACCCGGCCAATACCTTCGTCGCCAACTTCATCGGCTCGCCGCCCATGAACCTGATCGAAGGCACGCTTGAGGGCGGGATATTCCGGGCCGAGGGGATCGAGGTCGGTGGCTTGCCGGGGCATCACAGCGGCACGATCACCCTCGGTATCCGGCCCGAGGATTGTACGGTCGCCGCCGAGGGTGCGCATCTGAGCGGCACTGTCTTCGGCGTCGAGCCGACCGGCGATACCACCTATCTGACCATGAAAGCCGGGAACAAGCTGATCGAGGTCAAGGCGGATCGGGATTATCGTGCGGACTTGAATATCGACGAAAAAGTACGCTTCGATCCGACGCGTATCTATCTGTTCGACGGCGAAAGCGGCGAGCGGTTGCGTTAAGCGCTGCGGCGACACGGGGAGGAGAAAATGACGTTCGATTATACCTCGATGGGGTTTTATACCTTCGATGCTCTCTGTCATCCGGTAACCGACCTGCCCCCCGGCGGATCGACATTCTTCGTCGAGGATTTTGCGCTCGCTGTATCCGGCGCGGCGGGGTCCGCCTCCATCGTCGCGGCCAAGCATGGCCTGTCGGTAAAGGCCGTGGGCGGAGTCGGGCACGATCTCATGGGCGATTGGGTGCTGCGGCGTCTGGGCGATTTCAACATCGACAGCGAGAACATGCAGCGATGTGAGGGTTTCACCACCTCCTCCAGCATCGTCACCACCCGGCCCAACGGGATGCGCCCTGCCCTGCACAAGCGCGGGGCCACCGCCGGATTTTATGTCGATGACGCGGCCATGGACCGGGTGCTTGATACCAAGATTCTGCATGTCGGCGGAGTCGGCCTCATGGATGCCATGGACAAGGGCCGCAATGCCGAGATGCTTGCCGCCGCCCGGGCCAAGGGCTGTACCACCACCCTCGACGTCTTTGCGTCCACTGCGGAGGATTTTCCGCTGATCCAGCCGCTTTTGCCCCATACCGACTATTTCATGCCCTCCGAGGAAGAGGCGATGGCCCTTTCCGGACGCACGGATTTCGAGGATATTGCCTCGTTCCTGCTCGATCAGGGAGTCGGAGCCGTGATCCTGACACTGGGACGCGATGGCACCATGTATCGCGGCAGCGACGGGACGAAGATCAACATGCCCTCGTATCAGATCGACGTCGTCTGCACCTGTGGCTGTGGCGATTGCTTCAATGCCGGGTTCGCCACCGGCCTGCATCTGGGCAAGCCGCTGGAGGACTGTCTGCAATTCGGACAAGCCTCCTCGGCCCAGAACGCTACCGGTCTAGGCTCCCAAGCCGGGGTCGAGAGCCTCGAGGCCACGCTGAAATTCATGGAAACGACACCAGCCCGCTGTTAGGATAACTCTCGCTTCGGGAGTATCGGGATGATGAACGAACGAACGGCCCTGCCGTTGCCTGATCTGTTGCAGGTTCCCCTGCGCGATGTGATGCGCGGCGTGTCGAACGCGGCGGATGTCACCGAGGATGCCCTGCGCAATGCCGCTCCGCTGTTGCCGCGTCCCGTCGGGGCCGCCTTTCTCAGCGCCATGCGCGCAATTGAAGGCGTCGCCAAAGTGTCAGGGGGGCGCGGCTTTGACCCCGCCACCCTCGAGGCTGCGTCGCGGTTTGCCCGGGGCGAGAGCCAGACAACGAAGGATGCGAGCGCCTGTGCCGATTCCCTTGGCGCGGCGTGGGATCATCTATCGTCCCTGCCCAACCGTCAGCACCGCTTGATGTATAGCGAGGCGATTACCGTCGCGGCCTTGCGCCGCCTTGCGAGGCATAGCGATGGGGATGCGCGGCATCGCGCCGGGGCAATCCTCGGCACCGTGCTCGAATCCGGCGCGGTGGGTACATTGCCCGGCAGCCCTTTAACGCTGGACGCCGAGGAACGTGCCGAGGCCGAGCGCGATCTGGAAACCGCCCTCGTCTGGCTTCTCGCCTCCCGCGCCGACACGCCGGAGAACGAGGTCCGCTTGCTGGAAATGGCCTCGGCCCTGACCCAGGCCGTCGAGGACCGCGATGACGACAACAGCCTCGCCGGACGGGACGCCCGACTGCAAAAGCTGGCGGAACATCTGTGAGGGCGTCGTAAGCCGCGACTGACCGCTGGCGACTTGTTCAACCCGCCGGAATCGCACCCATATCCTTCGGCACCTGATACCCGCGCTGCACCGCCTCGCGGTTCAGCAGCCGTTGATACCACGCGCGTACATTGGGAAACGCGCTCAGGTCGATGCGCTGCCACTCGTATCGCGACGCCCAGGGCCAGATTGCCATATCGGCGATGGAATAATCTCCGGCAACGAAATCGCGGCCCGCTAATTGCCGGTCGAGCACCCCATAGAGACGCTCCGCCTCGCCGCCATAGCGGGCCTCGGCGTAATCCGATGTACCGGGTTTGAACTGCAGGAAGTGATGCGCCTGACCCAGCATCGGGCCAAAGCCGCCCATCTGCCACATCAACCATTCGATCACCTGCGCCCGCGGGCCAGCCTCATTCGGCAAAAAGCGCCCGTATTTCTCGGCCAGATAGACCATGATCGCGCCTGATTCCATCAGCGACAGCCCGGTATCATGGTCGACAATGGCCGGAATCTTGTTGTTGGGACTGATTTTCAGAAATTCCGGCGCGAACTGTTCGTCCTTGCCGATGTCGATGGTGTGGACGGTATAGGGCACCGCCAGTTCTTCGAGCAGGATCGAGACCTTGCGGCCATTGGGGGTGGTCCAGGTATACAGATCAATCATCGCGCGCCTCCTCGCAGCCCTTGACATAGCGTGAATCTCCCAAGGCCCGAAGCACTTTGCGCAAAAGCCTTGCGCCGCCGTTCACTTGCGCCTATAGCGAGGTCAACAGCGGCCTTCCTGCAAAGGTGGCCACCGAAGCACGCAAGCGGGCCGCTCTGGCTCGCTTTTTTGTTTTGGAGACCCCCAGGTTCATGACCGCCCTTCTGGTTGCAAAATCTCCTGTCGAAGACCGTCTGGTCCAGATGCTCGCCCCCTCGGTCGAGGGCATGGGCTATGAGATCGTGCGCCTGCGCCTTATGGGAGCGGGGGGACGCGATACGCCGCTCACACTACAGGTCATGGCCGAACGGCCCGACGGCACGATGGAGGTCGATGATTGCGCCGAGGTTTCGACGGCAATATCCGCCATTCTCGATGTCGAAGACCCAATCGACCGCGAATACGATCTGGAGGTTTCCAGCCCCGGCATCGACCGCCCGCTGACCCGCAGCAAGGACTTTGCGGAATATGGCGGGCACCGGGCAAAGATCGAAATGACCATGGGGATGGATGGCCGCCGCAACTTTCGCGGCGACCTGACCGGGTTGGAGGGCGATGAGGTCGTGCTCACCCTCGATGACCTCGGCCCCGTAAAACTGCCGCTTCACGACATTGCCGATGCCAAGCTGGTCATCACCGATGCCCTGATTGCTGAAAGCCTGAAAAAGAAGCGCATTCCCGATGCGTCCCGCGCGGACGACGTTGAATATGAAGACGGAGCAATCCCAGCCGAAGTGGAAGCCGGTTCGGCATCCGGGATCGCGACCAAAAAAAATTCCCAAGGGGAGGACTGAATCCATGGCCACTGCTGTTGCCGCCAACAAACTCGAACTGCTCCAGATCGCCGATGCGGTCGCGCGCGAGAAACTGATCGAACGCGAAATCGTCATTGAGGCGATGGAGGAGGCGATTCAGAAGGCCGCCCGCGCCAAATACGGTGCAGGCTATGACATTCGCGCCGTGATCGACCACAAGACCGGCGACCTCGCGATGTCTCGCGCCATGGAAGTCGTCGAGGAAGTCGAGAATCCCGACGTCGAAATCCTGCTCGAAGATGCGCGCACCAAGAACCCCGAGGCGCTTGTCGGTGACTTTATCTCCGACCCGCTGCCGCCAATGGAATTTGGCCGCGTCGCCGCCCAGACCGCCAAGCAGGTCATCGTGCAAAAGGTGCGCGAGGCCGAGCGCGAACAGCAATACGAAGAATACAAGGACCGCATCGGCGAGATTATCAACGGCACCGTCAAGCGGGTCGAGTATGGCAATGTCGTCGTCGACCTTGGTCGGGGCGAAGCGGTCGTGCGCCGGGATCAGCAAATCCCCCGCGAGATGTTCCGTCAGGGCGACCGCATCCGTGCCTTTATCCTCGATGTGCGCAGCGAAGTACGCGGCCCGCAGATTTTCCTGTCCCGCTCGGCTCCGCAGTTCATGACGGCGCTGTTCACGCAAGAAGTACCCGAAATCTACGACGGCCTGATCGAAATCAAAGCCGTGGCCCGCGACCCCGGCTCCCGCGCCAAGATCGGCGTCATCTCCCATGATCCGTCCATTGATCCGGTCGGGGCCTGTGTCGGGATGCGCGGGTCGCGCGTGCAGGCGGTCGTCGGCGAGCTTCAGGGTGAGAAGATCGACATCATTCCGTGGTCCGAGGACGCCGCGACCTTCATCGTCAACGCCCTGCAACCCGCCGAAGTCGCCAAGGTCGTCCTCGACGAGGAAGCCGTGCGTATCGAGGTGGTGGTGCCCGATGAGCAACTCTCGCTGGCCATCGGTCGCCGGGGCCAGAACGTGCGCCTCGCCTCCCAGCTGACGGGCTGGGACATCGATATCATGACCGAAGCGGAGGAATCCGAACGCCGCCAGAAAGAGTTCGAAGCCCAGACCGCGCTGTTTATCTCGGCCCTCGATGTGGATGAAATGATCGCCAACCTGCTGGTTTCCGAGGGCTTTTCGTCCCTCGAAGAAGTCGCCTATGTCGAGATCGACGAACTGACCTCAATCGATGGTTTTGACGAGGACACCGCGTCCGAGCTTCAGGCCCGGGCCGTGGACAACCTCGAAGCCAAGAACGCCCGCCATCTCGACCGCGCCCGCGAGTTGGGAATGCAGGAAGACCTGATCGACTTCGGCGGCCTCACCGCCCCGATGCTGGAGGCGCTGGCCGACGAGAAGATTTTCTCGCTCAATGACTTCGCCGAACTGGCCGATTGGGAAATCGCAGGCGGGTTCGTCCATATCAACGGCGAACGCGTGAAGGATGACGGCATCCTCGAACCCTTCGATGTCAGCGCCGAAGAGGCCCGCGATCTGGTGATGGCCGCGCGCGTCGAACTCGGCATCGTCGATGCAGCCGATGTCTACGAAGAAGTCGAAGAAGTCGAAGAAGCGGAAGAAGGCGACGACGACGCCGAAGCATCCGACGAAACCGAAGAGCAGACGACCTGATCCGGGTCGTGAAACAGGAGCCGATGATACCATGCCCCGGGGTGGACGCGACAAGACGCTGGAACGTCAGGACGGCCTCGACCGCCGCTGCGTCGCCACGGGCGAGGCGCAGCCGCGCGAGGGCCTGATCCGCTTCGTTGCCGACCCCGCCGGTGTCATCACCCCTGATCTGGGTGAAAAGCTGCCGGGGCGGGGCGTTTGGGTCACATCGACCCGCGGGGCCCTTGAAAAAGCAATGACCAAGGGCATGTTCTCGCAGGGTCTCAAGCGGCGTGTCGATAGTCCCGAGGGACTTGTGGACACCGTCGCAACCCTGCTAACCCGCCGGATGACGGACTCGATTGCGATTGCACGAAAGGCAGGCAAGGCTGTCTGCGGTTTCGAGCGCACCAAAGAGGCGCTGTGGACGGGCCGAACACGGCTTTTGTTCGCGGCATCGGACGGGTCCGAGGACGGCAAGTCGAAGTTGCGCGGGTTGGCGGAAGACGCTCGCGTCGTTTCGGTGTTAACATCCGACGAATTGGGCTTGGCCTTCGGGCGGGACTTTGTGATACACGCTGCACTTCTGGACGGAGGCGCAACGACTCGCGTGCTTCGGGAGGCTCGACGGCTGGAGGGATTTCGATCCTGACGGCTCGAACCTCGGCATACACGAATGAGACTCGTTGGAGACGGCGATGACTTGATGATTGGAACGTGAGGGCCGGCAAGGGGCCGCTCCCTCGAAAGGTGATTGATGAGCGACAACGATACTGACGCGAAAAAACCAGGCAAACTCAGCATCTCCAAGGGTGCCGAGGCAGGTCGCGTGCGCCAGAGCTTCTCCCATGGCCGGTCCAAGACCGTCGTGGTCGAGACCAAGAAAAAGCGCGTGGTAACGCCGAAAACCGGTCCGAAACGCACCCTCGCGAAACCGGCTCCAAAGGCGGCTCCCAAACCCGAGACCGCCGCCCCCGCCGAAGAGGCAAAGGCCGTCGAGACGCCGAAGCTCAAGGCTCCAAAAGGCAAAAGCGCCGTCCTGCAATCGCTGTCGGATGAGGAATACGCACGCCGCGTGAAGGCGCTCGACGCTGCCAAAGCCGCGGACGAAGCGCGTAAGAAGGCCGAGGCCGCCGAGAAAAAACGTCTCGCCGCCGAGGAAAAGGCGCGCAAGGCCGCCGAAACCGCAAAAGCCGAAGCCGCAGAAAAAGCCGCCAAGGAAGAGCAGAGCGAGGCCGAGCTTAAAAAGCAGAATGCCGCCGCCGCCAAGGCCGCCGAAGAAGCGCAGAAGGCCGCCGAGCTCGAGGCCGAAAAAGCCCGTAAGGCTCAGGAAGCTGCCAAGAAAGCCGAAGAGGCCGCTGCCAAGGAATCCGCCGCTGCCGGTGAAGGCCGCAAGGAAGCCGAGGAAAAAGAAAATCGCGTCGCCGAACGCAAGGCCGCTCGCAAGCGTGAGAGCGACATCGTCAAAACCGGCGATGACGTCGATATTTCTGCCCTGACCACGGCCCTGCCCGGTCCGAAGATCATCTCGCGCGCGCCGCCAAAGCCGAAAGAAGAGCCGAAGCAGATCGAGACGACCAACAACGCCAATGCCAATACCGGTGCGCCGCGTCGCCCGAACTTCACGACCCCCGATGCGCGGCCCGGCCAGCAGACGCGCGGCAAGGACAAGCGCGGCGACGATAGCGCGCGTCCGAAACAGAGCGACGGTCAGCGCCGCTCTGGCCGCCTCACCATCGCTCAGGCAACGGCAGGCGACGAGGGCGGACGCCGTCGGTCGATGGCCGCCATGCGCCGCCGTCAGGACCGCGAAAAACGCAAGGCCAATGCCAATTCCGGCCCCGCCGCGAAGGTTTACCGCGACGTGCGTATTCCCGACAGCATCACGGTGCAGGAACTCGCCAACCGCATGACCGAGCGGGCGGGCGAGGTCATCAAGTTTCTGATGAAACAGGACATGATGGTTACGATCAACCAGCCGATCGACGCCGATACCGCGATCCTGATCGTCGAGGAATTCGGCCACAATCCCGTCCGCGTTTCCGATTCCGAGGTCGAGGACAGTCTGGTTGCCGCCGATGACCCGGAAGAGCCGAAAACGGCCCGCGCGCCTATCGTTACGATCATGGGCCATGTCGATCACGGCAAGACCTCGCTGCTCGATAAGCTGCGCAAGGCCAATGTAGTCGCTGGCGAGGCGGGCGGGATCACCCAGCATATCGGCGCTTATCAGGTGAAGACCGACGCGGGGATCGTGACCTTCCTCGATACACCGGGCCACGCCGCGTTCACCGCCATGCGTGCGCGCGGTGCAGGCGTGACGGATATCGTGATTCTGGTCGTGGCTGCCGACGATTCGGTCATGCCCCAGACCATCGAAGCCATCGCCCACGCAAAGGCGGCGAATGTGCCAATGATTGTGGCGATCAACAAGATCGACCGTCCCGCTGCCGACGCCAACAAGGTGCGCACCGAACTGCTGCAACACGATGTGCAGGTCGAGAGCATGGGCGGTGAAGTGCTGGACGTCGAAGTCTCCGCCATAACCGGCGAAGGGTTGGACAAGCTGCTCGAAGCCATCGTGCTACAATCCGAACTCATGGACCTTCAAGCCAATGCCGACCGGAGCGGCGAGGGCATCGTGGTCGAGGCGCAGCTCGACGTTGGCCGCGGTGCGGTTGCGACGGTTCTGGTCAATCGCGGTACGCTCAAGGTCGGTGACATTTTCGTGGTCGGCGAGGTTTGGGGCAAGGTCCGCGCGCTGATCGATGATCACGGCAAACGGGTCAAGACCGCCGGGCCTTCGGTGCCGGTGGAGGTGCTCGGCCTCAAGGACACGCCTGAGGCGGGGGATAACTTCGTCGTCGTCGATAACGAGAAACGCGCTCAGGAAGTTGCCGAATATCGCCAGCGCATCGCTAAAGAAAAGCAGGCCGCGCGCGGTGCGGGCCGGTCGCTGGACGAGCTTTTGGCCCAGGCCAAGCTCGATGGCGATATGGCCGAACTGCCAGTGGTGGTGAAATCCGACGTGCAGGGTTCCGCCGAGGCCATCGTTCAGGCGTTGGAAAAGGTCGGCAACGAAGATGTGCGCGTGCGCATCCTGCACTCCGGTGTCGGCGCCATTACCGAATCCGATGTGACGCTGGCCGAGGCGTCGAACGCGCCGATCATCGGCTTTAACGTCCGCGCCAACTCTGCCGCCCGCAACGTCGCCAACCAGAAGGGCATCGAGCTGCGCTATTACTCGGTGATCTACGACCTGGTCGATGACGTGAAAAAGGCCGCCGAAGGCCTGCTGTCGCCGGAGATCAAGGAAACCTTCATCGGTTACGCCGAAATCCTCGAAGTCTTCAAGATTACGGGCGTCGGCAATATCGCCGGTTGCCGTGTCACCGAAGGTGTCGCACGTCGTTCGGCGGGTGTGCGCCTGCTGCGCGACAACGTCGTGATCCACGAGGGCAAGCTGAAAACCCTCAAGCGGTTCAAGGACGAGGTCAAGGAAGTGCAGTCCGGTCAGGAATGCGGCATGGCCTTCGAGCGCTACGAAGACCTGCGCGCTGCCGACGTGATCGAGATCTTCGAGACGACCGAGGTCGAACGCACGCTGGAGTGACGGCGGCTCCAAACTTGGCGACGATAGATCGAATGCCGCCACATCGGGGGCGGCGTTCGATCAGAACGGTGAGATCAAGGACGCGTTCGAAATCTTAACATAAGTAGTGTCCGGCTCGACGGGGCGCACGCGACGAAATTGCTCGGGCAGGCTTTGCGGTTGCCCGATACATTCGTTAAGCGTCATTTGCGCCCCGTGATCAGGTATCGCAGTGTTTCGAATATCCGGTTCGAAATCGAAGTTCTTGTTTTGACCAACCGGCCCGTCACGATTCCAGATCGCTTCCGCCGTTTCTCGCGAGACAGGGTGCGCAAGTCTGATCGCTTCTGTTTTCGAGACGTCACCGATGGCAATGTAAAAACCGAGCAAATTTGAAACCAGATCGTCTTGTGAATACCCACTATCGGTTACGAAGTCTCCCAATCCCCAGAGACGCTGGAAGTTCTCGAACCGATGGGTCACGTCCATATAAATGCTCAAGGCGACTGATTTTTTCTGACCCTCGTTCAGGTTCTTTCTGACCACATAATGACCGCCAGCTCCCGGGCGGCCGGTAATCTCAGCATGATCCTGGCGATAGTGGACGACATATCCACCTGATCCGTTGTCGAATCGAAAGTACGGGTCCGAAAAGCAGCCGTAAAGCCACTGTTTCGCAACTGTGTATCCAAAATTGAGATCGCCGTTTTCCAACTTGCACACTTCGCGCAAGGCCAGCGGCCCGTCGCGCGATACCTGAGACCACAGGTTGGATGCACCGATGTTAAAGCGATCACTCTCGGTACTCATGTGTCCGAGATCAATCCATCCGGCATTGCACGTATAGATCAAGCCGCGATTGACCGGCCCCCAACTGCGAAAATTCGCATAGCTGTCGTATGCACGGGCGATGTCTCTGAAGCTTGTCACATCATTGTCTGTTATCGTGGGAAATATCGAGGTTCAGTATTCGACAGCCACTGGGCATGTCGGGCGCGCCGATATCAACAACAAATTTGTATTTTTGAAGAGCGCGAGACTGATAGTCGTTCAGGCGCTGTTGAATACTTTCTTCGTTTCCTGACACCCGCGCGCTGACGAAATACGACACGCCGCAAATACCACCGCATTCCAGCCATTCCCGCGAGACCGTCGCAGGAACTCCGCACGTTTCATCAAGGGGGAGGTCGCGGACTTCCGAAGGAACGAACAGGCGCGTCGTCAGGTTTGAAAGACGTAAGTCGTCAGGTTCCGCAAAGCCGATGGTTAAATAGGCGAACACACTCGCGAGCAAGACGATAACGCCGCCACCAATCACGAGAAGAAATTTCATATCAAACCAAACACCGCACACTCAATCGACAAGAAGCGTTGACCATAAAGAACCTTTTTATTCAATAGAATAAACCTTGGTTCGTGGTGGCGCGCTGCTTTGTGGTTAAATCTACGCCGCCTCGTCGTATTCCTCGTCAAACCCCAACTCATATTCCAGTTCCGCCACTTCGTCCTTGAGGGCGCAGGCTTCGCGGTGGGCGACGCGATAGCGTTCCTGCATGGCGAAGGCGTGGGTTTCTGCGGTATCAAAATCGATATCGCCGGAGCGCAGCAACTCTGCTTCCGCCCTGTCCCATGCTGCCTTGGCAAGCAGGCTGGCGCGCACGGCGCTGTCGCGCGCGGCACGAAGCTGGGCACACTCGCTGTTCAGAAAGCGGGATTTTCCGCCGGAGTCAAAATACATCGCGCTGCTCCTTGTTTCTGCTACGTTCCAGAACTAGCGCAAGAACGTGACAAGAACAAGCAGAAAAAGAACTTTTTGCGAATGGCGTGCCGCGCTCCCTCACACTGCCGAAAGCCGCGCCACCCGCGCACGGCTTTCGGCGTTTTGTCCGTCCCTTAATCTGTGAAGTAAATCACGCCGCCGCGGATCTCGTAATTGCTCGGTTGAGATGGCGTGGTCGTCGGCGCGGTATAGCCCGGCTGGGTATACTGGGGCTGGGTATACTGGGGCTGGGTGTAAGTCGGCGGGGTATAGGTCGGCTGCGCAGGCTGCACATATTGCGGCTGGGCAGGCTGGACATAGGTCGGCTGGCGATACGTAGGCTGCGGCGCGGTATAGTTCGGGTTGCGGTAGCGCGGCTGGGGCACCACGGGCTGGCGATAAGGCGCATTGCCATAGACGCCTGCATCCTCGAGCGGGCGACCGCCCTGGCCCACAGTCCCGCCATTGGTAAAGAGCGGCCTGCCTACATAGTTACGGGGAACCCGGCCTTCGCCAACCCGCACCGGAAAGCGCGGACCCTGACCGGGCGCCACGACGAAGCTATAGGCACTGGCCGGACAATCGACGATGCGCTGGTCGCGGCGATCCTCGCGGCGGTCCCGGCGGCTGGTGGTTTGACGCGCATCGCGGACATCTTCGCGCAAATCAGGGCAACGGCGGGGATCGAGCACCCATTTGCCGGTCACGGTCGCGAACAGTTCGACCTCGGGGATCGAGACCCGCGACTGGGCATTGGCGGCGGCGGGCAGCAAGATGGCCCCGGCGATGGCGGCGGCGATGAGACGGCTGGACATAATGTCCTCCCTGATTCGACAATCGGTTTCTAAATAAAACGCGCCCCAGCCTAGGCCGGGGCGCGTGGAGAGGCAATCTCAAGGGACGGGGTGATCCGTCACCGGATTAGTTGCGGTTGGCGCGACGCTCAGCGCGGCGTTCAGCCCGACGATCAAAACGACGTTCCGCACGAGTCTCAATGCGGTCAGAGCGGCGCTCCTGACGCAGATCGCGGCGGGTTTCCCGCAAACGGTTGCGCAGACGGTCATTCTGGCGCTCGAGACGGTTTACCCGGCGATTGTTGTGACCGTAGTAACGCTTCCCAAACGACTTGCCGAAGCTGAACGAGATGCTCGGCACGGTGTTATAGTAACGCGGCGCGTAGCTGTAGACCGGCGCGCGGTAAACCGGAGCAGGCGCGTAGTAGGTCGGCGCCGTGTAAACCGGTGCAGGTGCATAGTAGGTCGGGGCCGTGTAGATGCCGGTCGAGAACGACCAGGAGCTATCGGCTTTGGCGGGCGCAGCCGCAGCAACGGCGAAACCAAGGCTGGCGGCAAGAGCGATCATGAACTTTTTCATCGAAGATGTTCCTTTCGGTGATCGAGGACCGTCAACTGGCCTCGTTACGGGAATGAAACGGCGGCCCGCGCAGATTCCGTCGGGGCAATGCGGTGGTCTTTTTGTGGCAGGTGCGCCATAATTCAGTGAGGCTCTTCGAAATCAGCGCAAGGCACTGGAAAATATATGAAAACCCAAGCTCACCTCATCACGCTCGGGGTTGCCGATCTGGCCGAAAGCCTCGCATTTTATCAGCGTTTCGGCTGGGAAAAGGCCCCCGAGAGCGTCGATGGAGGCGTGGTTTTCTTTCAGGCGAACGGGTTTGTCATCGGTTTGTATCCCCAAGGGGCGCTCGATAAGGATTTGGGCGGCGATGGCCCCGCACCCCGGCCCGGCGGCATCACCATCGGCGAGAACTTCGAGAGCATCGAGGCGATGCGCGCGGGACTGCAACGGTTTCTGGATGCGGGCGGCACCCTGCGCCGTGCCCCGTTCGAGGCTCCCTGGGGCCTGATCGCCTACGCCGCCGACCCCGACGGCCATGTCTGGGAATTTGCCCATGTGCCGGGGTTCGAGCCGGATGGCGAAGGATGCTTCATCCTGCCAAGCGCGCGCGCCGGGGCCAGCGCATGAGGATCAAGGGTGTCCTCTTCGACAAGGACGGCGTGCTGGTCGATTTCAACGCGACCTGGTGTCCGGCGACGGTGAAGGTGATCGATACGCTCGCAGCGGGGGATAGCGGTAAACGGCAGGCCCTCGCCGATGCGGCGGGTTTCGATCTGGTGTCCGAGCGTTTTGCCGCCGATGCGGTATTCATCGCCGGAACCGCCGCGCAGTTGGTGGATGACTGGGCACCGATCCTGCCCGACATGCCGAAATACGCGCTCGCCCGCGAGTCCCGCGCCCTCTTTACCCGCTTCGGCGCAGAGCACGTGACCGGGTATGACGATGTTGCGGATACCCTCGCCGCGCTCGGCTCCCGGCGGATGGCGCTGGGGATCGCGACGAATGACGAGGAAATCTCCGCCCGCACCCAAATGCGCGCCCTGCGCCTCGATGGTCGGTTCAGTTTCGTGTCCGGGGCCGATAGCGGCTATGGGGTCAAACCTGCGCCCGGACCGCTATTGGCCTTTGCGGAGCATATCGGAGCGAAGCCCGCCGACATCATCATGGTCGGGGATTCGACCCATGACCTGAACGCCGCCAGGGCGGCGGGGATGGTGGCGGTGGCGGTCGGAACCGGGCCTGCGTCCCTCGATAGTCTTAAACCACTGGCGGACCACATAATTCACCGCCTCGCGGCATTACCGGCGGTTATCGACAGCCTAAATTGATTCAAATGTCGCGAAAGCCCTTGGGACATCGGGCTGAAAAGATTGAAGAACTTATCGTAAAAATCACCCGGACTCGGAAACCGTTAAGACTTGGATTGTAATCTCACAGCAAAGTCATTTGTGAGACGAGGAATCCTTTATGCCATCTTTTTTGTCCGATTCGCGCGGCAGTGTTTCCATCATGATGGGGCTCGGATTGGTTCTCGTTGCGACCGCCACCGGGGCGGCGGTGGATTATTCAATGGCCACGAAAAACCGGCATACGCTGCAAAATGCCGCCGATGCCGCCGTTCTCGCCGCTGCGGCGATGCCCGAGGCGACCAATGACGAGCGCCTTAAACGGGCCCGGGTCGCTTTCGAAGAATCCAGATTTTGCGAGACCCATTCCTGCCGCGAGGCAGTCGTCAGCATGAATGGCGACGCGGTTGTGATCGACGCATCGGCGGATATCTCCACGTCGCTACTGCGCATCGCAGGGATAGACACCGTCAATGTCGGCGTCTCCGCAAGGGCCGTGCCCGCCGAAGAGAGAACCGTCGAAGTCGCGATGATGCTCGATTTCTCCGGTTCGATGAGCGTTAACAACAAATATCAGGACATGGCGGCGGCGGCGCAGGAATTTCTGGAACAAGCCGGCGATCAGCCCGACGACACACTGTCCGTGGCCGTCGTGCCGTTTTCCGAATACGTGCTGACACCGATGGAAGGGGCCTATCTGTTCGATACGGTCGCCGGAACGCCTCTGAACGCGGGGCTGGTCGTCGGCTGTACGCTGAACCGGGCCCATCCGCACTCTACCAACGTCGCAACGCCGACAAGTGCCACGGTTGGATCGCTCTGGCCGGTAACCAGCTATTCGGTCGGCGGCAATGTCTCTGGCGCGACCTTCTCGGACCCGTACCAGCCCCCGACATTCCCAACGGTGACATGGACATACAATCACCCGGATATGCCGGACCCGCTGCAATACGAAATCGTTGCTATCGATACGGATCCAAACGGTCCGGTGGGTGAAATCGTTCTCGCCTCTTGGACGGGCGTGGCTCCGAACGTGACGCTGACGTTCGACGGCCTTGATCGTTTCTACTTGGAATCGACCGCCGTGAACGGCACACCGGACGCTATTCTCATGAACAGCGCGCCAAAACCGGATATTTCTCCCTTTGCGAATTTTGGCGGCTATGCCGATTCGACCGATTGGGTTCCCGGTGACGACACGGGCCTGCCCCCGTCGTTTTCCGCCGCACTGCTCGATGAGACCCTGAATGCCGGGTGCAGTGAATACGCAACCAACAGGCTCTGGGTGCGGGCACTGAGTGATGAACTCGACAACCTGAAGGATGCCATCGGCGACATGCGGCCCATCGGCCTGACGAATATCGCCTTGGCCCTCGATATCGGCTGGCACGCACTGACGCCGGAGCCGCCGTTCGAACAAAGCTCGTCCGACGGTAATGTCCAACGCGTCGCGATCCTGCTGACCGATGGTGTCCAGACCGTCGCGGCCCATGGTGCCGATGGCACCGTCAGTATCAATTCGGCGAATACCAATATCGCCGAAAGCTGTGCAGCCATGAAAGCGCAGGAAATCGAAATCTTCACCATTGCCTTCGCCATTCAGGACCAGTTCACCCGTGATCTGCTCAGAGATTGCGCCAGCGGCGCGCCCTATTACTTCGAACCCAATCAGGGCGGCGACCTCAATGACGTGTTCTCGGCAATCTTCAACAAAATCATTGCTGCCCAGGTCCGCCTGACCGGCTAAAACACGATCGAGCCGCGACGCTTCGCCTTGGGGCTAGCCGTGGTCGCCATGCCGTTCTATCTGAACGGTCATGAGTGATGCACCCGAGACCCATTTCGGCGCGCGTACCATTCCCGAGACCGAAAAGTCCGGGATGGTGCAAGGCGTCTTCACCAGCGTTGCCTCGCGCTATGACCTGATGAACGATCTGATGTCCGGGGGGATGCACCGCCTCTGGAAATCGGCGATGATCGACTGGCTGGCACCTCGCAATGGCTGGCGGATGTTGGATGTTGCCGGGGGAACCGGCGATATTTCGTTCCGGGCGCTGGAACGGATCGGCAAGCGCGGCGGTCACGGCGAGGCCGTGGTGTGCGACCTGACCGAGGACATGCTGCGCGCGGGCCGCACCCGGTCTGAATCCGAACGCCTGTCTGACAGGCTCAGTTGGGTGACCGGCGATGCGATGCAGTTGCCCTTCGAAGACAGCACCTTCGACGCCTATACGATCTCATTCGGCATCCGCAATGTCACCCGGATCGAGGATGCGCTGGCCGAGGCGTTTCGTGTGCTGAAACCCGGCGGGCGCTTTTTATGTCTGGAATTCAGCGCCATGACCGTGCCGCTGGCCCAGAAGGCCTACGATACCTATTCCTTCAACGTCATCCCCCGCCTGGGCGAGTTGGTCGCCAAAGACCGCGACAGCTATCAATATCTGGTCGAGAGCATCCGGCGCTTTCCGGTGCAACCCGAATTCGGCGAGATGATCCGTACCGCAGGGTTCGAGCAGGTGAAATGGCGGAATATGACCGGCGGCATCGCGGCGCTGCATTCAGGCTGGAAACTGTGATGGAACAGGTCTGGCGGGGAACGAGCGCGCCATGAGCGTGTTTCGTATTCCCGGGCATTTGTTCCGGCTGTCCCGGATCGCGGCGACCATGGCACGCAGCGGCGGGCTGGCGGTATTTCGCGAACGTCTTGGCCTGAAAGGTTGGCGTAACGGACTGGCGGCGGCGGCGGAGACGGTGCTGAAACCCTTCGGCTTGCGCGGTGATCCGACGATGAAGCCCGTCGCCCGCGCCCTCAACGCCCTCGGTCCCGCCGAGGTGAAGTTCGGGCAGATGATGGCCACACGGCCCGATGTAGTCGGCCCCGAAATGGCGCAAGAGCTTCGCCAGCTTCAGGACAACGTCCCTGCCTTTCCCGAGGCAACGGCGCGGTCGACGGTGGAGCGCGAATTGGGTGAGCCGATCGAGGCGATGTTCACCCATTTCGGCCCGCCCATCGCCGCCGCCTCCATTGCTCAGGTCCACAAGGCCGAGACCACCGAGGGCATGGCCGCCGCGGTAAAAATCCTGCGTCCCGGTGTCGAAGCCGATTTCATGCGCGACATCGACGCTTTCAGTTTTGTGGCCCGGGTGGTCGAAAAGCTGATGCCGAATACCCGGCGGCTGAAACCCGTCGCCGTCTATGAACATTTCGCCGAGACGACCCGCATCGAGCTGGACCTGCGGCTGGAGGCCGCCGCCGCCTCGGAATTCCGCGAGAATACCGTCGAGGATGAAGGGTTTCGCGTACCGGTGATCGACTGGCCCCGATCCTCCCAGCGCGTGTTGACCATGGAATGGATCGACGGCCTGCCCATCGGCGACCTCGCGGCGCTGGAGGCGGCGGGGATCGACCGCAAGGCGCTGGCGCTGCGCACGATTCAGTCGTTCTTGCTGCACGCCCTGCGCGACGGGTTTTTCCACGCCGATATGCATCAGGGTAATCTGCGGGTTGATCCCGACGGGCGGATCGTGGCGCTCGATTTCGGCATCATGGGCCGCCTCGATATGATGACCCGGCGGTTTTATGCCGAGATTCTGCTCTCCTTCCTGCGCCGGGACTACATGCGCGCGGCGATGATCCACCGGGAGGCCGGATACCTGCCCGAGCACCAGTCGGTCGAGGCCTTTGCCCAGGCCCTGCGGTCGGTGGCGGAGCCGATCTTTGGCCTCGGCGCGACCAAGGTGTCGATGGCGCGTTTGCTGGGACAGCTTTTTGCCGTGACCGAGACCTTTGGGATGGAAACCCAGACCCAGCTTATCCTGTTGCAAAAAACGATGGTGATGGTCGAGGGCGTGGCCCGCGATCTCGACCCGGATGTCAATATGTGGAGCGCGGCGCAGCCCGTGGTCGAACAATGGGTGCGCCAGAATCTCGGACCGGAAGCCGTGCTGCGCGACCTCAAAACCACCGCCGAGACGCTCGCGCGCCTTGGACCCCGCCTGCCCAAGGCCGCCGAGCGGTTGGTCGCGCTGGCCGATGCTCCCGATCGCCAGCCCGACGTGAATATCCGCATCCGGCGCACGAGCCGCACCGCACTGATGCTCGCATCGGTGTTGGGCGGCATCGTCGGCGCGGCGCTGATTGCCCTGCTGACGTAAAATCAAATAAATACACGCGATATTCGTAGATGGCCTTCCATTTACCGAGATTGCACTGTTAATAGAGGCCAAGCACGCGCACCACTGTGGGACCGGACGATCATGCTGACGGGCAAGAGGATCTTGTTGATTATCGGCGGCGGCGTCGCGGCGTATAAATCCTTGCTGCTGATCCGTGAGTTACAGCGCAAGGGCGCGGCGGTGCGGTGCGTTCTGACCCGTGCCGGGACCGAGTTCGTGACCCCGCTCTCCGTGGGCGCCCTAAGTGGCGATAAAGTTTATACGGATCTGTTCGATCTGACCGCCGAGGCCGAGATGGGCCATATCGAGCTGTCGCGCTCTGCCGATCTGTTGGTCGTGGCCCCCGCCACCGCCGATCTGATGGCCAAGATGGCCCATGGGCTGGCGGATGATCTGGCCTCCACCCTCCTGCTTGCCACCGATACCGAGGTCATGGTCGCGCCCTCGATGAATGTGCGAATGTGGGAGCATCCCGCGACCCAAGCCAATCTCGCGACCTTGAAAGCGCGCGGCATCCTGACAGTGGGACCGGACGAGGGCGATATGGCGTGCGGCGAGTATGGCTTCGGGCGCGTCGCCGAACCCGACGTGATCGCCGAGGCCATCGAGGCGCATCTGTCGGGGGGCGCAAAACCGCTATCAGGGAAGCGCATTGTCGTGACGTCCGGCCCGACCCACGAGCCGATTGACCCCGTGCGCTATATCGCCAACCGCTCATCGGGCAAACAAGGTCATGCAATTGCCGCTGCCCTCGCCGCCCAGGGGGCCGAGGTCATCCTCGTCAGCGGGCCGACGCGCCTCGATCCGCCCGCAGGATGTACGCTGCGCACGGTGGAGACAGCGCGGGAGATGCTCGCGGCCACGCTTGATGCCCTGCCCGCCGATGCGGTCGTCTGCGCGGCGGCGGTGGCCGATTACCGGGTCGAAAACGCCGCCGATCAGAAGATGAAAAAAGATGGCGACGGCGACCCTCCCCACCTCGATCTGGTCGAGAATCCCGATATTCTGGCAACAATCTCGCAAATGAGCGCGAACCGCCCGGACCTCGTGGTCGGTTTTGCGGCGGAGACCGAGAACGTCATCGATAATGCGACGGCCAAGCGCGCCCGCAAGCAATGTGACTGGATTCTCGCCAATGACGTCTCGCCTGCCACCGGCACATTTGGCGGTGATAATAATCAGGTGACGCTGGTCAGCGTCGACGGGCCAGAGGCATGGCCCCGCGCCACCAAGGCGCAAATCGCGACCCGTCTGGCCGACCGCATCGCCGAGGCCCTTGCCCCGTGAAAATACCCGTTCAACGCCTGCCCTCCGGCGAGGGACTCGACCTGCCCCGCTATGCCACAAGCGGCGCGGCAGGGGTGGACCTGCGCGCGGCGCTGGCCGAGCCGGTGACGCTGGAACCGCGGGCGCGGGCGCTGATCCCGACGGGCATCGCCCTCGCCCTGCCCGACGGCGTGGAGGCCCAGGTCAGGCCGCGCTCGGGCCTTGCCCTGCGCCATGGCCTCACGACCCTCAACAGCCCCGGCACCATCGACCCGGATTATCGCGGCGAAGTTGCCGTCATCCTCGCCAATCTTGGAGCCGAGCCGGTGACGATCCGGCGCGGCGACCGGATCGCCCAGCTTGTCATCGCGCGGTTCGAGCGCGCCGATTTCGAACATACCGACACCCTGCCAGAAACCCCGCGCGGCGCGGGCGGTTTCGGCTCGACCGGAGGAAGCGTCTAGATGCTGCGAACCTCGCGCAAGACCCTGCTGGCCATCGAGGCGGTGGTGGATGTGGCCCTGCACGCGCGGCCTGAGCCGGTGCAATCCCGCGAATTGACCAAGCGTCAGGGCGTGCCCCAGCGCTATCTCGAACAGGTGATGCAGCAACTTGTGCATGAGGGCATCTTGCGCGGCGTGCGCGGGCCGCGCGGCGGCTATACCCTCGCGCGAGAGCGCCGACGCATCACCGTGGGCGAGATCGTACGTATCGTTGATGCCATGGAACGGCGCGACGAGGCCCTGACGCCCTCCCCCCTCGGCGATCAGATCGTGCGCCCCCTCTGGGATGAAATTGGCGAGTTGACCCTCAAAAGGCTCGACCGCATTACCATCGAAGCCCTGTGCGAAGAGGCTCTGGCGAAGGGGCTCGGGCCGGAATCAGGCGACATCGACGACTTTACCATCTGACAGGTCGGGTCAGGATGGCCGGCCCTGCCTGATATGGTCCGGTATTTGCATCCCTATTGGCCAAACGTGCCCGGTGACCCGGGCGCGTAGTCATACTTCGATGGAGTAGCAATACCATGGCCAACGACCGCAACCTGATAGATGGTGACGAGCTCGACAACGCACTCTTCGGCACCGATTTTGCCGATCTGATCACCGGATTCGAGGGCGACGACACCCTTGGCGGCGGTGCGGGAGATGATCTGCTGCGCGGCGGTGCGGGCAATGACGTCCTATTCGGCGATGCTGGCAACGACATTCTCAGCGGAGCGAACGGCGACGACAAACTGTTCGGCTTCGAAGACGATGACATCCTTCGCGGCGGCGCAGGCCGTGACCAACTCGAAGGCGGTAACGGCAATGATAGGCTGGAGGGCGGCAGTGGCCGTGATACTCTGGCGGGCGAAGCCGGTGACGACACGCTGAACGGCGGCACCGGAAGCGACTTCATCGACGGCGGTCACGGCCACGATACGGCTGTGCTTTCGGGCAATAGCAGCGATTACACCGTGCGCCTCGGCGAGGACAATTTCTACACGACCCACGGGGCCGACGGCACCGACCGCATGTTCAGCGTCGAATTCCTGCACTTCGACAATGGCACCTTCGCCATCGACGATCTGGTCCCCCAGACCATCATGGGCACCGCAGAAGACGACAACCTGTTCGGCGGCCTGCTGAACGACACGATCAGCGGTCTGGCGGGCGATGACAGCATCGTGGGCCGCGACGGCGACGATACCCTGCGCGGCAACAGCGGCAACGATACCCTGTTCGGCGATGACGGCGACGACATTCTCAGCGGCAGCAGCGGCAATGATGTTCTGTTCGGTCAGAACGGCGATGATCTGCTTCGCGGCGGATCGGGCGACGACCGGCTGGAGGGCGGCGACGGCAATGACGCATTGCTGGGTCACGGCGGCACCGACATGCTCTCGGGCGAGGCTGGTGACGACACGCTGAACGGCGGCGCCGGTGACGATTTCATTGATGGCGGCGAAGGCACTGACACGGCCATCTTCTCCGGTTCGAGCGATGATTACTCTGTCACCTTTGGCGAAGACCGGTTCTACACCGTCGAGGGCGTGGACGGCACCGACCGCCTGTTCAGCATCGAAAACGTGCAGTTCGATGACGGAACCTTTGCCATCACCGACCTGCTACAGCGCGAGATCGACGGCACCGATGGCGACGACGCCCTGTTCGGCACCGAAGGTGATGACGTCATCCAGGGCTTCGACGGCGAAGACAGCCTCGTCGGCTTTGGCGGCAATGACATCCTGCGCGGAGGCCGTGACAACGACCTTCTGTTCGGCGATGAAGGCAATGACAGGCTGACCGGCAACCAGGGCGATGACAAGCTTTTCGGCCAGGACGGCAATGACCAGTTGCGCGGCGGTCGCGGCGACGATCAGCTGGATGGCGACGCAGGCAATGACCGCCTCGATGGTGGCCTTGGCGATGACATCGTTTCCGGCGGCGAAGGCCGCGATACGTTCGTATTCGAAGCTGGAAACGACATCTTCCGTGATTTCAACGCCGCCGAAGGCGACCGTATCGAGATCAATCGCGCCGATGTCACCGACTGGGCCGACATGGAAGCCCTCATCGCCGCCTCCGAAGGCGACACGGATGCGGTGTTGTTCGGAAACGGCGACCTGCTGACGCTGTCCTTCGTCAATGTCAACGAACTGACCGAAGACAACTTCGTCTTCATCGCGCCTGCGCCGGTCGAAGACGTCGCCATCGGCTAACGTCCACGCCAGCATCAGCGAAAGGAAAGCCCCGGATCATTGATTCGGGGCTTTCGATTCGCGGCCTATCCCAGCGCGGCCATCACCGCCGCGCGGGTCGGTATCGGCGCAACCGCGCCATAACCCTGCACCGACAGCGCCGCCGCCGTCACGGCATAGCGCGCCGCCTCGACCGGCGTGTCGCCCGCGATGATCCGGGCAAGAAAGGCCCCGTCAAAGCAATCGCCCGCACCGCTGGCATCCACCGCCCTGACCTGAGGCGCGGCGACGATGGTCTCCTTGCCCTCCACCGAGACCAGCGCGCCCCCAGCCCCAAGGGTCAGGGCAACGATACGCGGCCCGAGCCGGTGGTAGAATGCCGCGATCTCGGACGGGTCGGACAGGCCGGTCAGGTGTCCGGCATCGTCCAACCCCGGCAGGGCAATATCAACCCCGGCCATGGCCCCGTGAATCGCCGCTCGCGCCTCGCCCAGTGACCACAGATTCAGGCGCAGGTTCGTGTCGCAGGCGATCTGCTGTCCGGCTTGCCGGGCCTCGGCCATCGCCGCCGTGCAGGCCGCCGCCGAACTTTCGCTGATGGCAAGGCTAATCCCTGAAAAATGCAGCATGGACGCGCCGCGTATCGCCGCGACGGGCAGAGTCTCTGGCGAGATCATGCTCGCGGCTGAGCCCTTGCGGCGATATTCGAACCCGTGTCCGTCGGGGCCATGGCGCACAAAGTAAATGCCGGTCGGCGCATCCTCGACCCGCGCGACCGCCGCAGTATCGACGCCCTCGGCCAGCCAAAGACCCATGAGGTCGTCGCCGAAACTGTCAGCGCCGACTCGGGTCGCCATCGCCGAACGCACGCCCTGCCGCGCCGCTGCGATGGCAACATTCGAGACATCGCCGCCAAAACCGCAAAGCCAGCGGCCATCGGGTTGTTCATTGAACTCCACCATCGGCTCGCCCAGACAGATGAGGTCGATCCGGTCCTTGGTCATCGCCACCCCTTTCGAAGGGCTTTCGCGCGTGATCGCCTTTGCCCTTGCGTCCTTTACGCCGGGAGGGAAGGGTCGGACAACACCGAACGGAGAAAACCGATGTGGCAATTCTGGGTCGATCGCGGCGGCACCTTTACCGATATCGTGGGTCGCGCGCCCGATGGCACGCTGTCCTCCCACAAGCTGCTGAGTGAAAATCCCGAACGGTATGAGGATGCCGCCGTACAGGGCATCCGTGATTTGCTGGGCCTGAAGGACGGTGAGGCGATCCCGAGGGGCCGTATCGGTGCGGTCAAGATGGGCACCACCGTTGCCACCAACGCCCTGTTGGAGCGCAAGGGCGAGCGCACGCTGTTGCTGATTACCAAGGGCTTCGGCGACTTGCTGCGCATCGGCTACCAGAACCGCCCGCGCCTGTTCGATCTGGAGATCGTCCTGCCAGAGCTGCTTTACGAGCGGGCCATCGAGGTCGACGAGCGCGTCACCCATGACGGCGACATCATTACACCGCTGGATGAGAACGCGGTGCGCGCCGCGCTGGAGGCTGCGAAGGCCGAGGGGTTCGACGCCGTCGCCGTAGCGCTGATGCACGGCTATGCCCATCGCGACCACGAGAAACGCATTGGTGCGCTGGCCCGGGCGGCAGGCTTTGCGCAGGTGTCGCTCAGTCACGAGGCCAGCCCGCTGATCAAGCTGGTCTCGCGCGGGGATACGGCGGTGGTCGATGCGTATCTGTCGCCGATTCTCGGGCGCTATGTCGATCGGGTCGCAGGGGCGCTGGATGCGAAGGATGGCGGCGTCGAGGCGCTGATGTTCATGCAGTCCAATGGCGGGCTGACCGATGCGGGTCTTTTTCAAGGCAAGGACGCGATCTTGTCCGGTCCCGCCGGGGGTGTAGTC
>CALGNO010000005.1 GCA_937958625.1 uncultured Neomegalonema sp.
ATGACCGGGGCCGAGCGGTTCGACATCGCGGGCGACATCGACCCGGGTTATGCTGCCGCGTTCCGGCGGGCGCTCGATGCCGGGGTCGAGGCGCTATGCTTTGCCTGCGATTTCGCCCACCCGGACGGCGCAGCCCCCGCAATTACGCTGGCCGAAGCGATCCCGATCCTGGACGGGGCCGGTTTGCGGCATGGGGCGGGGTAAGCTATTCTGGCGGGAATGGAGGCTGCCATGACCATCGAAACCACGATCCGGCTCAGCGAAGACCAGCACGCCTTTCTGGTGCAACAGGTCGCCGACGGCACCTATGCCTCGCTGGACGAGGCCATCGCCGCCGCCATCGCCGACATGCGCGGGATCGCCGAGGGACTCGATCCCGAAATGATCTCGGAAATACGGCGGCGATTGCGCACGCCTGAAGGCGATTACCTGCCTTGGGACAGTGCACAGGTGATGGAAGAGGTTCGCCGAAGCCTCGTAGAACCGGCAACGGCGGCGAAGTGACCTTTCAAGTCCGCTATCATCCCCTTGCCAAGTCGGACCTCAAACGAATTGCTCGATATGTTTCCGATTATGCCGGAACCGAGATCGGTGCATCGAAAGCAGGAGAAATCGCCGAGGCCATCGACACCCTTGCCGAGCGACCCTATCGCGGTACACGCCGCGATGAGCTTGCCCCGGGCCTCCGTCTTTTGCCGGCAAGCAAGAAAGGTAATGTGATTTTCTCCATCGACGAAACCAGCCGAACCGTCACCATCATCGCCATCACCTATGCCGGTCAGGACTGGACCCGCATCGTTCAGGAACGCAAGGCACCATGACCGCCCACTATCACCGCCTCGCCTTCACGCCCAATATCAAGGCCGAACAGACCGCCCATGGCAGCCGCGCGCATTACGAGAAATACGAGGGCGCGCCGGATCAGCCGGACCCGATCACCGATGCCGAGGCGGATTTCATCGCCGCGCGTGACAGCTTTTACATGGCGACCGTGGGCGAGACCGGCTGGCCCTATATGCAGCACCGGGGCGGGCCGCCGGGGTTTGTTCGGGTGTTGGACGCTCATACCCTCGGCATGGCCGATTTTCGCGGCAACCGGCAGTATATCACCCTCGGCAACATCGCCCATGACAACCGGACCTCGCTGTTCTTCATGGATTACGCCAACAAGCGCCGCCTGAAGGCCCTCGCCCGCATCACCCGACGCGACCTGAGCGAAGATGCGGCCCTTGCCGAAAAACTCGCCCTGCCCGGTTATCGCGCAAAGGTCGAGCACGCGCTGATTTTCACCATCGAGGCGTTCGAGTGGAACTGCCCCGCTCATATCACCCCGCGCTGGTCCGAGGCCGAGATCGGACCCGGCATAAGAGACCTGCACACGCAAATCGCGTTGCTCCAGGCCGAGCTAAAACGCTTGCAGGGTTGATCCGCGGCGGCCAATACCCGACATTGCCGCGAAAGGGGAACTCGCCACCATGAAAGATACCGTCAAACGCACGCCCGAGGGCATCAAGCTGCACACCCCGGAGGATTTCGAGGGGATGCGCCGCGCCGGGCGGCTGGCGGCAGAGGCGCTGGATATGATCGGACCGCATGTGGTGCCCGGTGTAACCACGGAGGCCCTCGACACGCTGTTGCATGACTTCATGGTCGATCACGGCGCGATTCCGGCGACTCTTGACTACAAGGGCTATCCCAAATCCTGCTGCATCTCGATCAACGAGGTCGTCTGCCACGGCATCCCCGGCAAGCGGGTGCTGAAGGAACGCGACATCATGAATATCGACGTGACCGCGATCCTCGATGGCTGGCACGGCGATACCTCGCGCATGTATACCGCTGGCGAGCCGAAGAAATTCGCCCGCCGCCTGATCGACGTGACCCACGAGACGCTGATGCGCGGGCTGGCGACCATCAAACCCGGTGCAACCTTCGCCGAGATGGGCCGGGCCATGCAAAGCTATGCCGAGAGCGAGAAATGCTCGGTCGTGCGCGAGTTCTGCGGCCATGGGCTGGGCCGCGAGTTTCATGAACCGCCCAACGTGCTTCACTATCAGGCCGGGCGCACCGACCAGCACTTTGCCATGCAACAGACGAAGATGCGCCCCGGCATGTTCTTTACCGTCGAGCCGATGGTCAATCTCGGCAAGCGCCATACCAAGGTCAAACCCGATGGCTGGACCGCCGTGACCAAGGACGGCCTGCTCTCGGCCCAGTTCGAGCATTCGCTCGGCGTGACCGAGGACGGGGTGGAGATATTCACGCTCTCGCCCGCGGGCCGCTTCCACCCCTTCGGTTCCGCCGCTTGACCAAGGGCGCAAAGCCCCGGGCCGGGATGACCGAGGGCACCCTGCCCTTCGGCGATGCCGCGCCGCCGAAAAAAGCCGCCTCCCCCAATGCGGGCCACCGCCAGCGGTTGCGCGAGCGGTTCCTGACCGGGGGCGGCGATGCCCTGCCCGATTACGAGTTGCTGGAACTGATCTTGTTCGGTGCAATTCCGCGCAAGGATACGAAGGGGATCGCCAAGGCGCTGATCGCCCGGTTCGGGGATTTCGAGGGCGTCATCTCCGCCGATCCCGCCCGCCTGCGCGAGGTGCCGGACGTCAAGGACGCCATCGTCGCGCAACTCAAGGTCATCGAAACCGCCGCCCAGCGCCTGACCCGCTCACAGGTCAAGGACAAGACGGTCCTGTCAAGCTGGTCGGCGCTGATGGGCTATTGCAAGGCGCGCATGGCGCGGCTGGAGCGGGAAGAATTCCGCATCCTCTTTCTAGACCGCAAGAACGTGCTGATCGCCGACGAAGCCCAAGGACGCGGCACCGTCGACCACGTCCCGGTCTATCCGCGCGAGATCATGAAGCGCGCGCTGGAGTTGAACGCCAGCGCCATCATCCTCGCCCATAATCACCCCAGCGGCGACCCGACCCCGTCGCGCGCCGACATCGAAATGACAAAACAGATCGTCGCCGTCGCCAAACCCCTCGGCATCACGGTCCACGACCATATCGTTATCGCGAGGGAAATGGACGCGAGTTTCAAGGCGTTGGGTTTGCTTTGAGAAGTGGGCAGAGCCAAAATCGAGTTCCAACTTCAGATTGAATTGAAATATCAAATATGATATATAACGTGGATTGTTGAGACGCTCGACAGCATTGTCGATGCCGAGCTTGAAGCTCTACCGAACGATCAGAAGGCAAAGTTCGCCTGGATAGCGAAGTTGATTCAGGATCACGGCCTCGACAAAGTCCGCGAGCCATACGTGAAATTTCTGGAGAAGGTTGTCTGGGAAATACGCATGAGAGGCAGAGACGGTATCTCTCGCGCCTTGTATGTTGTTGAGCAGCCAAAGCGTGCTGTCGTTGTGAGAGTGTTCGTAAAGAAAACGCAGAAAACACCACGCAAAGAAATAGAATTGGCACTTTGAAGGGCAGAAAAAATCAGATGACCGACGTCAACGATTTACTCGCAGCGTGGAAGAATGACCCTGACTTTGTAAAGGAATACGAGTCGCTGGAAGGCGAGTTTTCCTTGGCTTCGGCGATGATCGCCGCGCGCACCCAAGCCGACATGACGCAACAGGAAATCGCAGAAAAGATGGAAACATCTCAGTCCTACATCGCCAAACTTGAAGGTGGGACCGTCAGTCCGACGATGAAGGCACTCGAACGCTATGCTGCGGCCACAGGGTCCAAACTGAAAATCAGTTTCGAGCCGACGACCTCCCGGCAATAGCGCGCCCTACCCCTCCACCCCCAACATCGCGCAAAGCACCGCCCATTCCACTTCAGTAACAGGCGCAACAGACAACCGTGATTGCTTGACGATGGCCATGTCCTGCAAATCGGGGTGGGTCTTGATCGTGTCGAGGCTGACCGGCGTTTCGGCGGGCATCACTGCGCGCACATCGACACAATCCCACTTGTCGCTGTCCGCTGTGGAGTCCGGGTGCGTCTCGGTGCATATCTCGACGATGCCGACGATCTCCAATCCCTTGACCGAGTGGTAAAAGAACCCCCGGTCGCCCAGCGCCATCTTTCGCATATTGTTGCGGGCCTGATAGTTGCGGACGCCGGTCCATTCCTCGCCCACCTCGCCCTTGGCGACCAGATCATCCCACGAAAAATCGTCCGGTTCAGACTTGAACAGCCAATACGCCACGCCCTCAATCCCCGGCGGCGAATCCGTGCATCCGATGCGCCCATTGCAGGGCGATCACGAGGCCCTTGGCGAAGGGCAGCACGGCGAGGGCAATAATCGCGGTCACGCTGGGCCACAGGATCATGTGAATCCAGTCCGGGAACGTCCAGTTCAAGGCCCCGTAGAGCATCACCGGCACAACCAGATGGCCGGTAATCATGATGGCAATCCACGGGTGCAGATCATCGGCGCGGTGGTGATGGAACTCCTGCCCGCAATTCGCGCACTCGTCCTGCACGGCCAGATAACCGCGGAACATCTTGCCCTCGCCGCAGCGGGGGCATCGGCGCTTGAGGCCCTGTAACAAAGCGGGCCAGACGGCGCGTTTCAGGCCGGTATGTCGATCGTCCTGCATCAACGTCTCGTTCATCGTTTTCATCACCTGCCCAGACCCTCAGCCTATCGCAAAATGCCTGCGCTGGCATCGTGTCAGCATGTCGCGACCGGGTTTCGGGCGCTTATCGAGCAAACGATGTGCGAAAATGGTGCCGCCAGCGACGGAATCCACCCCCTCACCCGTTAGAGACCTGTAATCGACTGAAAATAAGGGCCCGAGACCCTGTCGAGCAGAAAACGAGGAACGAAAACAATGGGAAAGCGACTGAGTAAAATCATAGTCATTGCCGCGCTGACCGGCGCGATGACCGCCGGGGCCGCTTCGGCCTCGGATATGCTGCGCCATTTCGACGCCAATGGCGATGGCACCGTGACGCGGATCGAGGCGCGCGATGCCGTGCGTGCGCACTTCCGGGGCCTCGACCTCGATGCCAACGGTGTCGTCACCAAGGATGAACGCCGGGCCGACCGCCGCGACCGCCGTTTTGAGCGCATGGATACCAACCGCGACGGCGTCGTCACCTATGACGAATTGCAGAACGCGGCCACCAAGCGGGCGCAAAAGCGGTTCAGCGACCTCGATGCCAATCGCGACGGTGTCGTGACCCGCGAGGAGGCGGATCTGGCAAAAAAGCGCCGGGGGGCGCGCGGCCCCATGACCCTGCAAGACCTTGACGCCCGCGTGATGCGTATGTTTGACCGGGCGGATCGGGACAGAAACGGTGTAATCAGCCCCGATGAAGCGGCGGGACTGGCTTCCCATGACCGGCGCGGTTAACCCTATGGCCACGGGCTGGATTGCATCGGCGCGGGCCGAGCCCGCCGGTTCGGTGGCGAAAAGAACGGGCGTGCGAAACGGCATGGTGGCAGTGGCGGAAATCGGCGAGAGTGATGATGTGCTGCTCGTGCGCTTTGCCGCCGGGGATCAGTCCGCCGCACGCCTGTTGGCCGAACGCCACACGGGCCGGGTTCTGGCCGTTGCCACGCGGATGCTGAACAACCCGACCGAGGCCGAGGATGTCGCGCAAGAGGCGCTGCTGCGCGCGTGGAAAACCGCCGCAGACTGGCGTCCGGGCGAGGCGAAGTTCTCGACATGGCTGCACAAGGTCGCGGTGAACCTTTGCTATGATCGCTTGCGCAAGCGCCGCACCAAACCGCTGGAGGACGCCCCCGAGCCGGTCGATGACCGCGCCAGTGCGCAGGACGCGCTGGAGGCCGATGACCGCATGGCGATCTTGCAAGCGGCGATGATGGAGCTGCCCGAGCGCCAGCGTGCGGCGATTCAGCTCAGTCACTACGAAGAAAAAACGAACCCGGAAACGGCGGAAATTCTCGAGATTAGCGTTGAAGCCGTCGAATCCCTGTTGTCGCGAGGCCGCCGTGCCTTGCGAAAGGCGCTGGAAGGCCAGCGCGCTCTCCTGATGGAGGAATGATGATGACCACGATGACCCTTGACCGTTTTGACGAGCTTGCCAGCGCCTATGGCGCAGCAATCTTCCTCTGGCCTGCCGAGGACCAGCCCGCCGCCGAGGCATTGGCTGCCGCGTCGCCCGAGGCGCAGGCCGTTTTGGCCCGCGAGCGTGCGCTGGACGCGGCCCTCGATGAATGGGAGGCTCCCGAGCCGTCCCAGGCCCTGATGGCGCGCATCCTTGGCGATGCCGCCGAGGTAAGCGCGGTACAGGCCGCAGCCGTGGCCGAGCCGCCCCCCGTGGCGGAAAAACCCGGTTTCCTGACCCGGTTCTTCGGCGATATTGGCTGGCGGCCCGCCGGGGCGATGACCGCTTGTCTCGCCATCGGTTTCGCCGTGGGCCTGTCGGGCACACCGGACTCCGCCTCGACCGATGATACGGCACTCGCGGCGCAGGATAATGCGGTGATTGCGACGTTCTTCGGTGACGAGGATGAAAGTGATCCGTTCGATCTGGAGATGCTCTGATGGCCGAGGCCGCTAAAGCAAACTGGGTGAAGATTGCGCTGGGGCTGTCCCTGGCGCTGAACATCTTTTTCGTCGGCCTTTCGGGCGGAAAGCTGTTCCACAGCAAGCCCGAGGGCCGCGATGATGCGCCGAACAGCTTTCTTCAAACCCTGAGCGACGAGCGCGCCGCCGAGGTCCGCGAAGCCTTTGCCAAAATGCGCGAGGCACGGCGCGGGGGCAGCGAAGACCGCCGCGCGGCATGGGGCCAGGTCCGCGAGGTCATGACCGCCGAAACCTTCGACCGCGCCGCGATGCAGGCCGCGATGGACGCGGTCATGCGAGAACGCAGCGAACGCACCGAGCGCCGCTATGCCCAGATGATCGACTTCGTCGCGACCATGAGCCACGAGGAACGCGTCGCCTTTTCCGATGCCATGCGCGAACGCTGGCGCAACCGCCGCGCGCGGCGGGAGGCCCGCGAGGGCTGAGAGCATCGCGGCCCCGGCTGGGCGGCGGGACGATGCTGTGCTGTGCGGGGCCGGGATCTCGGCGTATTGAGGCCGGTCACCCCTCGACAATCGCCCGCCAAGCCGCAAAGACTGGCGCGAACCTCTGAAGGGCCGCGCCATGCCGAACCTCAACCCCGCCGTCGACGCGCTCTCTGCGCCCGCCATCCCCGCCGTGCAGGCGTGGGCGCGGGCCTATGACGGTGCGCACGGGCCGCTGATCGACCTGTCACAAGCGGTGCCGGGTTATCCCCCGCCGCCGGAAATGCTACGCTGGCTGGGCGAGGCGGCGGCGTCCCCGACGATGACGGGTTATGGCGAGATCGAGGGCGAGCCGGACCTGCGCGCTGCCTATGCCGCGCACCTGTCGGCGCTCTATGGCGCGCGGGTGGATGCCGCCGAGACGCATATTACCTCAGGCTGCAATCAGGCCTTTGTGGCGGCGGCGATGGTGCTGGCCGGGGCAGGCGATACCCTGCTGATGACCAATCCGCGCTATTTCAACCACGAAAGCACGCTGGCGATGATGGGCATCGGCGTGCAGACGGTGGATGTGGACCCTGCGGCGGGGTTTTTGCCCGACCCGGAGGCCATCCGCGCCGCCCTGCCCGGTGCGAAGGCATTGGCGCTGGTCAGCCCGAACAACCCTACCGGCGCAGTCTATCCGCCCGCCGTGCTGGAGGCGATATTCGAGGCGTGCCGGGAGGCAGGCGTCTGGCTGATCCTGGATGAAACCTACCGCGATTTTACCGATACCCGGCACGGGCTGATGGCCCGCGAGGACTGGCGCGAGGGGTTGGTGCAGCTTTACAGCTTCTCAAAATCCTTCTGCATCCCCGGTCACAGGCTGGGCGCAATCACGGCGGGCGCGCCGGTCATTACCGCTATCGCAAAGGTCATGGACAACCTGCAAATCTGCGCCCCGCGCGCCGCCCAACACGCGGTTGCCCGCGCCATCGAGCCGCTGGCGGATTGGCGCGCTGGCAACCGGGCCGAAATCGAGACGCGGGCGCAGGCGATGCGCGAAACCATGGCCAAGGTGCCCGAGTGGGAAATCGCCGCCATGGGGGCCTATTTCGCTTATGTGCGCCATCCCTTCGAGGGGCGCAGTTCAGCGGCAGTGGCGCAGGGACTGGCGGAAACCGTCGGTGTCTCCTGCATCCCCGGCGCGTTCTTTGGCGAGGGGCAGGAGCGGTATCTGCGGCTGGCCTTCGCCAATGCCGATGCGGGGGTGATTGCAGGGCTGGCCGAGCGGCTGAGGGCGTTTGAGGCAAGCATCTGACCTGAGAGAGCAAGCGACGACCGCGGGTGGTGCGGAACGCGCCGCCGTCGTGCTGAAAGCACGCCTCTGGCGTGACGGGGCGGTCGTCGCGTGTCGGTGCTGCGCACCTCCCATTCCACTCTTTCGCTCCGCGAAAGTGGTCAATCATGTTCCTCGCCCAATCCCGCAATCGACAATGGTTGCGCCCGGATGCCCTGGCTTGCGCACCAATGGCACAGGCCGTCTTCGGAGCCGTGGGTGACCCAGATATCCTCGGCCCCGGTATCGAGAATCGTCGCGCACAGCTCATCCCAATCGGCATGGTCCGAGATAACCAGCGGCACCTCGACCCCGCGCTGCTTGATCCGCTGGCGCACACGCATCCAGCCGGAGGCCATGCCGACCTTGGCGTCCGGCAACCGCCGCGCCCAGCGATCCGCGATGGCCGAGGGCGGTGCGAGGACGATATTGCCGCGAAACCGCTCGCCTTTGGTATTATCGGATTTGATCGTGGCATCCTCCAGCGGGCCGAGATCGACGCCAAGCTCACCGTAAAGATCACACAGCTTGCGCAGGGCGCCGTGGATGTAGATCGGTTCGTCCCACCCCGCCGCGCGCATTTCGGCGATTAGGCGCTGGGCCTTGCCGAGGGCATAGGTGCCTATGACATGGGTCGCGTCGGGGAAAGTCCGGATCGAGCGCAGCAGCTTGGCGATTTCTTCCCCCGCCGGGGGATGCTGAAACACCGGCAAGCCGAAGGTCGCCTCGGTGACGAAGAGATGACAGGGAACGACTTCGAAATCCTCGCAGGACGGGTCAGAGCGGCGCTTATAATCCCCTGAAACCACCGCCCGCGCCCCCTTGTACTCAATCAGGACTTGCGCTGACCCCAGTACGTGACCGGCGGGAAAGAACGTCACCTCGACATCGCCGATTTTGCGGACCTCACCAAAGGCGATTTCCTCGACGGTATCGAAGGCGGTTTCGCCATAGCGGGTCTGGGCGATCCGCACGGTATTGGGCGTGGCAAGCAGGGCCTTTTGACCCGGGCGGCAGTGGTCCGCATGGCCATGGGTCACGACCGCGCGCTCGACCGGGCGCTGGGGGTCGATATGGAAATCGCCTTGGGGGCAATAAAGTCCCTCGGGGGTGACGCGGAGCAGATCGGTGGCTTTCATTCAGGATGAAATAGCGCGCGGCGTCAGATGTCGAAGAATGCCGTAACCGGGATGCTCAGGCCCGGTGGATCGAGCCGGAGTATGCCGTCCGGGACAAAACGCATAATAATCTCTCCGGCGTCGTCGCGCCGATGGTGGATTATCAGCTTCTTGTCGGCGTCGATCATGAGATAATGCCGTACCGACGGGATCTGAAAGTAAGACATCAACTTCACGCCGACGTCGATCTGGCGTGTGGAGCGCGAGAACACCTCTACAAGGATCAGCGGTTCGTGCAGTTCCACACTGGAAAGATCGACCGGCGCGCATTGCACCGCCGTATCGGGAACGAAAACGCTGTCATCCGGCGTTCTTACGCTCATGCCATCGCCAAAGGTCGTGCAGGACACACCCGCTTGCTCTACCGCCCGTTCAAGCGCCTTTGCAGCCGCGAATTTCGCTCGGTTATGCCTTGCGGTCTCGCTCATCATCTGGACGACGAACCCGTTCAGCAACTCTACGCGCTCGGCCCCGGCATCCTGCGACCAGCGCAGAAAATCATCCGGCGTCATCTTTTCGGTGGGGATATCAATCGCATCCATGGATCCAACCTACCATGGTCGGGGCCGACTTCAAAGCTATCTGCCAAGGGATGACCACAGCCCTGCCGCAGATATTCTCCGACTGGTTCACTGCGAAGGGCTGGGAACCCCATGCGCATCAGATTGCATTGCTGGAAGGGGCGAGCGCGGGGTCGACGCAACTGCTGATCGCGCCGACCGGGGGCGGAAAGACGTTAGCGGGGTTTTTGCCGTCACTGGTGGAACTGGCGGATGCGCCGCCGGAGGGGCTGCACACGCTCTATATCTCGCCGCTGAAGGCGCTGGCCGCCGATATTCGTCGCAATCTGGAGGCTCCCATTGCCGAGATGGGCCTGTCGATCCGGGTCGAGGACCGCACGGGCGATACCAAGCAATCCCAGCGCGCCAACCAACGCCGCAATCCGCCGCATATCCTGCTGACCACACCAGAAAGCCTTGTGCTGTTGCTCGCCGATGCGCGCACGCAGGAGATTTTCAGCGGCCTGCGCGCGGTGGTCGTGGACGAGGCCCATGCGCTGGCGGGGACCAAGCGCGGCGATCAACTGACGCTCTGCCTGTCGCGCCTGCGCACCCTTGCGCCTGCGCATCGGCGGATCGGGTTGAGCGCGACGGTGCGCGATCCGCAGGCGCTGGTGGAGTGGCTCGATCCGGCCTCAACAGATGCTGCGCAGCGGCAGGACCCCCCTCCCAACCCTCCCCTCGATGGGCGGAGGGCGATTGTTCACGCTGATTCCGGGCCGGAACCTGACATCTCGATCCTGCACACCGACATCGCCCCGCCCTGGTCCAGCATGAATGCGCGCTACGCCGCCCCTGCCGTCATGAATGTGATCGACAAGACCCAGACCGCCATTGTCTTCATCAACACCCGCGCACAATCAGAACTGTTCTTTCAGGCGCTTTGGGCCGTCAATGACAAGGACTTGCCCATCGGGTTGCACCATGGCTCACTGGCTAAGGAGACGCGTGCGCGGGTTGAGGCGGCGATGGCCGACGGAGCGCTGCGGGGCGTTGTCTCGACCTCGTCGCTGGATATGGGCATCGACTGGGCCGCTGTTGATCTTGTGGTGCAGGTCGGTGCGCCAAAGGGCGTCGCGCGCCTGATCCAGCGCATCGGACGCGCCAACCATCGCCTGGACGAGCCAAGCCGTGCGCTGCTAGTGCCCGCCAACCGCTTCGACCTCATTGAGTGCATGGCGGCGGTGGAGGCCGTGCGCGCGGGCGAGGTGGATGGCGAGCCGCTGCCTGCGGGCGGCCTCGATGTGCTGTGCCAGCATATCCTGCTGATGGCCTGTGCCGGGCCGTTCGACGCCGACGCGCTTTATGCCGAGGTTCGGGGCGCGGGGCCGTATCGCGACCTGACCCGCGAGGATTTCGACCGCTGCATCGAGTTCTGCGCGACCGGCGGCTATGCCCTGCGCGCCTATGACCGCTGGAAACGCCTGATGGAGCGCGATGGCCCCGACGGTCGGCCCCGATGGCAGCTCCGCGATCCCCGCACCGCCCGACGCATCCGCATGAATGTCGGCACCATTGTGGAGGCCGAAACCCTCGGCGTGCGCGCGGGTTCCCGGCGCGGGATGGGCGAGGCCAAACTCGGCGAGGTCGAGGAGGCCTTTGCCGCTACCCTGCGCCCCGGCGACAGTTTCATGATCGGCGGCGAGGTTGTGCAATATCAGAATATCCGCGAGATGACCGTGCAGGTCGCCCGCAACCCCGGCGGCGACCCCAAGGTGCCGGTCTTTGCCGGGTCGCGGATGCCGATCTCGACCGCGCTGGCCGACCGGGTCATCGCCATCATGGGCGACCCGGAGCGGTGGGAGGATCTGCCCGACCACACCGCCGAGTGGCTGCGCCTGCAAGCGCAGGTCTCGCACCTGCCCCAGCGCAATCGCCTGTTGGTCGAGAGCTTTCCGCGTGCCGAGCGCCAGCATACGGTTTTCTGGAGTTTCGCAGGCCGCAACGCCCACCAGACCCTCGGACTGCTGGTCACGAAACGCATGGAGGAGGCGGGCCTCGCGCCGCTGGGCTTCGTCGCCAACGATTATGCCCTGATGATCTGGGGGCTCGATCCGGTCGATGACCCGGCGGCCTTGATGGAGGCGGAGGGCCTGCGCGAGGGGCTGGACCGCTGGCTGGCCGACAGCTCGCTGATGAAGCGCACCTTTCGGACATCGGCGGTGATCGCTGGTCTGATCGAGCGGCGCTTTCCGGGGATGCAGAAATCGGGGCGGCAGGCGACGGTATCGTCGGACACGCTCTACGACACGCTGGTCAAGTACGATCCCGGCCACCTGATGCTCGACATAACCCGGCGCGAGGCGATGCGCGGGATGGTCGATTTCGACCGGATCGAAGACCTGATCGACCGGGTGCGGGGCCGGGTGGACCACGTAAAGCTCACCCGCGCCTCTCCCCTTTCAGTGCCCCTGTTGATGGAGGTCGGGCGCGAATGGGTCGCCGGTTCAGCCGATGAGCGCCTGCTGACCGAAAGCCTTGGCGTCGAGGAGATGCTGGACGCGCTGGCATGATCTCGCATGGCGGGAACACATCCCTATCCAAATCCTTTCCTGTTTTAATAAGGTAATGAATGGGAAGCGGAATGGCGGATCACGGAGCGGGCGCAGCGGCGCCGGGCAAGGGCATTTTCGGGCATATTACCTCGGCCCTCGACGGTCTGGTGCGGCGGTATCTGCCTGATCCCTTTGTCATCGTCCTGCTGCTGACCGTTGCGGTCTTTGTCGCGGGGCTTGCCTTTACCGATGCCGGACCCGTTGCGCTGACCCAGTATTGGGGCGAGGGGTTCTGGGATCTGCTGACCTTTGCGATGCAAATGATGCTGGTTCTGGTGACCGGGTTCATCCTTGCCTCGACCCCGATTTTCAAGCGCCTCCTCGGCAAGATCGCGGCGCTGGCATCCACCCCCGGTCAGGCCATTATCCTCGTGACCGTGGTCGCCCTGACGGCAAGCTGGATCAACTGGGGCTTTGGCCTCGTGATCGGGGCGCTGTTCGCGCGGCGGCTGGCGCAGGAAGTGCCCGATGTGGACTATCGCCTGCTGATTGCCAGCGCCTATTCCGGCTTTGTGATCTGGCATGGCGGGCTGAGCGGGTCCGTGCCCCTGACGGCGGCGACCGAGGGCAACTTTCTGGAAGAAACCATAGGCATCATCCCGGCCTCGGAGACGATCTTCGCGCCATTCAACCTGATTATCGTCGCGGTGCTGTTTGTCGTCATTCCGCTGACCAACCGCATGATGATGGGCCATGGCGGCAAGACCGTTCTGGGCCGGGAGGTCGATTTCGGCGACGAGACCGAGGTGCAGCCGACCCCCGAAACCCCCGCAGAACGGCTGGAACACAGCGCCGTCGTGTCAATTGCGGCGGGGATTCTCGGACTGGCCTATATCGCCTATTATGCCTGGGAGACGGGGTATAAGCTGAACTTGAATATCCTGAATTTCACCTTCCTGTTCCTTGGCATTCTGCTGCATGGCACGCCCCGGCGGTTTCTGGATTGCCTCGCCGATGCGGTGAAGGGCGTCGGCGGGATACTGGTGCAATTTCCGTTCTATGCCGGGGTCATGGGCATCATGGTGGGGTCGGGCATGGCCGAGGCGCTGACCGAGTGGTTCGTCAGCATCGCCAGCGCCACGACCCTGCCGGTCATTGCCTTTTTCAGCGCCGGTTTCGTCAATGTTCTAGTGCCATCGGGGGGCGGCCAATGGGCGGTGCAGGGACCAGTGATGATGCCCGCCGCGATAGAGCTGGGCGCGGACAAGGCCCGCGTCGCGATGGCGGTGGCCTGGGGCGACGCGTGGACCAACCTGATCCAGCCATTCTGGGCGCTGCCCGCGCTGGCCATTGCGGGGCTGAACGCGCGCGACATCATGGGGTTTTGCCTGATCGTCCTGATCGTCACCGGCTTCGTGATTACGATGGGCCTGACATTTCTGCCGTAGCAGGGTGATGACGCAGGCGATGTCATCCGTGCGCCTGATCTGGTAACCGATCAGGATAGTATTGACCCGTTCGAATAAAAGGATTCCCTTTTCGTTCAGGCGCGGGTACAGCTTGGTCATGGACAATCTACATCCATGCGGCGAAGCGGGCTGCACGATAGAACTTTCCGGGGTGTTCATGATCGCCCGGGCAAGCGGCGCGTTGTGGT
>CALGNO010000006.1 GCA_937958625.1 uncultured Neomegalonema sp.
CGGGCCATGAACGAGGATGCCCAGGCGAAATACCTCAATTCGGCGGAAACACCGCTCTTTTCCAAGGGCCGCGTTCTCTACAATCACGGTCCCGCCCGTGCCAATGCGGGCAAGGGCCTGCCGCTGATTGTCTGCGAAGGCTACATGGATGTCATCGCGCTGGCGCAGGCGGGCTTTTCCTGCGCGGTCGCGCCCCTCGGCACCGCGCTGACCGAGGATCAGCTCGATCTGGTGTGGCGTATGTCCGATGAGCCGATCTTGGCCATGGACGGCGACAGGGCGGGCCTGCGCGCCGCCGACCGGGTCGCGCGGCTGGCCCTGCCAAAGCTGTCCCCCGGCAAGACGCTTCGATTTGCCCTGATGCCCGAGGGCAAAGACCCCGATGACATCGTGCGGACCGGGGGGGCATCGGCCATGAGCGCGTTGCTCGACAATGCCGAACCGCTGACCGATATGATCTGGCGCAGCGAGACCGAGGGGCAGGTTTTCGACCAGCCCGAGCGCCGCGCAAAGCTCAATGACAGCATCCGCAGCGTCCTTGCCACCATCGGCAACGTAGAAATCCGCGCTTTTTATGCGGAGCATTTTAAGGAAAAACGCGCGGCGCTCTTTGCTCCTAAAACGGTGACGCCCGTGCGGGGCGCCCCCGGAGACCTGCCCTGGCTCAACCGGGCGCGCGCTGTCGCCTTGACGGGCGAGACCCGGCGCTCGCGGCTTGCGCTTCAGGGCGCGGGCGACAACCGCGATGTGCTGGAGGCGGAGATTTTGCGCCTTGCCCTCGGTGCGCCGGACGCCCTCGACGGGGTCAGCGATTCTTTGTGCGAGGTCGCCTTTGCAAATCAGTTACTTGACACCGTTCGGGGTCGGCTAATATCAGCATGTCTTGAACTGACATCGATGAATGATCATGTGTCATCGACTGCACTCGTGAAAATGGCCCATAGCGGCATGTCCCTGGAGGGAAAAGAGTGCATCGACCGGTTGGCAAAGGCCATCGACGACACATGTACTGCGTCGGCGCTACAGGCGGCGGTGGACAGGTATCTGTGCATCGTGGCTGTCGAAAGCGAAAAACCGGATCGAGATACGGACTTTGTGACATCGGACGACGACATTGCCTACAGGCGGATGCTTGAGGCGCGTAAGGCTGGGGAAAAAGCGCGTCAGAGTAACCTTTATCCGCCAGATGAAAACGAAACGGTCAGTGTGCAAGACTTCATTGACCAAAAAATCTGGATAAAGAAGCCAGGATCGCGCAATCCCTGAAGTGATTCGGCTCCGGCTTCGGTCGGCGAGACATTGAGAGAGGCACAATGGCCGCAGTAAAAGAAACGACAGCGACTGCCGATGCTCCTGCCCAGGGAGAGGGCGCTGTCCTCGATTTCAGCCAAACCTCAGTCAAGAAGATGATCGCCGCCGCCAAGGCGCGCGGCACCATCACCTATGACGAGCTGAACCGCGTCCTGCCGTCCGACAAGGTCTCGCCTGACCAGATCGAAGACGTGATGGCCATGCTCTCCGAGATGGGCGTCAATGTCGTCGAGGAAGAGGCCGCCGAAGAGGAAAAACCCGCCGAGGAAAGCAAGTCGACCGAGGTGGTCAAATCCACCGCGACCTCGACCGAGGTGGACCGCACCGATGACCCCGTTCGCATGTATCTGCGCGAAATGGGCTCGGTCGAACTGCTCTCCCGCGAGGGCGAGATCGCCATCGCCAAGCGTATCGAGGCCGGACGCAACACCATGATAGGTGGCCTGTGCGAAAGCCCGCTGACCTTCGCCGCCATTACCGTCTGGCGCGAGGAACTGCTCGAAGAAACCATTCTCCTGCGCGACGTCATCGACCTCGACGCGACCTTCGGCAAGACCTTCGATGATCCCAACGCGGCCAATGCCGCCGGGTCCGTCCCCCCGCCCAAGCCGGGTGAGGAAGCGGACGAGGAGGATGAAGAAGAAGAAGTCGAAGCTGTTGCCGAGGACGACGACGCCGAAGAGAGCGAAGACGGTGAAGGCGAAAACAAGTCGGATGACGATGACGACGACGATGATGACGATGACAACAACCTGTCGCTGTCGGCCATGGAGGCGCAGCTAAAGCCCGCCGCTTTGGAGGCGCTGGGACAGATTGCCAAGGACTACGAAAAGCTGCGCGCCCTACAGACGGCCCGCATGACCGCCGCGACCAGCGAAGACGCCACCTTCACGCTCAAGCAAGAACGCGCCTATCAGACCTTGCGTGCGACGATGGTCGAGAATGTCAACGCGCTGAAACTCAACAACAATCGTATCGAGACCCTGATTGATCAGATCTACGGCATCAATCGCCGCCTGATGGGACTGGAGTCGCAGATCGTGCGCCTCGCAAATGACCACAAGGTCAAGCGTACCGAGTTCATCGCCGAGTATAGCGGTGCAGAACTGGATCCCGCCTGGGTCGAGCGCGTTGGCAAACTGACCGGCAAAGGCTGGGCGTCGCTGGTCGAAAAGGACGGCGAGCGTCTCACCGAACTGCGTGACCAGATCGCCGAGGTTGGGCGTCTCGTCGGTGTCGACATCTCCGAATACCGCCGCATCGTGCAGCAGGTCCAGAAGGGCGAGAAAGAGGCCCGTCAGGCCAAGCAGGAAATGGTCGAGGCCAACCTGCGTCTCGTGATCTCGATTGCGAAAAAGTACACGAACCGTGGCCTGCAATTCCTTGATCTCATTCAGGAAGGTAATATCGGCCTGATGAAGGCTGTCGATAAATTCGAGTACCGTCGCGGCTATAAATTCTCCACCTACGCGACTTGGTGGATCAGGCAGGCGATCACCCGCTCGATTGCCGATCAGGCGCGCACGATCCGTATTCCGGTCCATATGATCGAGACGATCAACAAGCTGGTGCGCACGGGCCGCCAGATGCTCCACGAAATTGGCCGTGAGCCGACGCCCGAGGAGCTGGCGCAGAAACTCCAGATGCCGCTGGAAAAAGTCCGCAAGGTGATGAAAATCGCCAAGGAGCCGATCAGCCTCGAAACCCCCATCGGGGACGAGGAAGACTCGCAGCTTGGGGATTTCATCGAGGACAAGAACGCCGTCCTGCCCCTCGACAGCGCGATTCAGTCTAACCTGAAAGAAACCACGACCCGCGTACTGTCATCCCTGACGCCGCGCGAAGAACGGGTGCTGCGGATGCGTTTCGGCATCGGCATGAACACGGATCACACGCTCGAAGAAGTCGGGCAGCAGTTCAGCGTCACCCGCGAGCGTATCCGCCAGATCGAGGCAAAGGCGCTTCGCAAGCTGAAGCACCCCTCGCGCAGTCGCAAACTGCGCAGCTTCCTGGATAACTGATCTTGGTGACGTGAAAGGACGGTCTCGCTGTCCGTCCTTTCAGGCGTGTCGTCTCAGCCTTTGCGCGACGGGAAACCGGCCAGGTGCAGGCCTTCGACGAAATGGGCCGTATCCTCTTCGAATTTGTCCGGCTGGATCGTTGCCCACTGATCAATGTCGAAATTCGGATGCGCGGCCATGATGCGGTTCACTTCCTCTTCCGCCTCCCGCTTCCGCCCGAGATAGCCATAGCTTGCAGCCAGCAGTCGGCGCCCTTCGGTCGGGTTCTGCATCGTCAGGATGGTTTCGATCACATCCTCGTACCGGCGAAGGTTGAAGTATGCGCCGCCGAGGTTCCAGACATACTGATCGGGATAGAACGGGTTCAGCCGCATCGCCTTTTTCAGTTGCAGGATCGCCTCTTCCGATTTGCCGGAATGCGCCATCGCATCGGACATATCCGACAACAGGTCGGCATCGTTCGGATTGAGTTGCAGCGCCCGGTCATAGGCCGCGAGGGCGGCGTCGTTTTCCTTGCGATAGAGATGTGCGAAACCAAGTTCGCCATAGCCGCGCGCATCCGCGCCATCCAGTTCGACCGCGATGCGCGCGAGGTCAAAGGACTCGCTCAGCGCCTGCTCCGGCTCCGACGCCCAGTTATAACGCCAGTCGAGGTTCAGGGTGCGTGACTTGGCCGACAAGGCCCGCGCATAACGCGGATCGGTGGCCAGCGCGGCATTGTACAGCCCCCGCGCCTGACGCACATCGACCTTGGTATAGCGCACCACATGGCTCTGACCCTTCAGGACAAACCCATAGGCCTCCAGATTACTCGGCGGCAGCTGGCGCAGGCGCTCTTTTTCGGCATCGTGAATCTTGGCGGCGGTTGCGGATACGATGATCTGGGTAATTTCGTCCTGCAGGTCGAACAGGTCTTCGACATCCCGGTTGTACTGCTCGCCCCATATCGTCTTGTCGCGCAGGGCATCGAGCAACTGTAAGGCGACCCGGATACGCGACCCGGACTTGCGCACGCTGCCATTGACGACGTAACGCACCCCGAGTTCGCGCCCGATATTGGCGGGCGGAATCGCCTTGTCGCGATAGACGAAGGCCGACCCGCGCGCGATGACGAAGAACTCCTGAAATCGCGACAGGTTGGTCGTGATGTCTTCGCTCAGGCCGTCGGCGAACCAGCTTTCCTGCATATCGCCGCCCTGAAAGGTGAAGGGCAGGACGACGATGGATTGATCCCGGGCGACCTCGTCTTCAGAAACGGCGCAGGAAGATCGCAAACCCGTGGCCATCGTCGCGCTCGCCGGGTCTTCGTGAACCAGGAACACATCGACGGACTTGCCGATATTCTTGAATTCCTGCGCACCGAGATACTCGTATCCGAAACCGAGCTTGACGCTGACGTCTTCATAGACGGCACCTGATATGCAGATGCGACCGGGCCGGGCAAACCCCTCGATCCGCGAGGCGATGTTGATGCTGTCGCCGCTCAACTCCCCGTCGTCATCGAACAGCACTTCACCGATATTGATGCCGACGCGGAACCAGACCTGTTTCGACGGTTCGATGCCTTCGTTGAGGTCCAGCAAGGCTCTTTGAATCTTCACCGCGTAGGACACGGCCTCGGCAGCGCTTTCGAAAACCAGAAAAACGCCGTCACCGGCGGTGTCGACCAACTCGCCCGCATAGTCCGTCAGCATGTCGCGGAACAGACGTATCCGCGCGCGCACCTCGACCGTCGTGCTCATCTCATCGATGGACATCATGCGGCTATAGTTCGCCACATCCGCGAAAAGGATCGCGGCGCGACGACGTTGAAGGTTGATCGGCGTGGGCTTACGCATCTGGGGCAATCAGCGCTCCATTAGGATGAGCGACGCGTATTGATAGCGATTTTTTCCGAGTTTTCCAATGCAGCGCGCAGGACTTCTCGCTGTTTCAGCCACGTTTCTTTCAATAAACCGACCTGGATTACGTCCTTGTGTCTACCATCGGAATACCATGCTTCGCGCATACAACCTTCTTTGACGAATCCCAGTTTTTTGGTGATTGCCGGAGTCGCGAGGTTGTCTTCGCGGAAAAAAGTGGTGAGCCGATGCAGGCGCAACTTCTCAAAAGCCGTGTCGATGACGAGAACGCTCATGGCCTGTGCCAGACCCATAAGCCGCATCCGAGAGCTGACGAATATCGGCACGACGGCATCGCCGTGGATATAGTTGATCGACTGAAGGCCGCAGACACCCGCCGGGACGCCCCGGTCGCTTTCGGCGATGAACCAGATCGACCGTGGCGGCTCGCGATGTTCTAGCGCCGCTTTCCAGGTCTCTTTCAGGTGTTCCGGGCTCATCGGGATCGGCAAATTGCGCTCGAACAACGCGACATCGTCGAAATCGTCGAACCAGTCGGCGATGCGTTCAATGTCATCGAGCCCCATGGGCCTGAGAGTGAAAACCTTTCTGGTATCCGCGTCCATTCTGTCCCCCCACGAGCTCACTGGATCACTTATAGGAGTAGTGTACCTTATTTTACACGCGGAAGCACAGCTGTTCGCCTACATCACGGCGCCGATTTGCCAGGGCACGAACTCGTAGTCTCCGAGGCCCTGGGCTTCGGATTTGGTTTGCTCGCCCGACGCGACGCGCAACAGACGATCATATATCTCGCGCCCGACACTCTCGATGGTCGCACTGCCACTGAGGATTGGGCCGGCATCGACGTCCATGTCCTCGGTCATTCGGCGATAGAGGTCCGAATTCGTCGCGATCTTGAGGGATGGCGAGGGCTTGGCACCAAAGGCTGAACCGCGCCCGGTGGTGAATGTCACGAGGGTGCATCCGCTGGCGATCTGGCCGGTCACGCTGGCGGGGTCATAGCCGGGGCTGTCCATGAACGTAAAGCCCTTGGCGGTGACTGGCTCGGCGTATTTATAGACCCCGGTCAGGGGCGTGGTGCCGCCCTTTGCCGCTGCGCCGAGGGATTTTTCCAGAATGGTCGTCAAGCCGCCCTTTTTGTTGCCGGGGGAGGGATTGTTATCCATCGACCCCTTGTTGCGGGCGGTATAATCCTCCCACCACCCGATCAGGCCCACCAGCTTTTCACCCGTGGCGCGGTCCACCGCTCGCCGGGTCAGCAAGTGTTCGGCCCCGTAGATTTCGGGCGTCTCGGCGAGAACGCCGGTTCCCCCTTGCGCCACCAGCAAGTCGCAGGCGTGCCCGAGGGCCGGGTTCGCGGTAATACCCGACCAAGCATCCGACCCGCCGCATTGCAGGGCGACCATCAGGTCCGAGGCCGGGCAGGGTTCGCGGCTGGCTTCATTGGCGAGGGGCAGCATGGCGCGGATTTTCTTGACCCCAAGCTCTACCGTCTGGCGCAATCCGGCGACGTCCTGAATGTTCATGGCATGGAAGAGCGGGCCATTCTCGATTCCCCAGGCCTCCAGCAGCCATTCGATCTGGTTCATCTCGCAGCCGAGGCCGACCATCAGAACGCCCGCGATATTCGGATGGCGGGCATAGCCCCACATGACCCGCTGTAGCGCCTCAAACCCCTCGCCGTCCCCGGCCATGCCGCATCCCGTGCCATGGACGAAGGCCGTGACGCCATCGACATTGGGATAGTGCGCCAGTTCCTCGGGTCCGAACGCGCTGGCGATCTGGCGTGCGGCGGTGGCGGAGCAGTTTACCGAGGTGATGACGGCGATGTAGTTGCGCGTTCCGGCACGGCCTTTGGTCCGGCGATAGCCCATGAAGGTATCCGTGTGGGCGGCAGGCTGAACGGGGCGCAGGTCGGTGGAGAACTCGTAATCGAGATCGGTATTGCGAAAGGCGACATTATGGGTGTGAACATGCGCCCCGGCGGGAATATCCTCGGCGGCATAACCGATGACCTGCGCGTATTTGCGAACCGCCGCGCCCTTTGCCATCGGCGTTGTCGCGACCTTGTGTCCGCGCGGGATCAGGCCGGTCGTCGGGGTGCCTTCGACGGCCACGCCCGCCTCCAGCGGACGCAGCGCCGTCACGACGGTATCGCTGCCGTCGAGCCTTACCGTATCGGTCATGCCGTCTCCGCTATCAATCGAACAGCAACAGGGTCGCCAGATTTGGCCAGATCAGCAGGATCGACAGGGCCAGCAACTGAATGCAGATGAAGGGCAGGAACCCGCGGAAAATGTCCACCAGCGAGATATGCGGCGGGGCGACCGATTTCAGATAGAACGCGGCGGGGCCGAAGGGCGGCGACAGGAAGCTGACCTGCATGTTCATACAGAACACGACGCCGAACCAGATCGGCACCCATTTCGGATCGAGCGTGCCGAAGATGCCGATTTCTTCGACCGGCAAGCGCATGACGATGGGCAGGAAGACGGGCATGACCAACAGGACGATGCCGACCCAGTCCATCAGCGCACCAAGGATCAGGAATATCAGCATCATCATCAGGATGACGCCCATGGTCGGCAGGTCCGCGCCGACGATCATCTCGGCCACATAAGTTGGCCCGCCCGCGATGGTATAGGCCCCGGCCAGTGCCGTCGCGCCAAAGGTCACCCACAAGATCGTGCCGGTGGATTTGATCGTGCGCAGCAATGACTCGTAGATCAGGAAAAAGTTCATCTCGCCGCGCAAGATCGCAATGACCAGCACCGCAATCACGCCCATTCCGGCAGCTTCTGTGACACCGGTGATGCCGCCATAGATCGAGCCGAGCACGACGGCGACCACCAATAGCGGCGCGATCAAGCCCTTTCCGTGCCCCCAGGCAATGATCGTGCGCCGGGGACCGAGGATCAGCAACAGATACGCCGAACAGGCGATGATGATGCCGGTCAGCCACATCACGACATTGGTCGAGGAGAACGAGGCGAACTCGTCCACCGTCATGGTCGCGGCGTCCTCGGCGGAGGGTTGCAGGAACAGCGCGCGTCCGACCAGCACCGCACAGACGATGACGGCGGTGATGCTGATGAAACCGCCGAAAAGCAGACGCTTTTCCCGGGGCTCCGGGTCGTCGGGACCGGGGTCAGGCAAGGGCGCCTGAGACGGGTCGCGGTTCACGCGGATCAGGATATAGATGATGAAGAACGAGGCGAGCATGAAGCCCGGCAGGAATGCGGCTGTGAAAAGGGCGGTAATCGAACTTTCCGTCACCAGTCCATAGATGATCAGCACGATAGAGGGCGGGATCATCGTCCCGAGCGATCCGCTGGCGCAAATCGTGCCGATGGCGAGGTTCTGGTTATAGCCGAGCCGCAACATCTGGGGCAGGGCAATCAGGCCCAGCAGCACCACTTCGCCGCCGATAATCCCCGACATGGCGGCGAGGATAATGGCCATGACGGCGGTCACGACCGCAATGCCACCGCGTATCCGGCTCATCCAGAAATTCAGGCTGGAATACATATCGCGGGCGATGCCCGACCGTTCGAGCAGACAGGCCATCAATATGAACAGCGGTACGGATACGAGGACGAAATTCGTCATCAAATCGTACATCCGCTTTGGAATAACGCTGAGTTGCCCGGCACCGAAACGGCGGAACAACTCGTCGGGGCCAAAGCTGAGGAACAGCACCATCACGGCGAGAAATGCAGACGCAAATCCCAGCGGCATTCCGATGCCGAGCAGGAACAGCATTGCAATCAGCAGAATGAGCGACAGCGGGCCAATATCCATCGGCACGGTCATGAAGGGATCGAGCCACTCCATCAGAGTTCCTTCACGGTATTGATGCCAGCCGTGCGTTTGATCGCCTCGACCTCGCCGCTGACCTCGTCGAGCATGTCATGGCGTTGCTTGGGTTTTTTCCAATCACAGATCAGATTCGACACCGACTGCATGGCGAGCAGCACGACGGCGATCAAAATCAGAATTTTCATCGTCGCTGGCAGGGGCGGATCCCAATCGGTGCCGTAAAGCTCCCACCGCAACAGCTTGCGCCAGCTTTCGTTAAATCCGCCATAGATCACGGCGGCGGCGAAGACACACAGCAGCACGGTCGAGATCAGATCGAAGAAGCGCTGCAACCAGCGCGGCACCAGATCATACAGCAGATAAATGCGGATATGGGACCGCTGTTGCAGAACATAAAGGCCGGAAATCAGGTAGATGCCCCCGGCGATCCACTTCGTCGCCTCGTTTACCCACAGGGTCGGTTTGACCATGACGTAACGCATGAAAACTTCGTAGGCCATGATGGCGACCGAGAACGCCAGAAGCAGCATCAGCACGCGGCTGATCGAGATGGCCAGCCGATCAATCAGGCAAAAGACGCCGAAGGCACCGGCGGCCCATATCGCGTAGAGGAGCGGCAAGGGCAGAGAGGCGGCAATCAGCGACTCGCGTTCGATCAGCGGACGCATCGGCCACTTGACGGAGATCGGAATTTTCTCGGGATAGATCAGCGGTGCCGCGTCTATCAGCAACAGCAACCCTATGACCGCCGATGCAATCGCTGCAAACCAGACGCCGGGTGATGCGTTGCCGAGAACGCTCGTGCTTTCGTGTTCGACCATAACTACGCTGCGCCTCGCGCGCTCCCCCATCTGCCTTGGTTGGCTTTTTCGACAACGCAACCATGTGATCGGCTCATAAGCAAGCCGTTTGTGGATGGTGCCAAGGGCGGCGCGGTCTGCATTCTCAAAAATTTTTGGAACAGACAGCGCCGCTCTCCCTTTAACCAAACTGACCACGAATGCTGTGACGCCGCGGAACGGATGCGTTGTGAATTTTGCACTAGTACTGCGGCGCGATCGGGATAAGTTGTCACACCACGAAGCAATAACAGAACGTATCAGGGGGACTTCATGTCGAGAGTAGCCATCGTCACGGGCGGAACACGCGGCATCGGCGCTGCAATCTGCAAAGAGTTGAAGGAAGCAGGCTATTCGGTTGCCGCGAGTTATGCCGGTAACGACGACGCGGCCAATGCCTTCAAGGAAGAGACCGGCATCGCCGTCTATAAGTGGGACGTGGGCAGTTTCGACGAATGTGCCGCCGGTATCAAAAAGGTCGAGGAAGACCTCGGACCCTGCGAAATTCTCATCAACAATGCGGGCATCACCAAGGACGGTGCCTTTCACAAGATGAGCGTCGAGCAATGGCAGGCGGTGATCAACACCAACCTCAACGGCCTGTTCAACATGACCCGCAATGTGTGGGAAGGGATGCGCGAGCGTGGCTTTGGTCGCGTGGTCAATATCTCGTCGATCAACGGCCAAAAGGGTCAGGCCGGTCAGGCGAACTATTCCGCATCCAAGGCGGGCGATCTCGGCTTTACCAAGGCTCTGGCCCAGGAGGGCGCGCGCAAGGGCATTACCGTCAACGCGATCTGCCCGGGCTATATCGGCACCGAAATGGTGCGTGCGATTGCCCAGGACGTTCTCGACAAACACATTCTGCCCCATATCCCAGTCGGTCGCCTCGGCGAGCCTGAAGAGATCGCGCGATGCGTGAAGTTTCTGGTCTCCGACGATGCCGGGTTCATCACCGGATCGACGATCAGCCCCAATGGCGGCCAGAGCATGATCTGATGGCAAAGTGCCGGGCGGCCACGCGATGTGGATCGTCCGGCAACTTGAGCCATATCAATGCGCATTCGGGCGGGACAGCCGATATGCAGCCTCCGCCCAGCTTGTAGAATTCAACTCCCAGGGGAGATTTTTTATCATGACCGAAGTTGTCATTGCATCCGCCGCCCGTACACCGGTTGGCTCCTTTAACGGCTCATTGTCTGGCGTCAGCGCCGATTACCTCGGCGAAGTCGCCATTCGCGGCGCGCTCGAGCGTGCCGGTGTCGATGGCAAGGACGTCGATGAAGTGATCATGGGCCAGATTCTCACCGCCGGCGGTGGTCAGAACCCCGCGCGCAAGGCCGCGCGGAATGCCGGTTGCGGCGACGAAACTCCGGCATGGGGCATGAACCAGCTGTGCGGTTCGGGCCTGCGCGCCGTGGCCCTCGGCTATCAACATATTGCGATGGGCGATAACACCATCATGGTCTGCGGCGGTCAGGAAAGCATGTCTCAGGCACCTCATGTCATGCACCTGCGCAATGGTGTGAAGATGGGCGACGCCAAGATGCTCGACACGATGCTCTCGGATGGCCTTATGGATACGTTCCACGGCTATCACATGGGCGTCACCGCCGAGAATGTCGCCGAGAAATGGCAGATCACCCGCGACACGCAAGATGCCTTCGCCGCCGCCTCCCAGAACAAGGCCGAGGCTGCGCAAAAGGCGGGCAAGTTCAAGGATGAGATCGTCCCCGTGACCATCAAGGGCCGCAAGGGCGACACGGTCGTCGAGAATGACGAATACATCAAAGAAGGCGTCACTGCCGAAGGCCTCGGTAAACTGCGCGCGGTCTTCAAGAAAGAAGACGGCACGGTCACCGCTGGCAATGCCTCGGGCATCAATGACGGTGCCGCCGCCGTGGTGCTGATGAGCAAGGAAGAGGCCGACAAGCGCGGCATCAAACCCCTCGCCACCATCAAAAGCTGGGCCAGCACCGGTCTCGATCCGGCGATTATGGGTGCAGGCCCGATCAGTGCGTCGCAGAAGGCGCTGGAAAAGGCGGGCTGGACCAAGGATGAACTCGACCTGATCGAAGCAAACGAAGCGTTCGCCGCCCAGGCCTGTGCCGTCAACAAAGAGCTTGGCTGGGATACCGATAAGGTGAATGTCAACGGCGGTGCCATCGCGATTGGTCACCCAATCGGTGCCTCGGGCGCGCGTATTCTGAACACGCTGTTGTTCGAGATGCAGCGCCGGGATGCAAAAAAGGGCCTCGCGACCCTGTGCATCGGCGGCGGCATGGGCGTTGCCATGTGCGTCGAGCGCAGCTGATTTCTCACGGGCGGTTCTGGCATCACCAGAACTGCCCGTTTCAGTATCAGCGCACAGCGTTTCACACTCAGAATACAGTCAAGACAATGCCAGGAGCTGCTCCATGACCGACCGCGTCGACTCCGATCCTCAAGAAACAGAAGAATGGAAAGATGCGATCGAGTCGGTGATCGCCTTCGAGGGGTCTCATCGCGCCGATGACTTGCTCGATGCCGCCGTGGATGTCGCCCGCCGCAATGGCGCGCATTTGCCCTTCGCGCGCAACACCGCCTATTTCAATACGATCCCCGGCGAGGTCGAGCCGACCCATCCCGGCGACCGCGAGATCGAAAAACGCATCCGCTCGGCAATCCGCTGGAATGCGGCGATGATCGTCTTGAAGGCGAACAAAGAAAGCTCTGAACTCGGCGGCCACATCGCCAGCTTCCAGTCATCGGCAACGCTCTATGACACCGGCTTCATGCATTTCTGGAAGGGCGACTCGGGCACCGGCGGCGACCTTGTCTTCATCCAGGGCCATTCCTCGCCGGGCATCTATGCGCGGTCATTCCTCGAAGGGCGCTTGTCCGAAGAACAACTGCTGAATTTCCGGCAAGAGGCCGATGGCGAGGGGATCAGTTCTTATCCTCACCCGTGGCTCATGCCCGATTACTGGCAGTTTCCGACGGTCTCCATGGGCCTCGGCCCCCTGATGGCGATCTATCAGGCGCGGTTCCTGAAATACCTTCAGGGGCGTGGATTGTCGGAAACCAAGGATCGCCACGTCTGGGCCTTCATGGGTGATGGCGAGATGGATGAGCCGGAGTCGCTCGGTGCGATTTCGCTGGCGGGGCGCGAGAAACTCGACAACCTGATCTTCGTGATCAACTGCAACCTGCAACGCCTCGACGGCCCGGTGCGCGGCAACGGCAAGATCGTTCAAGAGCTGGAGGGCGATTTCCGGGGCGCGGGCTGGAATGTGATCAAATGCCTCTGGGGAACGGGTTGGGACGAACTTCTCGCCAAGGACGCAGGCGGCAAGCTGCGCCAGTTGATGGAAGAATGTGTTGACGGGGAATATCAGGATTTCAAGTCCAAGGACGGCGCCTATATCCGCGAGAACTTCTTTGGCCGCTATCCCGAAACCGCCGCGATGGTCGCGGATTGGGATGACGAAAAAATCTGGAAGCTGACCCGCGGCGGCCACGACCCGCGCAAGGTCTTTGCCGCCTATCAATCTGCCGTCGATCACACGGGCCAGCCCACGCTGATCCTCGCCAAGACCGTCAAGGGCTATGGCATGGGTGCGGCGGGCGAAGCGCAGAACATCACCCATCAGCAAAAGAAGATGGATGTCGATGCCCTGCAAAAATTCCACGACCGCTTTACCCTCGACCTGACCCGCGAGCAGATCGAAAAGCTGGAGCTTATCAAGTTCGACGAGGGCAGCCCGGAGCACGAATACCTCCACGCCAAACGCAAGGCCCTTGGCGGGTATCTGCCCTCGCGCCGTGCCAAGGCATCGGAAGATCTGGTCGTGCCGAAACTGGAGAAGTTCGGCAATCTGATGCAGTTCTCCGGGGATCGTGAGATTTCCACGACGATGGCTTTCGTGCGCGGCCTCAACACGATCCTGCGCGACAAATCCATCGGTGAGCGCGTCGTCCCCATCGTCCCGGACGAAAGCCGCACCTTTGGTATGGAGGGCATGTTCCGACAATACGGCATCTTCTCGCAGGTCGGTCAGCTTTATAAGCCCGAGGATGCCGACCAGCTGATGTACTACAAGGAAAGCCAGGACGGCCAGATGCTGCAAGAAGGCATCAACGAGGCCGGGGCCATGGCCAGCTGGATCGCGGCGGCGACGTCTTACTCGACCAACAACGTGCAGATGATCCCGTTCTATATCTTCTATTCGATGTTCGGGTTCCAGCGTGTCGGCGATTTGGCCTGGGCCGCCGGAGACATGCGCGCGCGCGGCTTTTTGCTCGGCGGCACGGCGGGCCGCACGACCCTCAACGGCGAAGGTTTGCAGCATGAGGACGGGCACAGCCACATCATGTCCTCGCTGATCCCGAACTGCGTTTCCTATGACCCGACCTTCCAGTTCGAGGTCGCGGTGATCTTGCAGGATGGCCTGCGCCGGATGGTCGAGGAGCAGGAAGACGTCTATTACTACATGACGTTGATGAACGAGAATTATCAGCATCCCGAGATGCCCGAGGGCTGCGAGGAGGGCATCCGCAAGGGCATGTACCTGCTGCGCAAATCCAAAAAGCGCAAAGGTCAAAAGGTGCAGCTCATGGGCTCCGGCACCATCCTGCGCGAGGTTCTGGCGGCGGCGGATATGCTGGAGGAAGATTTCGGTGTCCGTGCCGATGTATGGAGCGTGACCAGCTTTACCGAGCTGTCCCGCGATGCCATGGCGTGCGAGCGCCACAACATGCTCAACCCGCTCGAAGAGCCGAAGGTGCCTTACGTCACCCAACTGATCAACGAGCGCGGCGATGATCCGGTGATTGCCTCCACCGATTACGTCCGCGCCTTTGCGGATCAAGTCCGCGCCTATGTTCCCGGCAAATACAAGGTGCTGGGCACCGATGGATATGGTCGGTCGGACTTCCGCAAGAAACTGCGTGATTTCTTCGAGGTTGACCGCCGCTATATCGCGGTCGCGGCGCTCAAGGCGCTTGCCGACGAAAACAAATCCGACAGCAAGACCGTCGCCGAGGCGATCAAGAAATACGACATCGATCCGAACAAAGCGAACCCGATGCGGTCATAGGTATCGGGTCTCATTCCATCGTTCCCCGGCCACGCAGCCGGGGAGAAAAAATTTGCGCGAGATGACAGGACTTACACCATGGCCAAGGACGTAGCAGTACCGGATATCGGCGATTTTGATGCGGTTCCGATTATTGAAATTCATGTCGCGGTCGGCGATACGGTCAGCGCCGAAGACCCGCTGATCACCCTCGAAAGCGACAAGGCCGCCATGGACGTGCCCGCGCCTTTCGGTGGCACGGTCACGGAGATCAAAGTCGCAGTCGGCGACGAGGTCGGCGAAGGCGCGGTGATCATGCTGTTCGATGCTGCCGACGAAGGTGGCGGTGATGAACCTGAAAAGCCCGCTGAGTCCGAGTCAAAACCCAAGCAGGAAAGCGCCTCGGCACCCAAGCAGGAGAGCAAACCCCAGAGCGATGCCAAACCTCGTGGCGAGGGCGGTGCCCAGCCCCAACCCGGCAATGCGGGCGTCGATATTCCTGACCGGGTCTATCCGCTGGCGGGCAAGGCCGATTTTTCCGACTTTTCGAATGCCCACGCGTCGCCCTCCGTACGCCGCGCCGCACGTGAGCTGGAGGTCGATCTGAACGAGGTGACCGGCACGGGCGACAAGGGCCGTATCACCCGCGAAGACCTCAAGAAGCATCTCTCCGGTGGTGGCGGGGCTGCCCCGGCTGCGGCCAGTGGCGGCGCGGGTATTCCGCCGGTTCCGGCGGTCGATTTCTCCAAGTTCGGCAAGGTCGAAGACGTCGACATGAGCCGCATCCAGAAAATCTCCGGCCCCGCGCTGCACCGTTCGTGGCTCAATGTGCCGCATGTGACCCATAACGAAGAGGCCGACATCACCGAGACGGATCAGTTCCGTAAGGAGATGGATACGAAGGCGAAGGAACAGGGCTATCGCGTCACGCTGCTGTCCTTCATGATCAAGGCATCAGTGAAGGCCCTGCGAGAGCATTGGCAGGTCAATTCCTCCCTGCACCCGGACGGCGATAAGCTGATCCGCAAGCATTACTACAATATCGGTTTTGCCGCTGACACGCCGAACGGCCTTGTTGTGCCGGTCATCAAGGATGCCGACCGCAAGGGCATCGTCGAGATTTCCAAGGAACTCGGCGAGTTGTCCGCAGCGGCCCGCGAAGGCAAGCTCAAGGGCGGCGACATGCAAGGCGCGACCTTTACGATCTCGTCCCTCGGCGGCATCGGCGGCACATCCTTCACGCCCATCGTCAACGCCCCCGAGGTCGCGATCCTCGGCCTGACGCGGGCCAAGATGGCGCCGGTCTGGAACGGTAAGAAATTCGTGCCGCGCAATATGCTGCCGATGTCGCTCAGTTATGACCACAGGGCGATTGACGGGGCCTTGGCCGCGCGCTTCTGCGTGACGCTGAAGGACGCGATCAACGATATCCGCAACATGATTCTCTGAGGGGGATAAAAGATGGCGACGGAAGACATCAAAGTCCCTGATATCGGCGATTTCGACAAGGTGCCGGTGATCGAAATCCATGTGGCCGAGGGCGACGTGGTCTCGGCGGAAGACCCGCTGGTCACCCTCGAAAGCGACAAGGCCGCAATGGACGTGCCTGCGCCCAAGGGCGGCAAGGTCACCGCGCTCAAGGTCTCTGTCGGCGATGAGGTCGGCGAGGGCAGTGTAATCCTGTCGATCGAAGTCGAGGGCGGCGAGGCCAGCGGCGGCGGCGGCGATGATGCGCCTAAGGATGAACCCGCCAAAGAGTCAAAACCTGCGGCTGCACCAAGCGGCTCGAAGGGTAAGGGCGATGTTCACGGCCAACTCGTCGTGCTCGGTTCCGGCCCCGGCGGCTACAGCGCCGCCTTCCGCGCTGCCGATCTCGGCATGGATGTCGTCTTGATCGAGCGCTGGGATGTTCTGGGCGGCGTGTGCCTCAATGTCGGTTGTATCCCGTCCAAGGCGCTGCTGCACTCGGCCAAGGTCATGTCCGAGGCCGACGAGATGGGCGAACATGGCATCAGCTTCGCCAAGCCGAAGGTCGATCTCGACAAGCTGCGCGGCTGGAAGGATGGCATTATCGAAAAGCTGGTCGGCGGCCTTTCGGGCCTTGCCAAACAGCGCAAGGTAAAAGTCGTCCACGGCGTCGGCACATTCAGCGGGCCGAATGAAATCACCGTCGAGAAAGACGGCAAGACCACGACCGTCAGCTTCGATCAGGCGATTATTGCGGCGGGGTCCGAGGCGGTGCACCTGCCGTTCATCCCCCACGACGATCCGCGCGTAATGGATTCGACCGGCGCGCTGGAACTCGAAGAAATCCCGAAAAAGATGCTGGTCATCGGCGGCGGGATCATCGGCCTCGAAATGGCGACGGTGTACCAGTCCCTCGGCGCGGAAATCAGCATCGTTGAGGTCATGGACGAGTTGATGGCTGGGGCCGACAAGGATCTGGTCAAGCCCTGGCGCAAGATCAACGAGCCGAAATACAAAGAGATCATGCTCCAAACCAAGGTGACGGACGTCAAAGCGCAGAAAAACGCGCTGAAAGTCACCTTCGAGGATAAGGACGGCGAGAGCTTCAGCAAGCAATACGACCGTATCCTCGTCTCGGTCGGGCGCACACCCAACGGCAAGAAGATCAACGCCGAGGCGGCGGGCGTCGAGGTCAGTGACCGGGGATTCATTGCTACCGACAAAGCCATGCGTACGAATGTCGGACACATCTTTGCCATTGGCGACATCGTCGGCCAGCCGATGCTGGCGCATAAGGCTGTGCATGAGGGCAAGGTGGCCGCAGAGGCTTGCGCGGGTCACAAGTCAGCCTTTGACGCGAAGGTCATTCCTTCGGTTGCCTATACTGATCCCGAAGTTGCGTGGGTCGGCGTGACCGAGACTGAAGCCAAGAAGAACGGTACGAAGTTCGAGAAGGGCAGTTTCCCTTGGGCCGCGTCGGGTCGCTCGCTTGCCAATGGCCGCAGCGAAGGCGTCACAAAAGTGCTGTTCGATCCCGATACCCACCGCATCATCGGGGCGGGCATTGTCGGCACGTCGGCGGGCGACCTGATCGCCGAGGCCGCGCTGGCCATCGAGATGGGCGCGGATGCGCAGGACATTGCCCTGACGATCCACCCGCACCCGACGCTCTCCGAAACGGTGGCCTTCGCGACCGAGATGTTCGACGGCACCATCACCGACCTCATGCCACCGAAGAAAAAACGCTGAGAACCGGACAGGGCGGTACCCGTGCCGCGCGGGTAGCGCCCGTCCTACCCGAGAGGGGGATGCGGCTGGGGCGAGCTCTTGGTATACCAAGAACCAGTGATGCGATGCCGGTCGAATGCCGGGTCGGCGAACCCGACAATAACAGGGAGACGAGTCTTAAATGGCCCAGACAGTAGGCGTTCCAAAGGAACTGGCGGAGGACGAAAAGCGCGTGGCGCTGACGCCCGAAACCGCCGGACGTATCCAGAAACTCGGTTATAAGCTTCAGATCGAAAAGGGCGCGGGCGAAGACGCGAACTTCTCCGATGATGCCTATCGCGACGCGGGCGTCGACGTTGTCGACAATGTCTGGGACAGCGCCGACATCGTGATGAAGGTGCGCCAGCCCACCGAGGACGAAGCCGGAAAGCTGGGCGAGGGAAAGACGCTCATCAGCTTTGTCTGGCCAGCCCAGAACGAAGACCTCGTCAAAACCCTCAGCGACCGCAAGCCCCACGCCGTTCTCGCGATGGATCAGGTGCCGCGTATCTCTCGCGCGCAAAAACTCGATGCGTTGTCGTCGATGGCGAATATCGCCGGTTATCGCGCTGTCGTTGAAGCCGCGAATAACTTCGGACGCTTCTTTACCGGGCAAGTCACCGCCGCCGGTAAAGTACCCCCCGGCAAGGTTCTTGTGATCGGTGCCGGCGTTGCGGGCCTTGCGGCCATCGGTGCCGCGCGCAGCATGGGCGCGATCGTCCGGTCCTTCGATATTCGACCGGAAGTCGCCGAGCAGATTGAGTCGATGGGAGCCGAATTCCTGTTCCTGGATTTCGAGGATAGCGGCGATGACGGGCCCGATACCGGCTATGCCAAACCGTCCAGCCCTGAATTCCGCGAGAAGCAACTCGCCCTGTTCCGCGAGCAAGCCCCGGACCTCGACATTGTCATCACCACGGCGCTGATCCCCGGACGGCCCGCGCCGAAACTGTGGCTGGAAGACATGGTCAAGGCCATGAAACCGGGTTCAGTCGTTGTCGATCTAGCGGCAGAGCAGGGCGGGAACTGTGACCTGACCGTTCCTGGCGAGCGCACGGTGACCGATAACGACGTCACCATCATCGGCTACACCGACATGGCCAGCCGCATGGCGGCGCAGTCCAGCCAGCTCTACGGCACCAACCTGCGCCATATGCTCGATGACCTGACGCCGGAAAAAGACGGCGTGCCGAACGTCAATATGGAAGACGTGGTCATTCGCGGCTGTACCGTCGTGAAAGAAGGCGAGATTACCTTCCCGCCCCCGGCGGTCTCGACGTCGGCCACGCCAAAGGCCGCTGCGCCGAAGAAGAAAGAAGAGACCCCCGAGGAAAAGGCCGCGAAGGAAGAAGCGGCACTCAAGAAATCCAACACGACGACGACCGCGCTGCTGCTGGGCGGCGGTGCGCTGATCCTGCTGCTCGGCACGATTGCGCCGCCGAGTTTCATGCAGCATTTCATCGTCTTCGTGCTGGCATGTTTCGTCGGGTATCACGTCATCTGGAACGTTGCGCATTCGCTGCACACGCCCCTGATGGCGATTACCAATGCTGTTTCGTCGATCATCATCGTCGGCGCACTGTTGCAGATCGGGTCGCCGAGTATCGGCGTGATGATCCTCGCGGCGCTCTCCGTCCTCATGGCCTCCGTCAATATCTTCGGTGGTTTCCTCGTTACACGTCGTATGCTTGCGATGTTCCAGAAAAGTTGATTGGGGACAGATAGATGAGTATCGGTTTGACAAACGCGGCCTATGTCGTCGCGGCTATTCTCTTCATCCTCGCCCTCGGGGGCCTGTCCAATCAGGAAAAGGCAAAGCGGGCGATCTGGTACGGCATTATCGGCATGGTCATCGCCATCGTGGCGACGATTGCCGAGCCGGGTGTCGGCAACTTCGCCATCCTTGCCGTCATGATCGTGGTTGGCGGTGTCGGCGGCTGGTTCGTGGCGAAAAAAGTCCAGATGACGCAGATGCCCGAGCTGGTGGCCGGGTTCCACAGCCTTGTGGGTCTGGCAGCGGTCTTCATCGGCATCAACACGCACTTGCTGTTGGAGCGCGCAACGGCGGCAAAGGCTGACGGGACCGCTGGCGAATTGCTCGGTTTTGCGGCGACGATCGCCAAGAAAACCCCGGTCGAGATCGGGATCATGAAGGTCGAGTTGTTCCTCGGCATTCTGATCGGTGCGATCACCTTCACCGGGTCGATTATCGCCTATGGCAAACTTGCCGGTAAGCTGAGTTCAAATGCCCTGACCCTGCCGGGTCGGCACATGCTGAACATTGCGGGCTTCGTTATCTGTTTTATCCTCGGGTATCTCTACCTTGAGGGCGCGGGCCTGTGGACGATGATTGTCGTCGCAATCATTGCGGGCGTCATCGGGTGCCACCTGATCCTTGCCATCGGCGGCGCGGATATGCCCGTCGTTGTGTCGATGCTGAACTCGTATTCGGGTTGGGCGGCGGCGGCCATCGGCTTTACGCTGGGCAATGATCTGCTGATCGTCGTCGGCGCGCTGGTTGGCGCTTCGGGCGCTATCCTCAGTTACATCATGTGCCGCGGCATGAACCGCAGCTTTGCCTCAGTGATCCTCGGCGGTTGGGGCGGCGATGCGGGCGGACCGGCGGCGGAGGTCGACGGCGAGATGGTCCCGACCAATGTCGAGAACACCGTGCAATTGCTGGACGACGCCGACAGTATCGTCTTCGTCCCCGGCTATGGCCTTGCAGTGGCACAGGCACAGACCGCGGTGTCCGAACTGACCAAAAAGCTGATCGCCAAGGGCAAGACCGTGCGTTTTGCCATCCACCCGGTTGCGGGTCGGCTGCCCGGCCATATGAACGTGCTGCTGGCCGAGGCCAAGGTGCCCTACGATTACGTGCTGGAAATGGACGAGATCAACGACGACTTCCCCGACACGGATTTCGTCATGATCATCGGCGCGAACGACATCGTGAATCCGGCGGCTCAGGATGATCCAAACTCTCCGATTGCCGGGATGCCGGTGCTGGAGGTCTGGAAGGCGAAGAACGTCGTCATCTCCAAGCGTGGCCAGGGCAAGGGCTATTCAGGTGTCGAGAACCCGCTGTTCTTCAAGGACAACAGCCGGATGCTGTACGGCGATGCCAAGGACAGCCTTGACGCGATCCTCAAGCAGATGGATTGATCGAGGCGCTCGCGCCCTTTTCCTCGCGGGCATCACCGCTCGCGAGGCCCTATGTCTGACCCCCTGCTGCAACCGTTCACCCTGAACGGCATCACGATCAAGAACCGCGTCGTCAGCACGCCCCATGCCCCGGCCTATGCCGAAAACGGGATGCCTGCCGAGCGGTATCAGCTTTATCACGAAGAAAAGGCCAAGGGCGGCATCGGCATGACGATGTTCGGCGGCTCAAGCTGTGTCGGGCCGGACAGCCCCTCGGTCTTCGGTCAACTCGATGTCTCCCACGACCGGGTGATCCCGTATTTTCAGGAATTCTCCGAACGCATCCATCGCCATGGCACGGCGCTGATCTGTCAGATTTCGCATCTGGGCCGCCGCACGACGTGGAATGCGGGGGACTGGCTGCCGGTGATCGCGCCCTCGCGAGAGCGCGAACCGGCGCATCGGGGCTTTCCGAAGGAGATGGATGCCGCCGATATCAACCGCGTGATCGGCCATTATGCCGACACGGCGCGCCGGTGCCGCGAGGGCGGGCTGGATGGCGTCGAACTGCTCCATAACGGCCATCTGCCGGGGCAATTCCTGTCGCCGCACACGAACAAACGCAGCGATGGTTATGGCGGCTCGCTGGAAAACCGGGCGCGATTTGCGCTGGAGACGCTGGAGGCCATGAGGGCGGCGGCGGGGCCGGACCACATCATCGGTATCCGCATGGAAGTGGACAGCATGATCGACGGTGGCCTGACCGCCAGCGAGGCCGTCGCCTTCGCCCGGATGCTGGAGGCGCAGGGCATTGTCGATTACGTGAACCTTAATGTCGGGCGACCGGATCACGACTTTGAGCTATCCGAGTTCGCTGTGCCCGCAATGTTTCAGAAACTCGCCCCTTGGCTGGAACATGTCCGGCGGTTTCGGGAGGAGGTCTCGCTGCCGGTCATCCATGGCTGCCGGGTCTCTGATCTGGCGACCGCGCGCTATGCGGTGGAGTCCGGCATCACCGATTTGATCGGCATGACCCGCGCGCACATGGCTGATCCGTATCTGGTGACGAAAATGCAGCGGGGCGAGGAAGCGCGGATCCGGCCCTGTGTCGGCGCAGGCTATTGCATCGACCGCATCTATGGCGAGGGCGAGGCGCTGTGCCTGCATAATCCTGCCACGGGCCGTGAAAAGACCGTGCCGCATCTCACGCCGCCCGCCGCAGCGGCGCGCAAGATCGTGGTGGTCGGCGGTGGCCCTGCGGGGCTGGAAGCCGCGCGGGTCTCGGCGGAGCGCGGGCATCAGGTCATCTTGTTTGAGGCGGCGACGGAACTCGGCGGACAAGTGCGCATCGCGGCGCAGTCCCGGGTGCGCAAAGACCTGATCGGCATCACAGACTGGCTGGCGGCAGAGGTCGAGCGATTGGGCGTCGATATCCGGTTCAACGCGTATGCGGGCGAGGAGGATGTTCTGGCCGAGGCTCCTGATGCGGTGATCGTTGCCACCGGCGGCCTGCCGGATGTCGAACACTTCCCGGGCGGAGAGTTGTGCCTCAGCGTCTGGGATGTACTGGGGGGGCAAAAGGTCGAGGGAACAGTGCTGATCTACGATGATAACGGCCAGCATCAGGCTCCGTCGCTGGCTTGCGAGTTGGCCGCGCGGGGCGGGGCCGAGATTGCCTTCGTCACGCCGGATCGCAGCGCCTGTGTCGAGATGGGCGCGTCGAATTATCCGATGTATCTCAGCAAGTTTCATAAGGGCGGGGTGAAAGTAACCCCGGATCACCGCATCGCCCGTGTCGAGCGAGACGGCAATGCGCTGATCGCGCATTTCACGAACGATTACGGTGGACCGGGCCGGTCGATGCGCGCGGATCATGTCGTCGTCGAACATGGCACGGTGCCGCTGGACGAGGTCTATGACGGCCTTCGCGAAGGGGCGGGCAATGACGGCGTCACTGACCTCAACGCCTTGATCGCGGGCGAGGCACAGCCGGTGCCGGAGACGGGCTATGCGCTTTACCGGATTGGCGATGCGGTGGCGAGCCGCAATATCCATGCCGCTATCTATGACGCGCGGCGCTTATGCCTGACCCTTTAGAAAGCGGCAGTGAGCGCGCAGCCTTGGCAATGGCCTTCGTCGCCATCTTTGGGCTGTCAATGAAAGGCGTCTTCGCGAAGTTTGCGTATATCGCCGGGGCAAGTGTTCTGGGCGTCGTTCTCGTCCGCATGATTGCCGCGTTGCCGCTTTTCTGGCTGGCATCGCTGGCGATGAAGAAAAGCAATCCGGTGCCGATGACGCCCCGCGATGTTGGCCTCGCGCTGGCATTTGGCTTGTTGTTCCTGTTGGCGACCTTATGCGATTTTGCGGCGATTGATCGCCTCGGCGTGGGTCTGTCGCGGATCGTGTTGTTCACCTATCCGCTGATCGTGGTGTTCGTCGCGGCGGCGATGGAGCGGCGCTTGCCCACGCGCAATCAGCTGTTGGCGTTCCTGATTGCCTATGTTGGCCTGCTCGTCGTGCTGCGGCCCGACCGGGTGGAATTGCCGGAGCGGTTTTGGTCCGGCGTCGGGCTGTCGCTGCTCTGTGCGTTTACCATCGCGATTTTTTATGCCCTGACCAATCCGCTGATCAAGCGTATCGGGCCGGGGCGGTTTTCGACGCTGACGCAGCTTTCGGCGCTGATTGGCATGGCGCTGGTGGCGGTGGTGACCTTCGAGGCGGATACGCTGGAGTTCAACCGTGAGGCGTTGGTCTGGATTGCCCTGATCGTGCTGGTGGCCACCGTTGCGCCTATGCTGATGCAGTATGAGGCCATGCGCCGGATCGGGGCGGCGCGGGTGAGTCTCATTGCGTTATTCGGGCCGATTATCACCGTCATCGTCGCATGGTTTGCGCTTGGCGAGCGGCTCGATGCGATACAGATCGGGGGGTTTGGGCTGGTTCTGCTCGGGATCGGGATACTGGAGTGGCCGGAGATACGGCGGTTGCCGAAGGGGGGCGGTTCCTGAGCCTTACTGCTGCCCCGGATCGAGTCCGGGGCAGCGTATCGTCACGTCCGTTCGCGGAACTCGCTGACCAGACTGCGCGCACCATTCAGCATCCACGCGTGTTCTGACGCAAAGAACAGCATGTGCATCCCCGCATCGCGAAGGGTGTCGAAATTGCCCATGTTCGGTGCGAAAGTGACCGCGCCCTTGCCCTCGGCTTTGGTGGCTTCGCAGACCTTGCGCATGGCGTCGATCACGACGGGTGCGTTCATATCGGTTTCGCCATAGCTGACCGCGAGATCGGCGGGGCCGACGAACAGGCCATCGAGACCCGGCGTCGCGGCAATTTCGGCGACGGCGTCCACGCCCTCGGGTTCTTCGATCTGGCCGAGGACCACCGTTTCCTCGGTCATGGCCAGCACCTCTGGCATCGTCCTGGTCGCATAGCCCGCCGAGCGGGTCGATCCGGCATAGCCGCGCCCGCCATGGCCATAGCGCGCGGCCTTTGCCACCGCCGCAGCCTTTTCCACCGAATAGACATGGGGCACGACGATGCCCGCCGCCCCGGCATCGAGTGCCATCAGGATTTGTGTCGGGCTGCCCTCGGGCACCCGCACCAGACAAGGCAGGCCGAGGGCCTTTGCCATCGCCAGACAGCTATCCATCCGCCCGCGGTCGAAGGGCGCGTGTTCGGCATCGAGGCAAATAAAATCAAGCCCGGCCATGGCCAAAACCTCGACCACGTCGATGGCGGGGGTCTTGATGAAAGTACCGCAAAGCATCTCTCGGCGCAGGATGCGGGCGCGCAGGCCGGTCTCGTTCATGGGGATGGCTCCATTTGGCAAGGACCGGGATCGCTGGACAGGCCCCGGCTTCGCGGTCACGATACAACGATAACAGGCCCGCGCAAGCGGTCGAGTGGGGAGTCCTATGCCGGTCAGTATTGCAGAGGCGCGCGCCGCCCATGACCGCGACTGGTTCTGTGCCGCCGCGCTGATGACCGTCATGACCTGCGAGTTGATCTGGCTGGCGGTGGATGTGGTGGCCGCGCGCTATGTGGCCTATGCCGCGATGCTGGCCGTGGTGCCTCTCAGCTTTCGACGGCTGGGAGTGCGCGAGGGGTATCTGCTGACGCTCTGTGCGATGTTGACCATGATGATCCTGTGGCTGCACGACAGCCCCGCCGAGGCGCTGGCTGTGGCGCTGGATCAGGCGATTTTCCTGATGGCATTCATCATGCTGGTGGGGTTGATGCAGCAGGCGGCGATGACCTCGCCTGCGATCCTCGAATGTGGTCTCTACCTGACCAAGCAGCGGGCGGGGCGGCGGTATTTTGCGCTGTTCCTCGGTACGCATTTCATGGCGCAGCTGTTCAATCTGGGGGTCGTCAGCCTACTCGCGCCATTGATACGGCGCGGGACCGAGGATGAGAGTGATCCGCTCAATCCCATCCGAGAAAAACGCCAACTCAATTCGATGCTGCGCGGGTTCGCGTGGGCCGTGGTCTGGTCGCCGACCGCCGTTGCGCCGCTGGTGCTGACGACACTGTTGCCCGAGGCGCAGCGGGGGCCGTGGATCGTGGCGGGGCTGGTGATTGCTGTGGTCGTAATGTTGATCGGTTGGGCCGAGGACAGGTGGCAGCATCGGGATTATGTGCCCGCCGCCGGGACCACGAACCCGCCCTTTCCGGTGCGCGCCTATGGCAATTTTGCCTTTGTGTGCCTTGCGTTGCTGGGCCTGACGCTGACCGGAATGGCGCTGTTCGACGAGTCGGTGGTGTTTGGCCTGATGATGGCCTCGCCGATTATCCTGTTCTGCTGGCTCGCGGTGCAAAATGGCGGCGACTGGGCCGCATCGAAGGCGAGACTTGCGGAGATCGGTCTGGGCCATCTGCCAAGGGCCGCGCCGCTGGCGGTGACGCTGGCCTGTTCGGGCTATGTCGGGCGGGCGGCGGCGGCGCTGATCCCGGCGGCGGAGTGGTCGGCGGCGCTGGGGCTGGAGGCATGGCCGGGGTGGCTTTTCTTGCTCAGCCTCGCGGTAGGGGTCGCGGCGCTCAGCCAGTTTGCGCTGAGTCCGATTATGATGGCGGTGTTCTTCGGATCGCTGATTGCCGCCGTGCCGGAATTGCCGACGGACATTACATGGGCGGCGCTGGCGATTTCGTGCGGATGGGCGCTGTCGATGACCGCCTCGCCCTTTGCGACCGTGGTGCTGATGATTGCCGGGGCCACCAAACATACCGGGCGAGAACTGGCCTGGTGGTGGAACTGGCGCTTTACCGCCGCGACGACGGTGTTTCTTGGCGTGGCCTTCTGGCTGTTAGCCTAGCACCAGCAACCAGAAGGGCAGGGTCAGCATTGAAATGGCCGTGCCAAGCAACATCGCATTCGCGGCCAGTTCCTTGTTGCGATTATAGAGCACCGCGAAGACGTAGATATTCATACCCCCCGGTGCCGCCGCCATAATGACCACGGTCTTGGCCTCGATGGAGCCAAGCGAGAACAGCCCAAAGGCGAAAAGTGCGACCAGTGCCGGATGCACCGCGACCTTCAGCGCGACCATCACCGCCGCTTCGCGCACATTATCGGCCATCGCATAGCGCGTGAGGGCCGCGCCGACGGCGAACATGCCCGCAGGTAAGGCGACCGCCGTCATCAGCTTCAGCGCATCGTCCACCGCCGAGGGGATCGGCAGGGTGGTTACATTATAGCTGAACCCCAGTGCCACGGCGATGACCAGCGGATTTCGCGACAGGGCGTGGATCACCTTACGCATCGCCGCCACAGCTCCCGCGCCGTCTCTCGCGCTGACCTCCATGCTCACCACGCCGAGGGCGTACATGGTCGCGGCGTGGATCGAGATGATCGCAAAAACCGTCGGCATCGCCGCCTCGCCATAGGC
>CALGNO010000007.1 GCA_937958625.1 uncultured Neomegalonema sp.
GCAAAGGGGGTATAGGTTCCGGCGATTTTGAGAAAGATTGCGGCATGATCGAAACGCCTCAGGATCGCTTTCGCCCGTGTCGGCGGGGTCAGGTGATACGCGGCTGAGATGCAAAAGACGGCGAGGGTTCCCGCGCCATAAACGCTGACGCTGGCGATCGCTGCCGGATCTCGCCACTGCGCTGATAAGACGATCAGAACTGAAATCGCCACCAGACTGGCAACCACGCCGACGATATGCACCACCCCATCGGCGAGGCGCTCGCCTCGGGAGTATATCGTGAAGTCACTGAAGGAGGCGCTGGCCATTGCTTTCCCCGAACGCTGGTGCATCGAGAGTGTTGCAGGCAGATGGAGAGTTCAAGGGGTCGCAGGGGAAGGTGTGTTAAATCCACTAAGCGAACTAGAATGAGCGAAGCGGCAGAAGTACGGGCATTAAAAATTCAGGAGAAGGCTGGACAGGTTTCAGTTTCTTCACGACCATCGCAGTCTGACGATCACGGAGTCCGAGTCTGGTCAAAACCGGAAATGCGGCATGACGTCAAATTCGGAAGAAGCCCTCATTTCGCGGAGCGAAATCTTCTTGAGAGATGGGAAGATGCGAAGCATCTGACACGCGCCAGCCCGCCCCAAGGCGGCGCGTCCCGCACCGCCCGGGCAGGCGCTTATCTCTCCGTGGCGGGAGTATGCAGGGTATCACTACTGTCGCCACTCGTTCGCGAAACAGTCCGGTCATGACCAAACGCTACCTCCCCAGTTATCGCGCGGAGACGGTCGCGACAGGGTTGGAATCAGTCCAGCCTTCTTCTGTGTTCTGCAATCCAATCCCGTTCTCTTCTTGATTTCACCGCGTGCCGTAGCGCCAGCATTTCCCTGGGGATCAAAATCGGCTAAGGCTGATGGAGATTGATTTCGGGGAGAGACGCGATGAAATGGCGGGGACGCAGGGGTAGCAGCAATATCGAGGACCGGCGCGGGGGCGGCGGGCGACCTCGGGGGCGGGTCGGCAAGGCCGGGGGCGGTTTTGGCATCGGCGCGATCCTGTTGCTCGCAGCCAGTTTTTTCTTTCCCGAGGCAGTGCCCATCCTTCAGATGTTCGGGATCGGGGGCGGCAGCAGCGGCATGTCGAGCTATGCGCCCACCACGACGACACGCAGCGCGCCGGGGCCGAATGACGAGGACCGGCAGTTTATCGGCGTCGTGCTGGCCGATACCGAGGAAGTCTGGACCGACATTTTCGCTCGCCCGGGCGCGATCCACGAAGAGCGTACGGATGATTATCCCGAACCGACGCTCGTGCTGTTCTCGGGTCAGACGCGGTCGCCCTGTGGCCCCGCCAGCACCGGCTCCGGGCCGTTCTACTGCCCCGCCGACAAGAAGATTTATATCGACCCCGGCTTTTACGACATCATGGCCAATCGCCTCGGCGCGAGCGGTGATTTCGCCCAAGCCTATGTCGTGGCCCATGAGGTTGCGCACCACGTTCAGAACGTGACGGGGCGCATTCCGCAAGTGAACGCCTATCGCCAGCGGGTCTCGAAACGCGAGGCCAACGAGGCGACGGTGCGGCTGGAGTTGCAGGCCGATTGCTATTCCGGCGTTTGGTCGAACCACATCGCCGACCAGCTTGAGGAAGGTGATGTCAAGGAGGCGCTTAATGCGGCGTTCCAGATCGGCGACGACACGCTGCAAGGCCGCAATGGTGGGCATATTGACCCGGCTTCCTTTACCCACGGCACGTCCGAGCAGCGGGTGAACTGGTTCTTCAAGGGGTTGAAGGCGGGGAATGTCGATGTGTGCGATACGTTCAGCCAGCGGTATAATCAGCTTTGACTATGTCGTCCTCGGACTTGATCCGAGGATCGCTCGCCGCCCACAAAGACCCTCGGATCAAGTCCGAGGGTGACGGATAGAAATCAAACCCGCCGAAACACCGTAACCAGCGCCCGGTCGGCGGCGCGGTCGTGGTCGGCGGCGTAGATCGGATGATCTTCCAGCGCCGGGGCCGTGATGGCTCCGGCGTTTTGCAACGCCGATAGTTTCGCCTCGAACCCATGCGCGCGGTAATGCTCGGCATTGATCCCGAGGCAGAAGAGCGCCCTTGGCGCGGCCACCCGCAGCAATTCGTCGAGAGCATCCGGCCCGACATGGCCGTGGGTGAAGGTTCCGGCGCTGACGACCGAGTGATAGCTGGCATCGGCCAGCGGCAACCGGCCCAGAAGATCGCCTTCGACCAACCGCGAATAAACGCCCTTCGTCACGGCAACGGCCAGCATCTCCGGCGACAGGTCGAGGCCATCGACCCGGTGTCCGACCAGTTCAACACCAACGGCCCCGGACCCGCATCCGACATCGAGGATCGGTCCTGCACATCCCTCGCGCAAGGCGACGCCCGCCACAATGCCGGGCATGACATATCCCATGCGCGCAATGAAATCGGCGTCATAGCTCGGTGCCCAGTCGCGATAGAGCGCGCGGACTTGCTCGACGCTGTCCAAGGCATAGGCCGATCCGACATTTGGTTTTTCACCCGCCATGCAGTGCACCCTCCAGCGCGTCGATTACCGTGAAGACCGGGCGATCAACCGCCCGCGCAACCGCCTCGGCATATGGCCCCATATTCGTACATTCAAAGACGATGCGGGCAATAGGGGGATGGGCGCGGACGAGCGTCTGTGCCGCCGCGATCATTTCCGCCTCCACCGCCGCCATATCAAGGGAAAGGCGATCCTCGAACACTGCCGAGGCCAGTTCTCCATCGCGGCTGAGGCCGACGACGGGCACAGAACTTTCAATGCCTGCTGCTGCCAGATGCGCGTCGGTGAGCGCGGCGGCGTCGATCGTCAGCACGCCGGTCTCCGCCTCTCGCCCCGCGACCAACGACAAGGCCGAGGTCACAACCGGCACATCCAGCGCCGCCTGCATCGCGTCCTGAAACAGCGACAAGAATCCGCAACTGGTGCCGATAAGCTCGGCTCCCTCCTCCACGAGTTGACGCGCCGATGCGATGAACGGATCGAGCAACGCCTCGGTGTCGCCCCGCACCGCCTGCACCGCCGATGCCTTGGCAACCCGGCGGTAAAGGACCGGCCCGCGAAAGCTGTCCTTGTGGCCGATGTCACCGAGCGGGCGCGGAAACCGCGTGTCCAGCATCAGAATCCCGATGGGTCTTCGCGTCATGCTCTTGCGTCTCGCCGCTTTATCGCTTCAATCTCTCGCGCAAACCCATAACACGCGAGTGCCGATGACATCTCCCCTGAAAATCGCCGTCATCGGTGCCGGTATCGTCGGCGTTTCCACCGCCCTGTGGCTGCGCCGGGATGGGCATGACGTAACGGTGTTCGACCGGATCGAGCCGGGAGATCCCGCGCAGACAAGCTATGGCAATGCCGGGTTGCTGGCCCGCGCGGCCATTGTGCCGGTGCCGACGCCGGGGATCATCAAGTCGGTGCCCAAGATGCTGTTCGATGCGGACGGCCCGCTGTTCCTGCGCTGGCGCTATCTGCCCAAGTTGCTGCCGTGGCTGGTGCCGTTCCTGCGCGGGTCGGACGCGGCGACGGTGAAGCGCACGGCGAGCGCCCTGTCGGATATTCTGGCCGACTCCGTCGATCAGCACCGGTCCATCGCGCGGGATACCGAGGCGGAACGGTTTATCGAAACCGGGCGCTACACCTATCTCTACAAGGACCGCGCGGCGTTCGACAAAGACGCCTTCGGGTTTGGCATCCGCGCCGAGCACGGCTTTACGTGGGACGAGCTGGACCACGGGGCGCTGCGCGAGATCGACCCGCATCTCGGCCCCGATTACGGCTTTGGCGCGGCGCTGCACGATCATGGCTGGATCAGCGATCCCGGCGGCTATGTCGCCGCGCTGTTCGGCGCGTATCGCGGCCTCGGCGGCCAGTTCATCAAGGCCGAGGTCGATGATATACGCGGCGGCGAAGGCCAGTCCGAGGTCCGGGCGGGGGGCGAGGCGCACAGCTTTGATCGGGTGGTTCTCGCCTCGGGCGCGTGGTCGCGTCAGCTCGCAGAGCGGCTTGGCCACCACGTCAATCTGGAAACCGAGCGCGGCTATCACGTGATGATGCGCGAGCCGTCCGTGCGCCCGCCGAATCCTTACATGATCGCCGATGCCAAGTTCGCACTGACACCGATGGCCCAAGGCGTGCGCGCCGCCGGTCTGGTCGAGTTCGGCGGCCTGAAGGCCCCGCCCTCTGAAGCACCGATTGCCCTGTTCCGCCGCGCCCTCGGGCGGGTCTATCCCGGCATTGAATGGGACAGCGAGACGACGTGGATGGGCCACCGCCCTTCGACCGCCGATTCCCTGCCCCTGATTGGCGAAAGCACGAAGGCGCGCGGGGTCTATTTCGCCTTTGGCGCGCAGCATATCGGCCTGACCTCGGGGCCGAAGACCGGGCGGCTGATTGCCGATATGATCGGCGGGCGACGGACCAATCTTGACCTCTCGCCGTTCCGGACCGACCGCTTCGATGGCGATTAAGTGTTGGACAAGCCTGCGCAAAACTTCGCAGTAATAGCGGGAGCAAAAAAACAGAATGTACTTAGGGAGAACGACAATGAAACCCCATATCGCCATTATGGCCGCCGTTGCGATGGCAACGACCGTATCCGTCGCGCAGGCCGAGACATGGGATATGCCCATGGCCTATGCCGACGGCAACTTCCACACCCAAGTCGGCAAGCAGTTCGCCCAGTGCGTCGGCACCGCCACCGGCGGCGATCTTGAAATCACGGTTCATGGCGGCGGGTCGCTGTTCAAGGGCGGCGAGATCAAGCGCGCGATCCAGACCGGGCAAGTGCAGATCGGCGAGCGTCTGCTCTCCTCGCACCAGAACGAAGAGCCGGTCTATGGCATCGACAGCGTGCCCTTCCTCGCCACGTCCTTCGAGGCGTCGGAAAAGCTGTCCGCCGCTGGCCGCGATACGCTGGTCGAAAAGCTGAAGGACGATAACCTGCACTATCTCTATTCTGTGCCGTGGCCGCCACAGGGCTTTTACTTCAACAAGGAAGTGAACTCGGTTGCCGATATGGAGGGAGTGAAATTCCGCTCGTATAACTCGGCCACCGCGCGTCTTGCCGAGCTGACTGGCATGGTGCCGACCCAGATCGAGGCGGCTGAAATCTCTCAGGCGTTTGCCACCGGCGTTGTCGAAGCGATGATCTCCTCCGGTGCGACCGGCTATGACCGCAAGCTCTGGGAGCATGTGTCGAACTTCTATGCCGTCGATGGATGGCTGCCCCGCAACACGGTGATGGTCAATCTCGAAGCCTGGGAAGACCTTGATGAAGGCCACCAGAACGCCCTGACGGCCTGTGCCGCAATGGCCGCCGATCTCGGGCTTTATCGCTCGATGCAGTATACCGACTTCACCCTCAACGGCCTGCGCGCCGGGGGTATGAGCGTCGAGGATGCCAGCGAGCAGATGGTCACCGAGCTGAAAGAAATCGGTGCGCAGATGACCGCTGAATGGCTGGAGGCCGCAGGCGACGAAGGTCAGGCCATCGTGGATACGTTCAGCGCGGAGTAACGGCTGGACATCCCCGCACCTAACAAACCCCGCGCCGCCCGATGGTGCGGGGTTTTTTCGTCCTGCTGCCGACGGAGCGCCCATGGAATTTCTTCTCGCAACCGCCGCCGATACACTTCAGGTTCTGGGCGTCGCCCTCGACGGGTTCTCGAAATGGCTGTCGGACAGTATCGAGGCCGTGGGCCGTGCCGTCTGGGATGATAAATTCCGCAGCAGTTGGCGACCGACTAGGGCCTTCGTCATCATCGTGCCGGTGGTCTTGCTCACCCTCTATCTCAGTTGGCTCGGCACCCGAAAGCGATGGCCCCGGCGGATGCTCGACGGCCTTTATTTCATCAGCGGGCTGATTGCGGCGCTGGCAATGGTGGTGATGCTCGGCGTCATCTGCGCCCAGATGATCGCGCGGTGGAGCGGCCAGACCTTTCCGGGCGCGACGTCCTATGCCGGGTACTGCATGGCCGCGGCGAGTTTCTTTGCCCTCGCCTATGCCCTGAACAGCGGCTCGCATATTCGGGTGAACCTGATGCTGACGGCGCTGGGGCGCTATCGGCGCTGGGGCGAGCTTTGGTGTTTCGCCGTCGCGGCCATCCTCGCCACGTATTTCGCGCGTTATGCGGTGAAGTTCAATCTGCTGTCCGAAAAGCTGGGCGAGAAAAGTCAGGATCTCGACAAGACCGATATGTGGATACCGCAACTGTCCATGAGCATTGGCACGGTCATCCTCGCCATCTGCCTGTGGGATAACCTGATGCGGATGATCGTGGCCGGGAACAGCAATATCAGGGAAGAGACGGTCGATACCGCCCTTCCGCAGAAGGCGACCTGAGATGCAGGAACTCTACCTCACGATCATTTTCGTCTTCGTGCTGCTGTTGCTGCTCGGCACCGGGGTCTGGGTGGCGCTCGCTCTGCTCGGCGTCGCCGTTGTCGGGATGGAGATGTTCACCAGCCGCCCCGCTGGCGACGCGATGATCACGACGATCTGGGGGGCGTCATCAAGCTGGACCCTGACCGCCCTGCCGCTCTTCATCTGGATGGGTGAAATCCTGTTCCGAACGCGATTATCCGAGGACATGTTCCGGGGCCTCGCCCCGTGGATGGCGCGGCTGCCGGGTGGGTTGCTGCACACCAATATCGTCGGCTGCACCATCTTTGCCGCCGTTTCCGGGTCATCTGCCGCGACCTTGACCACCGTTGGCAAGATGTCGATCCCTGAGCTGCGCAAGCGCAATTACCCCGAGTTCATGACCGTGGGAACGCTGGCGGGGGCGGCAACGCTGGGGTTGATGATCCCGCCGTCCCTGACGCTGATCGTCTATGGCGTCACAATCAACGAGTCGATTTCCAAGCTGTTCATGGCCGGGGTTATCCCCGGTCTGACGCTGGCGGCGATGTTTATGGCCTATGTCGTGGCGTGGCACTTTCTGTTCCCCAGCCAGCGACCCGCCGAAGAACCCAAGGTCAGCTTTGCAAGCAAGCTGTGGTCCTCGCGGTTTCTGATCCCGGTCATCCTGCTGATTACGCTGGTGATCGGGTCGATGTATCTCGGCTTTGCCACGGCGACCGAGGCGGCGGCGTTTGGTGTGATCGGATCGCTGATGCTGGCGCTGGTGCAAGGCTCGCTGACCCCTGCCACCTTCGGCGCGTCGCTGATGGGGGCGGTGCGGACCTCGGCGATGGTGGCGTTTATCCTGATGGGTGCCGCGTTTCTGGCGCTGGCGATGGGCTTTACCGGACTGCCAAGGGCGCTCGCGGCCTTCATTGCGGACCAGAATCTCAGCGTCTATCAACTGATCGCCGCGCTGACGCTGTTCTATATCGTCATCGGGTGTTTTCTCGACGGCATCTCGTCGGTCGTGCTGACGATGGCCATTGTCGAGCCGATGGTGAATATCCCGGCGTTTCAGGCCATGGGCTTCGACATGATCTGGTTCGGCATCTTCGTCGTCGTGGTGGTCGAAATGGCGCAGATCACGCCGCCCATCGGGTTCAACCTGTTCGTGATGCAGGGCATGACCAAACACGAGATGGGCTATATCGCCAAGACCGCCTTCCCGATGTTCATGATTATGGTGGTGATGGTCATCATCCTCGTTCTGGTCCCTGATCTGGCGACGTGGCTGCCGGAGTCGATGCAGAAGACGCGATGATGTCGGCCCTCGCATGGGTCGGGCTGCGCGCCCGGTGGTTCCTGGCGCTGGGGGCGATTGCGGCGCTTTTTGCGCAGGATGTCGCCGCTGCCCTGCGTCCGGCCCTGCCTGCCTTTGTCGCGCTGATGTATATGCTGGCGATGATCCGCATCGACCTGCGCGCGGTGCTGCGGCGCAGTCTGAAGCCGCGTCGGCTGGTATTGACGGTCGGCCTCTGCGCGGCGCTGATGCTGGGAACGCCCTTGATGATCGCGGGCGTAGCCGCGCTGACGCCACTGCCGGATGCCTATGTGGCGTCGATGGTCTATATCGCCGCCGCCCCGCCGCTGGGATCAGCGGCGGCGCTGTGCCTGTTGCTGGGTCTCGACGCGGCGCTGGCGCTGGAGTTGACGGTGATCGGCAGTGTGCTGGCCCCGATTTTCGGGCCGTTCATCACGACGCTGCTGTTGGGCGAGGCCGTGCCGCTAGATGCCCTGTCTCTGTCGCTGCGGCTGGGCGGGATGATCGTGGCGGGTTTGGTCGCCGCTGTGATCTTTCGCCGCCTCGTGGGTGCAGAGACAATTGAGCGGCGAGCCTCGGCCTTTGACGGGGTCGGTGCCCTTGCAATGCTGGCGATGATTTTGCCGATTTTCGACGGGGTCACGGCACAGCTTGTCGCCGCCCCGGTGATCGCCCTTGGCGTGCTGGCGCTGGTCTTTGCCCTCAATATCGGGGGGCAATGCGTGGCCTTGCCAATTTTGCGAAGGGTCTTTCCCGACACGGGGGCCGGGGCCGTCGCGTTGATTTGGGGCAACCGGAACGCGGCGCTCTATCTGGCGGCCTTGCCCCAGGCTCCGGTTTTCACGCTGTTCGTCGCGCTCTACCAATTTCCGATGTACATGACCGCTTTGTTAATGAAATCGGTCTATTCCAAAGCGGATCAAGACGATCATGGTAAATGAAAATTAACGAAGTTTATTGAAATTTTCTCGAAAATTTTCCTTAAATCAGTATTATATTTACCTGTACCGGGTAATTCTTCTCTCCGACACAGACTTTCGGAGAACCGATGACACACCGCTCTCTCTTTTTGGCAACGATACTGGTGGCGGCTCTGCTGCCGGTTAGTTTGTTTGCAGAGAACCGGGTGTCGGCGGAGGGAGAACCCCTCCACAGCCGTGATGCCATCTCTGGTGGGGACCCTCGTGATGGCACGGGCTGTATAGGTCGCGCATGGGAGAGGGCCGCGCTCGCCCCCGCCATGCCCGGACCGCCGGTTCGAACTCTGTCCTGTGTGCCAAAGCTCTGACACGATCAGACTTGCCGATCTCCCGCCTGAAAGGCGGGTGCGATTTACCCGAGCGCGGCGCATCCGCATCCCGGCTCCCGTTAACGATTGACCAGAAGGCCACCCATGCGAGAGATCAATTTTGAGAAGCTGACCAAGCGTGCCATCGCGATCTATGCGAAAGAGCGCTCGGCACTCGTCGCCGGCAAAGAGAGTGAACTGGCGGCGATCCAGACGCTGAAGGGGCAACTGCTCAGCGATCTCGATGCTGCCGAGGCTCTGCTGGGTACGGCCCCCGCAGCGGGCGCGGCGCGCAGCGGCAAGGAGCAACTCGCCAGCCTTCAGGGCATCATCGCCCGGCGCGTGACAGAAAACGAACGCCTTGCGCGCGCCAACGATACGGACAGCCAGATGGAATGGCGCGTCGCATAGCGCCCGCTGCCACCTCGATACCTCGCCACGCTCGGACGCGCTTGCGAGACGATGAAACGCTGCAAGCGCGTTAAAGACAGGTGAAGCGTCGTGGTTGATCTTAAACAGCCATTACTATTTTCCAGCCAATCGTCTAATTTAAAATTTGTAACCTTTTGAAGGTTTTACAGCATATTCACGCGACCGTGCGACCAATGCGTGTATCCGCCGGAATGGCGAGTACGGTACATCAGGGTTGGAGCGCGTGATGAAAACGAATTTTTCTACGCCAGACGTTACGAGGGCGACGCAAGAGCATCGCCGGGGCACGACCGCCCGCATTTCTTTCGTCGGTGCGGTCTGATGGCAGGACTTGCGCTCAAGCTGGCCCCGAAAGAACAGGTCATGATCAACGGCGTTCTGGTCGAAAACGGCCCGCGCCGCTCTCAACTGTTGATCAAGACGGAGAACGCCAAGGTTCTGCGTATGCGCGATGCGCTCTACGAGGATGACCTGATCGGTCCCGCGTCGGAGGCGTATTATGCGGCCCAGCGGTCGGTTGCCGGTGAGCTGTCGACCGAGGAGGCAGCAGAGGCAATCCGCGCGACCCTGCCCGTGTTGGATAAACTCGATCCCGAGAGCGTGGCGGCGGTCGAAAAGGCGCTGGAAAGCGACAACCACTACCGCGCCATGCGCAGCCTGCGTTCTCTGGTCGATGACGAGCGGGCGCGGAGCGTGGCGACGGGTTAAGCCGCCTCCGCCGCCTCCAGCTTTTCCAGAGCGGCCATCCACAGGCTTTCGGCGCGTTCTACCGCCTGGACGACCTCGGCGCGTTTCATGCTGATGCGTTCGACTTCGGTGGCGCTCATCATGCCTTTTTGCAGGCCGTCGCCGAGCTTGTCGTCGATGGTTTTCAGCATCCGGTTGAGCTTATCCAGCCGGTCTTCGCATTTCTTTGCGTCCGCGCGCAGGTTTGCCACCGAGCGCTGGGCGGGGGCGGCGGATTTGGGCTTTGGCTTTTCGGCCTTGGCGGCGGCTTTCTTGTCGCGGGTGGCCCGGTCGGGGACGCCGCGCTGGCCGAGTAGTAGCTGGCGGTAATCGCTCATGTCGCCGTCGAAGTTGCGCACCCGGCCCTCGCCCACCAACCACAGCCGATCGGCCACTGCCTCGACGAGGTGCGGGTCGTGGCTGACCAGGATGATCGCGCCGCCATAGTCGTTGAGCGCGTGCATCAGCGCATCGCGGCTCTCGATATCAAGGTGGTTGGTCGGCTCATCGAGGATCAGCAGATGCGGGACGTCCAGCGTCGCCAGCATCATGAGCAGCCGCGCCTTTTGCCCGCCCGACAGGCGCTTTGCAGGCAGATCGACCAGATCGGCCCCGAACCCCGCCGCCCCCAGCCGCGCGCGCAGCTTCGCCGGGGTTTCCTCGGGGCGCAGGGCCGTGAGATGTTGCAGGGCGCTTTCTTCCGGGCGCAGCTCATCGAGCTGGTGCTGGGCGAAATAGCCGATGCGTAGTTTCTTCGACCGCGCGGACGTTCCCTCCATCAGCGGCAGCTTACCGGCGATCAACTTCGACAGCGTCGACTTGCCCTCGCCATTCGCGCCGAGCAGCGCGATGCGGTCATCCTGGTCAATGCGGAAGGACAGCTTAGACAGGACCGGCGGCCCATCATAACCCACAGCGGCATCGGAGACGGTGATCAGCGGCGGCGGCAGGTCTTCGGGAGTCTTGAAGCTGAACTCGGCGACGGCGTTTTCTGAGATGGCCGTAATCGGCTGCATCCGCTCCAGCATCTTGATACGCGATTGCGCTTGCCGCGCCTTGGTCGCCTGCGCGCGGAAGCGATCGACGAAACTCTGGATATGGGCGCGTTGCAGGTCTTGTTTGCGCTTGAGCGCCACCTGTTGCTCAAGCTTGGCCCGCCGTGCAGCATCGAAGGCGTCATAACCGCCGGTATAGTACGTCATTTGCCCGTCATAACAGTGCAGCACACCCTTCACCGACCGGTTCAGCAAATCGCGGTCGTGGGAGATGATCAGGCAGGTATGAGGATACCGCGTCAGGAAGTTCTCCAGCCACACCGTCCCCTCAAGATCGAGATAGTTGGTCGGCTCATCAAGGAGCAACAGGTCGGGGGCCGAAAACAGCACCGCCGCCAGCGCCACACGCATCCGCCAGCCGCCCGAAAACTCGCTGCAAGCCCGGCGTTGGGCCACTTTATCAAAGCCAAGCCCTTGCAGGATCGAGGACGCCCGCGCCTCCGCCGAATGGGCTTCGATATCGGCAAGCCGGGTCTGGATTTCAGCAATCTGGGTCGGGTCGGTCTCGGTCTCCGCCCGCGCCAGAAGGTCGGCGCGCTCGGTATCGGCGGCCAGAACCGTGTCGAGCAGGCTGATATCGCTCGCCGGGGCCTCCTGCGCCACGCCGCCGATGCGGGCTTGGCGCGGCACCTCGATCTCGCCGCCATCGGGGGTCAGCTCGCCCCTTATCAGCTTGAAAAGAGTGGACTTTCCACACCCGTTGCGCCCGATGACACCCACGGTCGTCTTAGGCGGCACGCTGGCCGATGCGCCGGTGAACAGGGGCTTGCCGCCGATCGAGAAGTTGAGGTTTTTTATAGAGATCATGGGCGCGATATATCCCATCGCCCGGTCGATGCCATGCCGTTTTTGGCTCTTATGCGGTCGAAACGGGAAAGACGGGGCGCAGGGCGCTGGTTTTAGCTGAAACGGCCATCAGGAAAGGCCGCGCCATGACTGTCTTTGATCCGTCGATTCTCGCGAATGTCACCAAACCCGTCGCCGAGGCAAGGGGCCTGCCGAACAGTTTCTACACCGACCCGGATGTCTACGCGCTGGAGCAGAAGGCCGTCATGGCGGCAACCTGGGCGGGGCTGAGCTTTGCCAGCTATGTGCCGGAACCCGGCGATGCGATGCCGATTACGTTTTGCGGAACGCCGCTGATCGTGACCCGGGATCAGGATGGCGAGGTGCATGTTTTCCTCAATGCCTGCCGCCATCGCGGCATGATCCTGCTGGAAGAAAAGCGGCGGATCGAGGGGGCCCTGCGCTGTCCCTATCACTCGTGGTGCTATGACCTGAAAGGCACGCTGCGCGCAACGCCCCATGTGGGCGGGCCGGGCCAGAACGCCCACGAAGAAATCCGCCGCGACGAGCTTGGCCTGATCGAAGTCCGCAGCAAGGTCTGGCGCGACGTGATCTTCGTCAATATGGACGGCAAGGCCCCGGAATTCGACGATTATGCCCGTGCGCTGATCGAGCGGTGGCGCGAATTTGACCAGCCTATCGTCCATGGCGGACCGGATTCGAGCTTTAAGCTGAGCCTAAAGACAAACTGGAAGCTGGCCGTCGAAAACTACTGCGAGAGCTATCACCTGCCCTGGGTTCACCCCGGTCTGAATGCCTATTCACGGCTCGAGGACCATTATGACATCGTCGAACCGAACAAGTTTTCGGGTCAGGGCACGGTGGTCTACAACCCCTCGCTGTCGGATGATGGCCGCACGTTCGAGAATTTCGGCGGTCTGAGCGAGAAATGGGATACCGGGGCCGAATACGTCTCGTTCTTTCCGAACGTGTTGTTCGGCGTTCATCGCGACCATGTCTATGCGATTCTGATCGAGTCGACCGGGCCGGAGACCTGTATCGAGCATATCGAGATTTACTACGCCAACGAGGCGATGACCGGCGATGCCTATGCCGATATGCGCGACCGCAATGCCGCGATGTGGAAGGAGATTTTCGTCGAGGATATCGGCGTGGTCGAGGGAATGCAGAAGGGCCGCCACGGCACATTGTTCGATGGCGGCAAGTTCTCGCCCGCCATGGACGCGCCGACCCATTGCTTCCACGACTGGGTCGCGCGGCGGTTCGAAGCGGCGTGATCCGCGGCGGCGCTGACGTCGATGGCACAGTGCGTGCGCGGCCCTAAAGCCCGTATTTCGGATCGAGTTGATCGTAATAGGGCTGTAGCGAGTTGGCCAGACCCTCCGCAGATTTGGTGCGGTAACACGCGACGATCCGCTCGATGGCAAGGGCGCGGTCGGCGGGGGCGTTGACACGATCGGCCCAGTTCAGCACTTGCCGGAGTTGCAGCATCGTTGTGGGCGCGGCCCTCTCATCGGCATCGAGAAACGCGCGGCATAGAAACTCCAGCGGGCGCGAATCCTCGACGGACCAAAAGCCATTGATCATTGCGAAGGCGATCATGCCGGTGAAGAAATCCTTCAAGGCCGGGTTGGCCTTTGGCCAGACCGGTTTGACGGCCCCGGCGATATCATCCCAGCTCGCGCCGGCCTGCAAGGACGAGCGCAGGGCCGCGCGGCGGTCGGCATCGGTGGGACCGTTCGTGATCCAGCCAAGCCGGGTTGCGCGGCGCTCGGCATCATCGGCGATGGCGTCGATTTGCGCCGCCCGCATCACAAGGGCCATGACGTTGCTCTCGCCTTCACCGCTGGGCACCACGAGCATGTGGCCCAGATCGAAGACCACCGCCACTCCGCCATCGCGCAGGTCGCCATAGGCGCTAACCCAGCCCGGCTCGCCCGAGGCTGCCATGGCGAAGGAAGACTGCTCCACCCGCATGATCGGCAGCGGATCGGGCGGCACCGGTCCCTTGATTGCCCTCGTGCGCGTCAACTCGGCCCGGGCGATCCACGAGACCGGTAGAGGCTCGCTGCCCTGGGTCGAGGCTGTCACATCCCTGTGCAGGCCCGAGACCGCACCGGCATGGACCGCTGCCGCGTCGCGCAAGGCTTGTTCGGGCCCGGTGCGATAGATGGAGTCGGCACGTTCAGCTGCAAATCCAGACATGGCGGTCGCTCCTCCTAGCAATAGTCCGTAAAGGACCGCTTTCATGGGACACCTCCCGGTCGCGTTCAGGGCACATGGGTAATCGTATGTGCTGTATTCGGGAAGGGCGCGGTGATGGTCGGCGTCACCCCGCCCTTGCCATTGCCGACCCCTCCGATGGTCGCCGCATTCGAAACCGGTGCACAGCGCGCGCCGACGGCCTGGGTCGTGTCAACGGCGATATTCAACTCGCAGGACCAAGAAAAGTTACGCTGATAGGCAAAGGAGCCGATCTCGTCGTGATCCCACCATTCCTTGTTGCGCACGACCAGCCAGGAATGAAACCCGTTGGAGAAATTCACACTGGTCAATTGCTGGTTGGCCGCTGGCGGCGGGGCGGGCGCCCCGGCGCGGGAGTCGGTCCAGGGTGCGCTCTGGGACGGGCTGTCCTCCAGATGCGAGGTCTGGGTATCGCCATCACCCGTGAAATCCGAGGACGGTTCGTAAAACGGACGCGGGCCACCGATCTGATCCCGGATCGGCAGAAAGTTCGGGTCGAGACTCCAATCGGTATGGGAATAGTGCCAGGTGCGGGTATTGGTCAGCACCGTCTGGCACCATCCGACATCATGGTTCTGGGCGCAGTCCGGCTTGCGCGGACAGCTCGCATCCAGATTGATCGTAATATCGGGCGTGATCTCCATGGTCGGCACGCCCGGTGTGTTCGCCAGCTGAGCCCGGAACGCATTTTCGAAGACCTGCGTGCCGCCGCCCGCGACGGCATCGTTGGCGATGACAAAAGTGATCTTGTGGACCGTGACGTCCTCCTCCTCTCTGATCTGGCCGAGAGTCGGGTGGGTATAGGTGCAGGTCACGGCGACTTTTCGCTCGGGAATTTCGCCGGTCGCGTCGTCAGGCCTGAAGCAGCGCAGGGAGACTTCTGGCCCGGTATCGAGCGCCGCCGGTGAATTCGGATCGACCAACTCCGCCCCATGGCCGTTCGCCGTCCACTTATAGGTGCCGCCAGCGGGCGTTCCGGTGGCCGTCATTTTCAGCGGATGACCGGGGCAAGCGACGGGATGCTCCAACGCGATGACGAGGGTCAGCAGGGGATGCTGGATCAACTCGACCACGGTGGTTGTCCCGGCGGGAACGGGCACCCCGAGGTCTTCGTCCTGTCCCACCGGCCCCGTGCTGGTCGGGCCATGGCCGCGCTTTTCGGCGGTTACATCATAGGTGCCGACCGGAACCTCGCCGTAATCCGCGACGCCCGATGCGTCGGTATGATTGCCGCCGAGGCCGACGACATTGACGACCGCGTCTTCGACCGGATTGCCATCGGCATCCTTGACCATGACCACGAGATGCGCCGTCTCGCACTCTTCACACGGCTCGTCGGGGACCACCGGATCGACATCGTCTGGCTCTTCGGGCGTTACCGGAGGATCGACAGGGGGCGAGGCGCAATGCTCGCAGGCAGGGTCGTGGTGGTCGTGGGCAGCACTGGAACAAGCGGGGAAAGGCCGCGAGCCATCCTCGTTATGGGCGAGGATGTCGTTATAGAGCCGCACCCACTCGGCGCGCATACTGCCGTGCTCGGACGACGTTGCGTCCAGCTTTTGTCTCGTGCCGTTCTGGACCATTTCGGGGTGCAGACAATAGAACACATCGTCTGCTTGCCCGGTGGCCGACCGGTCGAGGGGATGCGAGATCGCCATGTCAGCCGCCCCTCAGGACGAAGACCGCCGTTTCCTCGACGGAGCCGAGCCGGGCGACGGGGTCGCGGGACTCGTTCGACAGAGCCGCCGTTGCCCAATCCTGATTGGCCGGAAATCCGAAACCGAACAGCATGACCAGATCGCTGAAGCGCCGCAGCGTACCTCTGGTCTTCAAACCGAAGGTCTTCGCCGTCGTAACCGCCGTGTCCATACCGGCGAGCAAAGCCTCTTCCGACAGTTCCGCCGCCTTTTCCGCATGACGCTGCCGCGCCCGGTTTGCCAGTTCGCGGATAAAGGACGCACGCTGCGCGGCGCGCAATTCCTCCATCTGGGCCTCGGAGATACGCATGATCCCACCCTCCGACAACAATACTTAAAACACGAAACTTTTCATAGAATACACGCTGAATGCGAAAATGGCTGTGATAAATTGCACAGAACGCATCGAATCCGGTCCCTGTTCAGATGCAAAGCAGCGCCCGTAGAACGCATGAATGCGCCCTTGAAACCGGTTTCCTAAGTAATAATATTACGTTGCGCTGCAACAGAATATCCCTACGGTAGAACGTGCTACATCCGCGTGCAGATGATTCCGGCCAACCACGCCGACGCTCTGCCCTACCATCAGAGAAAGTCATCCGAGTATGCTTTATCACGCCTACGAATGGACCCACGCCGCAATCACGCCCTGGCGTCAGTTCGCCAAGATGGGCGCGGACGCGATGCGGGATCCGCGAAATCCGTGGGCTGCTTCGTATGGCGCAAGGACCACGGCGGCGGCATTCGAGATGTTCGACAACGCGACGGCCCGCTATGGCCGCCCGGAATTCGGCATCGACGTGATCGACATCGACGGCGAACAATGCGCGATCCGCGAGGAGATCGTGCTTGAAAAACCCTTCTGCCGCCTGAAACGCTTTCGCCGCTTCGGCAATGGCATCGAAGAGGGCCGCGACCCCAAGATCCTGCTGATCGCGCCGATGTCGGGCCACTATGCGACCCTGCTGCGCGGCACGGTTCAGGCGATGCTGCCCGGCCATGACGTCTATATTACCGATTGGCGCGATGCGCGGAACGTGCCGCTGATCGAAGGTAAGTTCGACCTTGAGGACTATGTCCACTATCTGATTGATTTTCTGCGTGAACTCGGCCCCGGCACCCATGTCATGGGCGTGTGCCAGCCCGGTGTGCCCGCGCTGGCCGCCGCGTCGCTGATGGCCGAGGATGGCGATGAATGCCGCCCTGCCTCGCTGATCCTGACCGGCAGTCCCATCGATACCCGGATCAGCCCGACCGAGCCGACCAAACTGGCCGACCAACGCTCGCTGGCATGGTTCGAATCCAACATGATTGCGCTGGTGCCGATGCCCAATCCGGGCGCGATGCGGCGGGTGTATCCTGGCTTCCTGCAACTCAGCGGCTTTATGTCGATGAACATGGACCGCCACATGACCGCCGCGTTCAGCCAGTTCGAAAATCTGGTGAAGGGCGACGACGATGCCGATGCCGCGCACCGAAAGTTCTACGACGAATATCTTGCTGTCATGGACCTGACCGCCGAATTCTATCTCCAGACCATCGACATCGTCTTCCAGCGGCATCTGCTGCCCAAGGGCGAGATGACCGTGCGCGGGCGCAAGGTTGACCCGTCCACGATCACCGACATTCCGCTGATGACCATCGAGGGCGGCAAGGACGACATTACCGGCGCAGGCCAGACCCATGCCGCACTTTCCCTGTGCGACAAGCTCGATGATGGCATGAAACTCGAATACACAAACCCCGATGTCGGCCATTACGGCCAGTTCAACGGGCGGCGCTGGCGCGAGATTATTCAGCCAAAAGTTGCAGAGTTTATCGAGACGCACAGAAAGTAGTCATGTCAACGGTCACGAGCGTCAATATACCGGGTGTCGATGCTCCGATCACGGTGCGGCGACGGCGCACGGCCAAGCGCGTCACCCTGAGCGTCAGCCGCGCCACCGGCGAAATCGGCATGACCCTGCCCGCCCGGTTCCGGCTCGATGACGCCCTGCGTTTTGCCGAGGCCAATCGCGACTGGTTGGAGGCGCGTGTCGATGCGGCCCCAAGTGGCATCGCCTATACGTTCGGCATGATGCTGCCCTATCGCGGCAAGTATCATCGGGTCCATCCCGGAAAGCGGCGCAGCGTTTCGGTGGATCGCGGCATTATCCGGGTCGGCTGTGAGCCGGAGGCCCTGCATGGCATGTTGGAGCGCTGGCTGAAGCGCGAGGCCCGCGCCGCTCTCATCAACCGCTCGGACATTCATGCCGATGCCCTCGGGGTTACCTATAACCGGCTGTCGGTGCGCGATACGCGCAGTCGTTGGGGCTCTTGCTCGGCCCATAGGTCGCTATCCTATAGCTGGCGGGTCATTCTAGCACCGGAAGCGGCCCTCGATTACCTCGCCGCGCACGAGGTTGCCCATCTGCGCGAAATGAACCACGGCCCGCGCTTTTGGGCACTGGTCGCCGAGCGCGTACCGGACTATGAACGCTGGATCGAATGGTTCCGTAGCGACGGGGTTGACCTGCACCGGTACGGACGCGCGGACTGACGGCCCTACGCCGCCCGCGCCAACGAAGGGTGCCGCGCCGATGTATCTGCCCGACGAATTCCGCCTCGATGATCGGGATCGCATTCTCGACGCGATTGCAGCCAATCCCTTTGCCGCGCTGGCCACCAATGGGCCAGAAGGACCGGAACTCACCCATCTGCCCCTGATCCTGCGGCAAGAGGCGGGCGAGACGGTGCTTTACGGCCATTTCGCCCGCGCCAATCCGCATTGGAAAGCGCTGGATGGCACGACGCCAGCGGTTGCCGCCTTTCGCGGGCCGCACGGCTATATCTCACCAAGCTGGTACGCGACGAAACAGGAGACCGGCAAGGTTGTGCCGACCTGGAACTATTTGATCGTCCATGCGCGCGGAATTCCCGAACGGCTTGAACCGGGAAGGGATTCCCGAGGGGCCATCGACATGCTGACCAATACGATGGAGCAACCGCGCGCGGAGCCGTGGCGCACCGACGACGCGCCGGAGCGTTATATGGAAGTTATGATGCGCGGCATCGTGGCGTTTCGCATGGTCGTGACCGACCTGTCCGCCAAGGCAAAGCTAAGCCAGAACAAGACGGAAGCTGACATTACCGGTGCTGCATCAGAACTGGAGGCCACCGGTCAGGGCGAGTTGGCGGGGTTGATGCGCGCCGCGATGGCAGAGTGATGTCGGCGCGTAACTCAACCGCGCGAACGACCTCGCCGCGCAAGGGTTCGCCTCGATCAACGCGCTTTCCATTCGCGCGATAGTGGTTGAATTGCGCGGGCAAGCCTTTGCCGGCACCGAGGGTTGGCGTGGTCTGCAAGTGAAAATGCAGGTGCGGCTCTGAGGTGTTGCCGCTGTTACCGCATCGGCCCAACATCTGCCCCGGAATAACGACATCACCCTTGGCGACCTTCACGCTGCCGCGCTGGAAGTGGGCGAGAAAGCCGTATTCGCCCTTCCCGAAATTGATCACGACATGGTTGCCTGCGGGCCGCGCCGGATCGCGGGTGCCAATCGCCTGATCTGGCAGGCCATCCACCGCGCGCACGACAACCCCCGCCGCCGGTGACAGGATCGGACGGCCCCAGCAGTGGTAATTCTCCAGCTTGGCAGGGTCGCCCGTGTAGCTCTTGCCGCTTTTATAGGCCAGCAAGTCCATCGCGAAGCGTTGCGCCTCGTCGACGACATGGAAATTATTCGCGATCTTGCGGCCACCCCAATAGACATACCAGTCGCCCTCGACAGGCAGGCGTAGCGGTGCCTTGGTGCGATAATCGAGATAGGGGCTGGACGCAGCAACCGGCTGGGGACCGATCAGAAAACCGGCAATCTTGTCGGTGGTATCGAGGGCGATGACCAGTTGCACAGGCTCCGACGACCCGGACCAGCGCGAGACCTGAACGAAGAAATCATGCCCGGCGCTGCTCTCCACCTCTTCGGACAGAACGGCTTCCTGCTCGCCGAAATCGTGCAGAACAGTCCCGTGAAACGCTTCCATATCGCCGACTGAGCCAAAGACGGCCCGCATATCCGGTGTCGAGGCGGCCCAGATACTCTCGACATCGCCGCCAAGAAAAGCCTGCGCCATATCCTTCGCAATCGACATCGGCTCGGCATGGGCGAGCGAGGCGGCAAAGGCGGGGGTAAGCAAGGCGAGCCCTGCCATCCGGCATTTCATTCCCATCTTCCCTGAATTCTGGCGATATTTCAGAGCGCTCGCGCCTCCTTACGCAGCAGGAATTTCTGGATCTTGCCGGTCGAGGTCTTCGGCAGTTCCTTGAACACGACCGTCTTGGGGCATTTGAATCCGGCCAGATGGTCGCGGCAAAAGGCGATGATCTCGGCCTCGGTGGCACTCGCGCCCTCTTTCATTTCGACAAAGGCGCAGGGAGTTTCGCCCCATTTATCGTCGGGCCGCGCGACCACACCCGCCGCGATGACGCCGGGATATTTGAACAGCACCGCCTCGACCTCGACCGACGAGATATTCTCGCCGCCGGAAATGATGACGTCCTTGAGCCGGTCGCGGATTTTAAGGTAACCGCCGGGATAGATCGCCGCCGCATCGCCGGATTTGAACCAACCGCCCTCGAAGGCTTCGGCGGTTGCCTCGGGGTTCTTGAAATAGCCCTTCATCACCGTGTTGCCGCGCAGCAGGATTTCGCCCTCGGCCTCGCCATCGACGGGGATGGGCTGGCGCGTGTCGAGATTGACGGCGGTCGCGTCCTCCATCATCGCCATACGCGGACCCTGACGGCCCTTGATTTCGGCCTGTTCGTCCTCGGGTAGCGCGTCCCATTCCTGCTTCCAGTCGCATTGGGTCACGTGGCCATAGGTTTCGGTCAGGCCATAGACATGCTGCACGTTGATGCCCAGCTTCGCCACCTGCGCCAGTACGGCGGGGGGCGGCGGCGCACCGGCGGTGAAGGCATGGACCGTGTGATCGAAGGCTCGCTTGTCGGCATCGCTTGCGTTGATCAGCATCCCGAGCACGATAGGCGCGCCGCCGAAATACTGCGCACCATGATCGGCGGCAGCATCGTAGATCGCCTTCGCCGTCACCGCCCGGGTGCAAACCATCGTCCCCGCCTGCGCCGCCATGGCCCAGGCATGGCCCCAGCCGTTACAATGGAACAGCGGGACGATGTAGACGTAGACGGGATGCTTCGGCAGCGGCCAGCCCATGATCGTGCCGGTCGCCATCAGATAGGCCCCGCGATGGTGCAGCACGACGCCCTTGGGCCGCCCGGTGGTGCCGGAGGTATAGTTGATCGCCAGCGCGTCCCACTCATCGTCGGGCATGGCCCAGTCCCAACCGGGATCGCCGCCCGCGATGAACTCCTCGTAGGTCTGCGTGCCCAGCCGCTCGCCCTCGCCGTCCTTCAACACGGCTTGGGGGTCGACGATGTCGATGACCTCCGGCGCGCCATCGCCCATCAGGGCCAGGGCGTCCTTCATCACCGGCGAATACTGCGTGTCGGCAAAGACGATCTTCGATTCCGAATGCTCGAGGATATAGGCGATGGTATCGGCATCGAGGCGGGTGTTGATCGAGTTCAGAACCGCGCCGCTCATATTGACGCCGAAATGCGCCTCGATCATTTCGGGCGTGTTTGGACAGATGAAGCTGACCGTATCATTGCGCCCAATTCCCCTTTGCGACAGGGCATGGCCGAGGCGGATACAGCGGTCATAGGTCTCGCGCCATGTGCGCCGCAGATCCCCATGAATGATCGCGAGATGCTCGCCATGCACCTCGCCCGCCCGGCGCAGAAACGACAGCGGCGTCAGCGGGACATAGTTCGCGGCGGTCTTCGGAAACGCATCATAGTCTTCACGCGGCATCGGCGGCCTCCCCGTTCGTTTCGACAGAGGTTAATGCGCAAAACGCCAAAGGCATAGAGCCGCGTTGACCTCGATCAATGACGGCACCGGCGACGTGTGGTCGGGTGAACTCGCCACCCACTCTCATCACCCAGGAGGAGTCGGATATGAACGTGCTGATCGCTTTCGGATCAACGGAGGGGCAAACGCGCAAGATCGCCCGCCATATCGAAACCAAGCTGACCGCAGAGGGCCATGCGGTCACGGTGATGGATTGCGGCGAAACGAGCAAGACGCCCGCGCTTTCAGGCTTTGACGCTGTGATCGTTGCCGGGTCGGTGCATAACAAACGGCACCAGGATTCGGTCAACAGCTTCGCCTTTGTCGAGCGGGCGCATCTGGAAGCGATGCCCGGCGCCTTCATTTCCGTCAGCCTGTCGATCATCGCCAAGGACGGCGAGGCAGAGGCCCGCCAGTATGTCGATGATTTCATCGCCGAGACCGGATGGACGCCGAAGGCCACGCATCTGGCCGCCGGTGCGGTGCGCTATCTCGAATATGATTTCTTCAAGGAATTCACCGTGAAACAACTCGTGCTCGAAGGCGAAGCGGTGCCCGACAAGGGCACGGGCAACCCCGAATATACCGACTGGGCGGCGCTGGATGCGTTCGTCGCGTCGTTTCTCAGTGACGCCGCCGCATGAGCATCACGGCACCGTAAACGGCAAATCGCCCACCGTTGCCCGACGCGCGCCCGCCGGGGTTTCGACCCAGACGCTCTGGCCGATCTGCCAATAATCGCGCTCGATCATGCCGATGCCAATGTTGGTTTGCAGATCAGGAGAGAACGCCGCCGAGGTCACTTGCCCGGCCCATTCTCCGTTATCCGCCGTCACCGGCCACGGATCGCGGCATCCCGGCACTGGCTCGCCCTCGATATTGAGGCCCCGGACGACCCGCACCGGGCCGTTTTGCGCCTCGCGCATCAGGGCGTTGCGCCCGACACTGCCGATCGACGCCTCGACATCGCAAAAGCGACCGAGGCCACATTCGAACGGCGTATTCTCGCGGGTCATGTCATTGCCATAGGACAGCAAGCCACCCTCGATCCGCTCGATCAGGTTGGGGCCGCCGGGGCGCACTTGCATACCCGCGCCCTCGGCGAACAGCGCATCCCAGAGCGGTTCCGCCAGGGTCCGGTCTTCGAGGTAGATTTCAAACCCGCCCTGCTTCGAATAGCCCGAGCGCGCGACATAAATCGACTGGCCCTCGAAATACAGCCACGCCCCGCGAAAGAAGCGAATCGTCCGCACTTGCTCGCCAAAGACCCGCGCCATCAGGTCGTCGGATTTCGGCCCTTGTACGCCGAGAATGTTCACATCCGGCTCGGTAATCGCAACCTCGTGGCGAAAGCCATAGGCGAGGCCCTTGGCCCACAGCATCACGTCGCTGTCGGCGATGGAAATCCAGAAACGGTCATCGGCCAGCTTGATCGCCACCGGATCGTTCAGCATTCCGCCGCTCTCGTCCACGATGGGGATATAGAAACACTGGTCGATCTGCGCTTTGCTGAGGTCGCGCGGGGTCATCAGCTGCACCAGCTTTTCCGCATCCGGCCCCCGCACCTCGATCTGGCGCTCGCAGGAAACATCCCAGACCTGCACATGCTTTTTCAGGTGATGATAGTCGAACTCGACATCGTCGATCACCGTCGGCAGCAACATGTGGTTATAGACGGTGTAAGCCTTGACCCCCGCGGCCTCCAGCCGGTTGGTATAGGGCGTGCCACGCAGGCGGCGAGAGATGGAAAGCTGGGCCATGGCGGTCTCGTGTCTGGACGTGTGGGATGGGACGATTGCGATGTTACAAAGGTTTCTTGAAGCCGGTATGGGTCGGCTCGAACCCGATGGATTGGTAGAAGCGCGCGGCATCGATTCGCGCCGCATTCATGGTCAGTTGCATCAACCCGCAGCACCGGGTCCGACAATACTTCTCGATATGCCCGAAAAACGTTTGTCCAAAACCACCTCCGCGTAGATCAGAAGCGACACGCACGCCCTCGATATTCGCGCGCAAGGTGGCCCTCAAACTCAGATTCTCCAGAAAATCGATCTGGGCGCAGGCAACGACGCGGCCTTGGCGCTCGGCCAGCAGGATGACCGCATTCGGATTCGCGATAATCCGCGCAAAGGCCGACGCATAGCGGTCCTGCGCCCCGTCCTCCCGGTCCTTGCCCAGCATATCATCGCGCAGCAGGGCAAGAATCGCGGAGAGGTCAGCGGCCACCGCCTCCCGAAACGACAGGTCGAGTTCCATGGCCGCCGCCCTGCCCCGCGCCGTCAGTTGTGCCAGTCGATCTGCATGATCTCGGCACTCTTGTTATCGAAGCTCCAGACCCGGCCATAATCGCGGATACGGCTTTTCAGGCCCTTGGCGAGGGTCACGTCCGGCCCCATCCAGTATTGCGTATTCTTCAGCATCACATCCTCATCGGGCGAGCCGCCCGGAATCGGGGCAACCATTGCGTTGAGAATACCGGGGATCGTGACGATACGGGTCTTGCCGTCAAGCTCGTACCCGACCTCTTCGCGGCGCGCGCCAAGGAACTCGCTGACCAGCAAGCGCAGCACACCGGTCGTGCCGCCGACCTGACCGGAGAAAATCTTGATCAGGCTGTCGAACTGCGTGTCACTGGCCCCGGCATCGACATAGGCCGCCGCCTTCCAGTCGCCGTCACCCATCTTTCCGGGGATATCGAGCAGCAGGGCGATGTTCAGGCCATTCAGCTTGGTACGCCCGAAATGGCCCTCGTCGATGCGCACCGCCAGCCAGGCGTGGCAATAGCCGTGGGTCGGAGGGTGTTGGCCCAGCGACACGACGCAGGGGCAAAACACATCGCAAGAGCAATTCAGCGCCAGCTCGCCCTCGATTCGCCAAGACGGCATCTTGGCGGCTTTGGTCGCCTTTTTGGCCGGGGCCGGTTTTGCCGCCGCCTTGGTCTTTGCGGCGGGCTTCTTGGTGGTCGTCGCGGCGCGGGCCATGGGCCTCTCCTTTATTGGTCGGCTGAATTGCGCGAAGTTTCGTCGTCCTCGATTTTCTCGAAGTAGAGGTTGGCGCACCCCCGGACGTTGGTATTGACGTGGGACAGGGCGAGGGCGGCCTGATCCTGACTGCCCTGCAATTCTTCGACGAGGTCGTTGACGCTGGCCTTGGTCATCGCCTTGAACAGGTCGATCGTCTCCGCCCCTGCGCGCTCCACCTGGGTGATGAAGATCGACTGCATCGATAACAGGCCATCGAGCTGTGGCTGTACCTCAGGCGAGCCGTCATTAACCACACCCTGATAGAACCAGGCGAGCGTCGATACCTGCGACCCGCAATAGGCAAGATTGCGCGAGGTTTCCTCGACGGCGTCTTCGGTTTCGGCAGGGGCCGCCCCGGTAAGCAGGGCTGTCGTCATCAGGGTAAGGGCCAGAACTGTACGGGTCATAGGGTCTCCATTCTCGTCAGGGCGATCACGGTGACAACACATCCGAGCAGGATCAAGGCAAGTCCGACCCAGCGGCTCCAGCGCTCGGCGGCGGGCATCAGTTTTTCGGCGACGAAATAGGCGGCAATCGCGGCCATCCACCATGGGTTCATGGCTCCCAGCACGAACATCAGCCCCATGATCGCGACGCAGCAGCCGACGCAATAGGCCCCGTGATGCAGCCCGAGCGGAAAGGCGCCGCCCAGACCATCGCGCCAATGGGATAGCAGATAGGCCATGGGCGAGCGGCAATGCTGCAGGCAGACATCCTTGATCGCCGTGAACTGATAGGCCCCGGCGATGATCAGCAGCACTCCGGCGGCCAGCGGCGTTGCTTGCGTTCCGCCATGGGTGAACCACGCGCTCTCCCGCAGCAATAGTTGAACAAGGGCAAGGACCACCGAAAGCGCCGCCCAGAGCGTGAAATACCCAGCCAAGAACGCCGTGATCCGCAGGGCCAGCACCGCTCCCCGATGCTCCTTTGCCGCCAGACCGGCATAGATCACGGTGACCGGCGCCATGGCGGGCAGCATCATCGCCAGCATCATCAAGATCCACATTACCGAGGTCGACACCGCGATGCGCAGGCTCCATCCATCGGGAACCTCAATCCCCGAGGCCGATGGCTGAGGCATCATCGCCATCATCCACCACAGGGCCGCAGCGACCAGCCCGATCATCAATACCGTCAGCGCCCGGGGGTCGCCGAGCATACGCATGACAGGCAGTGTCGTGGCCATTGGCGCTCCCCCGATAATTCCACAGCGAACTGTCGGAAAACCCAGCCCGCTGTCAATCGCAATTCCGCGCCAATAACCAAAATAGAGAATTCAACGCGTTATGCGGAAAAGCGCTGTTCAATGCGCCAAACAGCACTCCAAAAATCAGAAGCCACGAGAAAAAAGCCTAACATATTGAAAAATAACTGTGGCGGGCATCAAGGCTCGCTAACAACATTCTGCTGAGTCTGCGCTTCAGCTGTAAGGTCTATACACATGATAAATCAGCGATAGACTTTGGATTATTCATCCAATACTATACATTAATTGAGAGTGATTTGGTGTGAGATGAGCAGTCTCGGGTTCCGAATCGAACAATAAGTTCGACGACCAAGCGCTGGGTTACTGAGGCAGATACAGGCATCAAGATGTCAAAAATCCGAGTATTGCTGGCCTCGTCAGCATTGTGCGTTGTCGCGGGATCAGATTTACGCGCAGAAACTATCCCTTGTATCGAGGAATGGCAGGCCTACGTTGCCGATCCGGGAATGCTGCGACCT
>CALGNO010000008.1 GCA_937958625.1 uncultured Neomegalonema sp.
GTGCGGGGATGAAGGTCGTGCATCGGGTCGTCTCCAACAGAGCGACCGGACGAGTTGGCACCGAACCGATGCGCACCTCTTTAGCGGTTTTGATTCGGGTCACCCCGCGCAGCCCGCAATCCGGCCAACAAATCGCTGCGCTGATCTTGCGATAGGCCAGTCGCGCGGTGACGTCAAGGCATCGACAAGCGCCCGCCGCTGACCGGTGCGGTGCATCCTGTGGTTCCGGGGGCGGATAGGGGCAAGTTGCGCTGGGACCGTACGGCGAGATAGGCGAAGGCTTGGGCCTCGAGCATATCACCGTCGAGGCCCACCGCCTCCACCGGGTCCACGGGCGCGGTCAGCCGCTCGGCCAGCATCGCCATCATCACTGGATTGCGCCGCCCGCCGCCGCAGATCAGCCAGCGCGCGGGGGGCGTGGGCATGTGTTTGAGGGCCTCGGCGACGCATTCAGCGGTCAGCGCCGTCAGGGTCGCCGCGCCGTCGGGCAGGGTCAGGCCCTCCATACGGTCGAGGACCAGCGAAAACTCGTTGCGGTCAAGGGATTTCGGCGGTTTGCGGCTCAGGAACGCGCCGGTCGCGTTTGAGTGCAGCGCGGCCTCGTTGACCGTGCCCTGGGCGGCCTCGGCCCCATCCCGGTCCATCGGCTCGCGGCCATGGCGGGTCATCCAGTCATTGACCAGCGCGTTGCCGGGGCCGGTATCGAAGGCGAGCAGCGCGCCCTCTTCCTCCGGCGCGGATTTCGACGGGTCGACCCACGTAACATTTGCGACGCCGCCGATATTGAGAAAAGCGAGCGGCTCTGCCGCGCCGATATGCTTTGCCAGCGCGAAATGGAAGAACGGGGCCAGCGGCGCGCCCTCGCCTCCCGCGACCATATCGGCGCTGCGAAAGTCCCAGATGACAGGCCGTCTCAAAGCTCGGGCCAGCGCCGCGCCATCGCCGAGTTGCCAGGTCCAGCCCTCGTCCGGCGCATGAAAGATGGTCTGGCCGTGATAGCCGATCAGGTCGGCCTCGGCGCTTGTTCGCGTGAGCAGATGGGCGACAGCGGCGGCATGGGCGGCGTCGATGCTCGCCTCCGCCGCGCGCAGGGTTGCCGCCTGCGCCTCGGATTCCGGCGGGCGATAGCGGGACCAGTTGCGCATGATTTCGGGCAGCGTGTCGATCTCTCCGGGCACGAAGGCACGCTCGGCGCTGGGGCCGAACTCGGTGATCGTCTCGCCATCGGTCAACACCAGCGCGGCATCGACGCCGTCCATCGACGTGCCGGACATCAGGCCGAGCGACCAGATTGGGGCTGTCACGTCAGGCATCAGGTTCGGGGAAGAAACCTTCGTCCAGAAGTTGTTCGACGGTATAAGGGCAGTCCGTTGGCAAAACGGCGCGGTAGTGGTCGATCCTGTCCGCCTCGTAACGCTCGAAACCCAATAGCGCCATACGACGCGCAGAAGGGTACGTCTTCGCCATTCTGTCAGCGACCAGTGGTTTCAGGCTCGGACTGTCCTTCAACAACAGGATCACTCTCCCCCGTTGCTCGAATATGGTCTCCATCCATCCAAAAGACGGATCGCGGGTCAGTCCGTAATTCAGCTTGAGCAAATGAACGAGAACCGTGTTGATACGGCTTTCGAGTTCCGTTTTCTGCGACCTACCCAAACTCTCGATCTCCTCGGCGAGGTTGTCCCAGTCCAGCGCGTCCGTGTCGCGCGCGGCGAGGCGGGTGGCTTGCTCCATCAGCCAGGCATGGAAATCGGTGTCGTAATCCGGGGTCGAGGCCCCGGTATCCGTCTCCGCAATCGGTCTTTGAACGTTCATGCCTTTTAATACCATGCGCGCTATGCCCGCGTAACCTCTTTTACCGCGCGGCCTTGGCGGCTATAGAACGCCCCGAACCGACCGGAGCAGAGCACCATGACTTACCAGCCAAAATCCGACTTCCTGCGCGTGATGAGCGAGCGTGGGTACATGAAGGACTGCACCGACCTGGAGCATCTGGACGCCGCGATGCAAAAGGGTGTGGTGCCCGCCTATATCGGTTTCGACTGCACCGCGCCGTCCCTGCATGTCGGATCGCTGGTCCAGATCATGATGCTGCGCTGGTTGCAAAAGACCGGGCACAAGCCCGTCGTTCTGATGGGCGGCGGCACAACCAAGATCGGCGACCCCTCGGGCAAGGATACCCAGCGCCAGATGCTCGACGCCGCCGGGATCGAGGCCAATAAGCAAGGCATTTTCAGCGTCTTCGACACCTATATGACATTCGGCGATGGCGCGACGGATGCCGTCATGATGGATAATGCCGACTGGCTCGACACGCTGAACTACATCAGCTTCCTGCGAGATTACGGCCCGCATTTCACGATCAACCGGATGCTGACATTCGATAGCGTGAAACTGCGCCTTGACCGAGAGCAACCGCTGACATTTCTCGAATTCAACTACATGCTGCTGCAAGCCTATGATTTTCTGGAGCTAAACCGCCGCATCGGCTGTCAGTTGCAGCTTGGCGGGTCGGATCAGTGGGGCAATATCATCAACGGCATCGAGCTGGGCCGCCGGGTGGACGGGGCCGATTTGTTCGGCATCACGACGCCGCTGATTACCAAGTCGGACGGGTCGAAGATGGGCAAGTCCGCCGATGGCGCGATTTGGCTCAATGCGGATATGCGCAGTCCTTACGAGTTTTGGCAGTTCTGGCGCAATACCTCCGATGCCGATGTCGGGCGGTTCCTGAAGCTGTTTACCGAATTACCCGTGGAGGAATGCGAGCGCCTTGGTGCGCTGGAGGGGCAGGAGATCAACGATGCGAAAAAGACCCTCGCCACCGAGGTGACGACCCTCTGCCACGGGGCCGAGGCCGCCGCGCAGGCCGAAGAGGCGGCGCGGATTACGTTTGAGCAGGGGGCGCTGTCCGAGGACTTGCCCACGGTGTCGCTCACCGCCGCCGAAATCGGTGAGGGGATCAGCATCGGGGCGCTGTTCGTGCGCGCGGGGCTGTCCGCGTCTGGCAAGGATGCCAAGCGCCTGATTGCCGAAGGGGGCGCGCGGCTGGATGATGTGGCGGTGGATGGGCCGGGGGTGATGCTGACGGTGGATGACCTCGCCACCCCGCGCAAGCTGAGCGCGGGGAAGAAGCGTCATGCGTTGGCGAAGGTGCTTTAGGCGGTCGCTTGTCAGGTGCAGCAGATTGATGGACTGAATCAAAACGCTTCGCGACCGTCGCCATGCAATAGCCGGAGCGACTGGATTTGGCCATGAGCTACCGTTGACGAGAGTCACCGCGTAGCGGTGACAGCGCCGTTCCGCCCCCACGGGGCGGCGCTCCGCGCCACCCCTCGGAACGGCTGATTTCTCAACACGAGAGTCTCCTTCGGGCACGAACCGGAACGGAGACCGTTGCGGATCGCATGGCTGGTGCGGGGTGCTTAGCCGCCATTCGCTGTTTAGCGCTTTAGGCTGCCAGCGCGCCGTTTACGGCGGCGATCAGGGATTTTGCTTCGAAGGGTTTTTGCAGCACCTTGGCGGCACCGAAGGTCTTGGCGACGCGTAGATAGTCGTGGTGCAGGTTGGGGCTGCCCCCCGAAATCGCGATGATCTTG
>CALGNO010000009.1 GCA_937958625.1 uncultured Neomegalonema sp.
CGGCGAGGGCAATCTGGCCCCCGGCGGCGCTTTTCTGGCCCTGACCGGTCAGCACACGGGCCGCTCGCCCAAGGACAAGTTCACGGTTCGGGACGCGACGACCGAGGGAACGGTCGACTGGGGCAATAATGCGGGCATGGAGGCCGAGGCGTTTGCCGCGCTCCATGCCGACATGATTGCCCATGCCAAGGGCGCGAAGCTCTATGTGCAAGACCTGACCTGCGGCGCGGACCCGGCGCACCAACTCTCGGTGCGGTTCGTCAACGAGCTGGCGTGGCACATGCTGTTCATCCGCAACATGATGCGGCGGCCCGCGCTGGATACGCTGGCCGGTTTCGAGAATGACTGGACGGTGCTGAACCTGCCCTCGTTCAAGGCCGACCCCGCGCGCCATGGCTGTCGCAGCGAGACGGTGATTGCGGTCAGCTTTACCGAGCGCACGGTGCTGATCGGCGGCACGTCCTATGGCGGCGAGAACAAGAAATCCATCTTCGGGGTCATGAACTATGTGCTGCCCGAGCGCGGCATCATGCCGATGCACTGTTCGGCCAACCACGCCACCGGCAACCCGGACGACGCGGCGGTCTTCTTTGGCCTGTCAGGCACCGGCAAGACGACCCTGAGCGCCGATCCCTCCCGTACCTTGCTGGGCGACGACGAGCACGGCTGGTCCGATAGCGGCATCTTCAATTTCGAGGGCGGGTGCTACGCCAAGACCATCAACCTTTCTGCCGAGGCAGAGCCGGAAATCCACGCCACGACGTCGAAATTCGGGTCGGTGCTGGAGAATGTGGTGATGGACCCGGTGACGCGGGAACTGGATTTCGACGACGGCTCGCTGACCCAGAATACGCGGGTTTGCTATCCGCTGGATATGATCCCGAATGCCTCGCCGACGTCGATGGGCGGGGTGCCGAAGAATGTCGTGATGCTGACCTGTGATGCGTTCGGCGTGCTGCCCCCGATCGCGCGGCTGACCCCGGCGCAGGCGATGTATCACTTTCTGTCGGGCTTTACCGCCAAGGTCGCGGGCACCGAAAAGGGTGTGACGGAGCCGGAGCCGACATTCTCCACCTGTTTCGGCGCGCCCTTCATGCCCCGCCGCCCCAGCGAATACGGCAACCTGCTGAAACAGAAGATCGCCGAGACCGGTGCGACCTGTTGGCTGGTCAATACCGGCTGGACCGGGGGTGCCCATGGCACCGGGTCGCGGATGCCGATCAAGGTGACGCGGGCGCTGTTGACCGCGGCGTTGGACGGCTCGCTGAACGATGCCGACTTCCGTATCGACGAGAGTTTCGGCTTTGAGGTGCCGGTCGGTGTGCCCGGTATCGACGCGACGATCCTCGACCCGCGCCGGACATGGAGCGACCCCGCCGCCTATGACGCCCAAGCGCGCAAGCTGGTCGGCATGTTTATCGAGAACTTTGGCCAGTACGAGACCGACGTGGCCGCCGATGTGATGGATGCCGCGCCGGGGGCTGCACGGAAGATCGCCTGAGCGCGCGGGTGACCGCATCAAAGGTGTATTCTACTGCTTGCCCGGTCGCGTCGGCATCAGTCTGCCATGGTTTTCAGCCGCCTACCGCCAGTGGTTGTTGCGCCCTTCCTTGAGGTCGACGACGCCGGGAGGCAGGGGTTTTTCTTCGGGCGCTTCCGGTTCAGGGGGACCGAGCAGGTCGCGGGGAAAGACCAGACGCGCGAGCAGGAGCGCAATGACCACCACCGTGACCATCGCCGCGCCGATAACCCATCCTATTGTCGAGATGTCCATGGCGCGACCATAGCGCGCCTTGCGTATTCATCGAGTCAGTTTTCGCGCCAGGAGCCGCACGAAAACTGACGCTTGCTGATCCATGTTGACCGCAAGCCGCTCTCGCGCAGGCCGTCCTGTCATGCGCGGAATTTCAGGCGGCTGCGCTGTTCGCGCCGATGCGGGCGAGGGCGATGGCATCGGCGACCGCGCCGGTCGGGGTATCGGTACGCTCGGCCTGTTCGAAACACTGGCGCGCGGTTTCGCGAATCCCGCGTACCTGGGTCGCGACCCGATAAGCGTCGTATTCGCCCAACGCTTCGGCGGCGACATTCATCACTCCGCCCGCATTGACCAGATAATCGGGGGCGTAGAGCTTTCCGGCCTGCCACAGCGCCGTATCGACCGACGGATCGGCGAGCTGATTATTCGCCGCGCCGCAGATAATGCGCGCGGGGGAAATCTTCGCGAAATCCACCGTCAATGCGCCGCCAAGGGCGCAGGGGGCAAAGACATCCATCGGCGCATAGGGCAGGGCGCGGGGGGCAAAAGCCTGCGCGCCGAACTCTGCCTCTGCTTCGGCGACCCGCGCCGGGTCCAGATCGGCCACGAGCAAGGCTGCCCCGGCCCGGGATAGTCTTTCGGCCAGTTTCCAGCCGACATTGCCGAGGCCAAGGATGCCAACGCGGCAATTGTGCATATCGTCGGTGCCATGCACAACGTCCAGCGCCGCCTGCATCGCGACAAAGACGCCCTCGGCGGTATGGGGCGAGGGATCGCCGCTGGCCGCCGCGCCCCAGCTGGTGCCCGCCACATGGGGTGTGACATCGCGCATAAAATCTATGTCCGCGACCGTGGTGCCGACATCCTCGGCCCCGATATACTGGCCGCGCAGGCCGTCGATGGCGCGGGCAAAGGCGTGCAGGGCGCTGGGCGTCTTGGCCTCGGTGCCGCCAAGAATGACGGATTTACCGCCGCCGAGGGGCAGACCCGCGAGCGCATTCTTGAAGGTCATGCCACGGGCAAGGCGCATCGCGTCCCGCGTCGCCTCTCGCATATCAGGATACGTCCAGCACCTTATGCCGCCAAGGCTTGGCCCCAGCGCGGTCGAATGGATGGCGATGGCGGCGCGCAGGCCGCTATCGGGATCAGAGATCGTGACGACCTTTTCGTGGTCGTCGATGTCGGCTTTCTCCACCATTGCAGCGCCCTCCAGCGTCTGCCCGGAAGTGTGCGCAGCATTGGTTAACGGATTGCTACCGCGCGGACAGTCAGTTCGCCGGCGGGATGGTGGGCAGCGCCGTGCGGCTGAGGCGATAGGCGGCCTCGGCTTCGGCGGCCCGGGCCTCGCCGGTCGTGATCATCCGTTTGCCCTTGGCGATCTTGGCGCGGCCATCATCGACATTGTCCTCGCCGGACGCGATCTGTTTCTCGCCGCGCTTGACCTGCTTTTCGCCCGAGGCAATCAGATCACGCCCCTCGGCGACCGTTTCCTGCGCCGCATTCCAGGCCTTGCCGAGAGCAGCAGTGTTGCCGCCTTCACGCTCGACCCGCGCCCCAAAGCTGTTGGGATCGGGTGTTTCCGCACAGGCGGCGAGGGCCACGAGGGTCAGCAGGGCGATGAGAGGCGTGCGCAGGGTCATGGTATCTGTGTTCCGAAATCAGGGTCTATGGGGCAGGGCGAAGTGGCCTCACTATCAGTATCGGGCTTTTGCACCTAAAGGAAGGCGACAGCGTCGCAGCTGCCTTCATGCTTCGTCGTCCTCATCCCGCGTCAGGGCCTCGTAGATAAAGAACGCCGCCAGCGCGGGCAGGCCGAAGCGTAGGGCCAGCTTCGACGGGACCGATTTGGTCGCGGCAGAGGCGAGGGCCTGAATCCCCATCGGGACGACCGTTGCGGCCACGGAGGCCACCGCCTTACGGTCGATCTTGCGGAAAAACCGGCTGACCGGGGCCAGCGTGCCCTCGTCGGGCAGGGCGCCGAGGCGGTCGATGATGTCGTCCAGCTTTTGCCGGATCGCATCGGTGGGAATATCGCTCAGCGGGTTCGAGGGGGTGATCGCCTCGCGCATATCGCTGCCGCCCTCGGCCAGCTTGTCGGTCAGGGCGCGAATCTGGCTGCGCAGGTCGTCCATCTCCGCGCGCATGGTCTCGATCACGGTGTCGTCGCGGTTTTCTGCCCCCAAGGGGAACAGCGGCTCGCCGTCGCTGTCGGCGGCGATGCGGTCTTCGGTTTCGGCGAGGGTCTGTAGCGGTCGGTCGTCCATGGCGATACCCGTCGGTTGTGGTCGTGGTGATTGCCGGGGCAATCCACCACGACCGCGATGGTTCCGCACGAGGCCGCGTCAGCTTTTCGGGATGCCCTTATAGGCGTTCGGTCCCCAGACCCGTTTCACCGTCGCATCGCGGCCACAGCGGCTGCGGTAATAGCGATAGCGGATCGGATTCTTCTGGTAGTAATCCTGATGATACGTCTCCGCCGGATAGAACGGCTTCGCATCGAGGATCGGCGTCACGATGGGCTTTTTCGGATATTCGCCCTCGGCGATGCGTTTTTTCGAGGCTTCTGCAATCGCACGTTGTTCTTCGGTGACAAAAATCGCGGTTTCGTAGGATGGGCCGCGGTCGCAGAACTGCCCGCCGTCATCGGTGGGGTCGACCGAGTGCCAGAATGCGTCAAGCAGTGCGTCATAACTCACAAGTGTCGGGTCATAAACGACCTTCAGCACCTCATAATGGCCCTCGTCGACATAGGTCACCTGCTTGTAGCTCGGGCGCACCGAAGTGCCGCCGGAATACCCCGAAGTCGTTGAAATAACACCGGGAACCTTGTCGAAATCCGACTCGATGCACCAGAAACACCCGCCGGCGAAAATCGCGCTCTTTTGCCCCTCCGCAACCTCGGGCAAGGGCGCATAATCCTCGGCGGATGAGGGGGCGGCGAGGGCGATTGCGCCGATGATTGCCGCCACGAAGGCCAGCCCGGATGCCTTAGAAATCAATCGCGAGACCATTTTTTTCCCAATCTCCAAACCGCACCGGCTCTGCGCCGCCGCGTCCACCCTGTTCGGGCGGCAAGTCCAGGGCCTCCTGCGCCTTTCGGCGCGCTTCGGCCTCTTCCAATGCCCGCTGTGCCACATCGGCAGAGGGGCGTTTTTCGTCGCTCATGGTGCAATCCTGTCCAAACGGCCATCCTTGCATCTATATAGGCTAGGAGAGACCGGGGACCAAAACGAGGCGACACACGGAAATGTCAGGCAAGAACCTTTTCAAGACAGTGCTGCTGGTGCTGATGATGACCGCACTGTTCATGGCCTTCGGCTGGCTGGTCGGCGGTTATCAAGGGATGCTACTGGCGCTGATCGCCGCTGCGGGCACCAATGTCTTCGCGTGGTGGAACAGCGGCAAGATGGTGCGCCGGATGCAGGGCGCGCACGAATTGCGCCGGGAACAAGCGCCTGAACTGTTCGCGATGACCGAGGCGCTGGCGCAGCGCGCAGAGATTCCGATGCCGAAACTTTATGTGATGCAGTCGGATCAGCCCAATGCCTTTGCCACCGGGCGCAATCCCGAAAACGGTGCCGTGTGCCTGACCACCGGCATCATCAAGATGCTGAATACCGATGAACTGGCCGGGGTTATCGCCCATGAAATGGCGCATATCCGCAGTTATGATACGCTGACGATGACCTTTACCGGCACGATGGCCGGGGCGATTTCGATGCTGTCTCAATATGTTTTCTGGTTCGGCGGCGGGCGGCGCAATGGGCCGCTGGGCGGGCTGGGGATGCTGGTCGCCGCCATCGTCGCGCCCGGGGCGGCGCTGGTGGTGCGGATGTTCATCAGCCGGACCCGCGAATACGAGGCCGACCGCCTTGGCGCGCAAATTTCGGGCAAACCTCTCGCGCTGGCCTCGGCTCTGCAAAAGATTGCGGATATGGCCAAGCGCCGGGGTTTGCGCCGCGCGCAGCGGCATCCTGCCCTCGCGCATCTGTTCATCCACAACCCGTTTACAGGCACCAAAAGCGGTATGGATTCATGGTTCTCCACCCATCCTGCGGTGGAGAACCGCGTGGCACAATTGCGCGAGATTGCGCGCCAGATGGGCCGCACTGCGCCCGTGTCCCTGCCTCGATCAGTGCCTGACCTGCCCGGCGAGGCCCCGCCCCATCGCCGCTCGCCCTGGGCCATGCCCCGGACCCGAGCCGTTCAGGCGGATGGCGGGTGAGCCGCGCCGGGTTGCCCGCCCGTGAGGCGGCGCTGACGGCTCTGCGCGCCGTTCTCGACAAGGAAAAATCCCTCGACGCGGCCTGGGCCGAGGCGGAGTTAACGAAGCTTGACCCGCGCGATGCCGGGTTTGCGCGGCTGTTGGTGCTGACGACCCTGCGGCGACTGGGGTCCATCGACGCGGTGCTGGACAGGTTTTTGCGCAAGCGCCCGGTCGGCGGCAATGCCATCGCGGTGCATATCATGCGGCTCGCCGCCGCCGAATTGCTGGCCCTCGACGGGGCGGCCCATGCCGCGGTCGACAGCGCTGTGCGCCTGACTAAAAAGCAAAAGAACCTCGGCAAGCTCTCAGGCATGGTCAACGCCATCTGCCGTAAAGTTGCTGGCGAGGGCGTCAAGCTGTTCGACGAGATGGACGCCGCCAAGGTCGATACCCCTGCATGGCTCTGGATGCGGCTGGTCCATGATTACGGTGAGGAGGCCGCGCGCGGCATCGCCGTTGCGCACCGGGTTGGCGCGCCGCTGGATCTGTCTATGCGCGAGGATGCGGAGGGCTGGGCCACGCGCATGGCCGGGACTCTGCTGCCCGGTGGCACCGTGCGTCTGACCGAGGCCGGGGCCGTGCCCGACCTGCCCGGTTTTGCCGAGGGCATGTGGTGGGCGCAGGATGCCGCCGCTGCCTTGCCCGCGCGTCTGCTGGGCGATGTGAAGGGCAAGCGCGTGCTCGACCTGTGTGCAGCCCCCGGCGGCAAGACGATGCAGCTGGCGGCGGCGGGGGCGCAGGTGACGGCGCTCGACATCTCGAAACCCCGAATGCGGCGGATGCGCGAGAACCTGCTGCGCACCCGGACGAGCGTGAAGGTGGTGATCGCCGACGCGCTGGACTGGGAGCCGGAGGGGATGTTCGACGCGATCTTGCTGGATGCACCGTGTTCGGCGACGGGGACGATCCGGCGTCATCCCGATCTGCCGTACCTGAAAT
>CALGNO010000010.1 GCA_937958625.1 uncultured Neomegalonema sp.
AGCCACTCACTCGAGATGGATTGGTTTTTCCGTCCCCGCGTGCCGGGTGCATTTCCGACATGGCGACGGGCATGCTCATGAGGCGTCGAGGACTGCAATTTCGGCCCCACGGCTTTCGGTCGAGCTTCAGAGATTGGTGCGCCGAGGAGACTGACGCGCCGCGAGAAGTCGCCGAGATGTGCCTCGCGCATCACATCGGGTCGAATGCCGAACTCGCGTACCGTCGGACAGACTATCTCGACCGGCGCAAGCGCCTGATGGATGGATGGGCACTGCATGTCACTTCATAACAGGCCATTTGCCCATTAAACGGGTCGCCCGTAAGCCAATGAAATGTAGTCTCTAATTCACCAGGTGTGTTATTTAGAGCGCACTTTGTTATTACTTTTTCCGTTCTTCGTTTGTGCCGATCACAGAATCATAGGTAGGGCGAAGCAACCACAAAAACGTGGTTGTAGTACGGAGGAATGACATGATTACTCATGATATTCTATACGGTGCTGCCGAAATCGCACTGCACCTTTACGGGAAAAACACGCAGACCACGCGCCAGCGCATTCATCGCATGGCCATAGCCTTCTGCGCTCCCATGTTCCGCGTGGGAAGCACCCTGTGCGCACGACGAGGTAAACTCGACGAGTTCCTGAATTGTCTCGAAACTGCTGAAGCCAATTCAGACACGACCATTTCGTCGGCTTCAGGACGGGAGGGCGCGGTATGACGCAACGCTACCTCACATTCGACCAGACATCGGGCAAATTGGGTGGCCGGTCGCGCAGTTCACTTTACCGGGACATCGAACACGGTCGGCTCCCTCCCCCGATCAGGTTGGGTGGCAGACTGTACTTCGAAGAGAATGCCCTCGACGCATTTCTCATGAGCCGAGCATCCTGCTCCCCGTCGAAGACTCCCTCGTCGCTGCATGACGCCCAGCGCCTCGATTCGGAGGTGATCAACCATGCATGATCATACCCAAGTGGACCTCACCACTAATCGCGACTTGGCTTATTACCTAGCATCAATGGGGATTCCGGTCTTCCCATGCCATTCATTCGGCAAAAAGCGAAAGAGCCCACTGGTATCTGGTGGCTTTCGGAGTGCCACAACTGACTCAAGTCAAATCAGGGAATGGTGGCGTCTCTGGCCCAACGCAGCCCCCGGCATTCCGGTCCCCAAGAACGTCGTGGTGCTCGATACAGATGCCAAAGGCGACCTCGACGGTGAATTCGTATTGAAAGACTCCGGTCTGCATGATGCCGCAGAGCAATCGAAGATTATCGTGCGAACACCAACTGGAGGGACACACCGCTGGTTCTCCGTCGATGAACCAGAGAGTTTCTCCAATACGTCGAGCGTGAACGGCCTTCAGGGAGTTGACCTGCGAGTGGCAGGTAGGGGCTATGTCTTCCCTCCGGGCACTGTCCTCGACATCGGATGCTACACAGCCGTGGTGGGCGGGTTGACTGAGCTGGATGTTCTGGACCCCATGCCGTCCATTCTCGTCGAGGCACTGTCGAAGTCGATACTGCCTCCCGTCCCACCGCCGTCGGTATCGGGCCATAACGTACCGCCACTCGCAGCCTCGACACGCAAGCGACTTGAGGCGTTGGCCCGTACCATCACGACGAATATCGCGAGCACCGTCATAGGACTGCGCCACACCAGACTCCTAGGGGCATCCCGGACTCTCGGTGGCTACCTTCATTACGGTGCTTTTACGCGAAATGAATGCGAACTCGGCCTCATCGACGCATCCAGAATGAACCGGCACATCGAAGATGACGGCATTGCCGTGGTCATACGAGCAATCCGTGACGGTCTCGATCATGGAGAGCGCACCCCCCTCCAAGTCGATGACCGACCACGCAATTCCAGGCTTCCCACGCCGTTCACCACCCTCCAACGAAAGACATGAAGATGATGACTTCACAATCTATGAGCGCTCATAACGTCGTAGCGCTGTCCTCATTGCCACTGAATAAGACAGACGATTCCCCCGCATCAGTCGACAGCCCGACAACGGTCACTGCGCCCTCGATTATTCCTGTTGGGAAGGACAATAGGCCCGACTTCGAAGCCTGTGATTCCTCGCTACGGCCCGATTATGGGGAGTTCGCTGATGCGGCTGCTTGGTGGAGAGACGGCCAATCAGCATGGTTCCGCGCATCCCCGGGTAGGGTCGAGTACCTCGTTGCCGTCCACGACAAGGAAGGCCGTAAGAAAACCCAACGTGGCTTTGAGTGGCAGCACCTATGCGGAGGGTTGATCCCCATGGCCGACACCAGTGGCGAAGCAGGTGATGATTTCGGGACTTGGGCACACATTCAGGACAAGACGGGCCACGACCGTCAGATTGTCATACCTCGAGAAATAGCGGCGGGTTCGCCGGGGGACATGACGAAATTCCTGTCCAAGTGCGGCCTGTCCTATGACGTGACCGACAAGGACGTAACGCGCCATCTCGCGCGTTACCTTCATAACCGACCACTGAAGGAGGCTTGGCGTGCGACATCCCGCATCGGGTGGTACGGCACGGATGCTTTCGTGTTCCCCGATGAGACCATCCGCGTAGAGGGCGCGCAACACGTCGTCTACAATTCGCCCACGTCATCACACAGATTCCAACATGCTGGTGATCTGGGGGAGTGGAAGGCCAACGTGGCATCTCCGCTCTCTGACCAGACCATGGGAGTGTTCGCCCTGTGCACTGCGGCTGCGCCCGCGCTATTGGAACTCTTGAATGCCGAGGGAGGGGGGTTCCACATCCGGGGATCATCCTCGACCGGCAAAACAACCCTGTTGAAGGTCGCCGGTTCGTTCTGGGGTGGTGGGCCAGAAGGGTTCGTGAGGAGTTGGCGGGCGACCGACAACTCCCTCGAGAGTCAAGCGGCGGGACACAACTCGTCTCTCTTATGCCTCGATGAGATGTCGCAGGTCGAACCCGGTGCCGCTGGAGCCGCAGCGTACATGCTGGCCAATGGTCAGGGGAAGGGTCGGGCCAACCGTGACGGTAACGCCCGTGCGATCCAGTCTTGGCGATTGATCTTCCTGTCGACGGGTGAGATCAGTCTTTCCGATAAAATCGCAGAGGATCGCCGAGGCCCAAGAGCAATGGCCGGACAGGAAGTGCGATGCATCGACATACTGGCCGACATAGGCTCCGGGCACGGTGTTTGGGATACGGTACCGGCGACCGGGGCCGCCGCCTTCTCCGAAGGCCTCTGTGACGCGACCTCGCAATACTACGGTATGCCGGGGCGGACGTTCATCAAAAAATTGGTCGATGATCGCCATGAGGCGGAACGGCTGTCTGCGGCGGTGACAGGGGCATTCATGGAAAAAGCTGGTGTGGACGGTGACAAAGGCCAAGTGCGCCGTGTGGCCCAACGCTTCGCCCTGCTGGCCGCCGCAGGGGAACTCGCGATCAAATGGGAAATTCTACCATTCAAACAAGGAGACGCGTTGAAGGCCAACCTCGAAGTCTTCACGCGATGGCGGTCTGAACGCGGCGATGACCACAATGCCGAAGAGCGTAAACACGTTGAGGCCATCCGGAGCTTCATTGAACGACACGGGTCTTCTCGATTTCAACGCTTCGACGCTGGACGGGACGCGGGCATGTGCCGGGATCAGGCTGGTTTTATCCGTGCGAAGATCAATGAAACCGGTTTTGATGCGGATATTCATTACCTGTTCTCCGCGTCAGGCTGGGCAGAGGCGACGAAGGGCCTCGATGCGAAAGCGGTCAGGAAAACCCTCGCACGCAAGGGCTGGATCTTGGGGGCTGACGGCAATATCGTCGCGAATGCAGATCGTGGAACATTGACCACAAAGGTGCGACCGGCAGGTTTGCCCACGGCGAACTTCACGATAGTTTCGGGATCGGTGCTCGAAGGGGATAGTCAGAATGTTCCGGTTGCCTCGCCAAGTTAACCCCTCAATGGAACACTGAAAACAATATAAAACAATAATGTACCATCTGTTCCAGTGGTTCCACCGGCAAGGTAGAGAAAGCGGTTGAAGTGCACGGGCTTGGACTGCTCCTCCTCTCTCTTCAGGAATCCAGATTCACAACTGGAACAGATGGAACGCTGGTACTGGTTTGGTTTCTTTATGGTTTTCTGTTCCCACCAAGATCGAGTCCATTGGAACTGGCGGAACATTGAGGATCGGGTAGCCGGGGGGTCTGATCGACATCAACGCCCCGCCGCCCTATCGTTCGCCACAGTGGCTCACAGTTGGCCGACACGGCGGGCTTTCGTCTCAAGACCTGTCGTTACACATAACCGCAGTGTTCGACCCACACGGCGGACTCGTGAGGCCCCAAGGATCATTTGCCCGACACAGACACCACAAAGTTCTCTGACAAGAGATCCATGCAGCACATCAGGACACGATGTCCTTCGCTAAAAATTATCGAGGAATTACCTACAGTGATCGATGGCCTAAAAATATGACATTCTGTCACTCGAATACGTAGTACCGACAAATCGAGCCGATTGACCAATTCCTGCGTTGGCTGAGTAATTGTGAGTGCTCGATACACGACGTGTCTGCACTATCCTTTCAAGACGCGAAGACATTGCCCCAACGGGTCGATTGAAGAGGAGTATTTGGTACGATGGTCATTGGCAGCGTTGATCGCTTCGACACCCGTCGTCAATGTCCCGGAGAAAGACTGAACCGGGCGCGACCGCTGTGACAAGCAACACGTCTCGTGCCCGTGTACAAGCAACGTAGAACAGGCGTCGTTCAGTCTCGTATATCTCTTCGAGGTCAGACTCTTCGGTCACACTTTCCAGTCGATCTTCCAGAGGTAACACGGCGTCATCACAGGCCATGACGACAACCGCTCGGAATTCCAATCCCTTGGCCAGATGCATAGATCCAAATGCGATGGATCCGATTCGTTCTTCCGCACGCGCAGAGAGTTCGTGACCGCTTTCGCCTGAGTGTTCAATCGCTTGCCGGGCGCGAGAAAGAACCTCACCCCCTCTCACGAAAACGCCGATTTCCTCAGGGGCCATTCCTTCTGACCGACGGGCGGATATCCAACGCCCAACTGCTTCGATTTCGTCTTGAGCGTTATCAAAAAGGTTTGCCTCAGGCTTCGGCCCGTTAAAAATCGAGACTGTACCGGCCCTGGACTCCTTGATACCATCAACATCGGACAGATCGGACGCCAGAAGGCGGTCCGCTGCCAATCTGATTTGGTGTGATGTGCGGTAGTTCACTTTCAGAGTGCGAGAGCGCCCTCTGATATCAATGCCCAGTGTTTTCCATGAGAACGCCTCCTGAAAGATGCGCTGGCCCAGATCACCGGCGAAGAACAGGCTGTCGGCATTCGGCCCGGCGATAGTGGTGAGCATCCTCAATTCGGACGGTCCAAGGTCTTGCGCCTCATCGACGATGATCGCGGTGAATGGTTTGTCATCTCGATTGGTCCAATGGTCTTCCACTTTCCCGTAGACCATCGGCGGGGTCGATAGCCCCTTTTTGGCCAGCATCTCGCGCGCTCTCTCGAACACGGGCCATAGCCGCGCCCGTTGTTTGGCACCGATGCGGGTCTTGCGACCCAGACGCGGTGTCTTCGCGTAAGCCTCAAGGCTCGCCACGCGCCATGTATCGACCACTGCCGAGAACTCAGCGGTGAGGAACCCGATATCGAAATCGGTCTCGGACAGATCTGCTGCTGCAAAGCGAAGCGCCTCCATGACCTGAGCATTGGTCGCATAGCGTGGCTCATGGCCTCTTGCGAGGGCGTAGAGCGACCGTCCGGCATCCTTGAAGGAAGCGATGGTCGCGCGCTCGAATTCGGCCTCCGTGACGAGGCGGCGGAGTTTGATGGCGAGCATTTTCGCCAAGGGGCGGGCGAATGTCGTGACAAGAACTCGCGCTTTTACATCCGCTTTGAGTGCCCTTGCCGCACGATGGAGGGCGACCACAGTCTTCCCGGTCCCAGCCGATCCTGCGACCCGCGCCGGGCCATTAAACCGCGTTGCGGCAATGCGTTCCTGAGCCGGATGCAGGAAGACAGCCCACCGCTCCCAAGGGGCGTCCAGAGCGCGCTGTAGCGCCTCCACGTCGTCGAGGACGCGAAAGCGGCGCTGAGCATCTGGGTGGGTGAAGGGGTCGTCTACGGGCGGCTCTGGGGGGGTGAGCAGCCCTGTATCCGCGTAGGTCGAAAGGGCCTCTGCCGCCTCTACTGGCAGGTGGTCGTAGATTTCTAGGAACCGAGTGTCATCCGCCGCCTTCACATCGGCGAGCCAGTCTTCGGGAACACCTGCACCGAGCAGATCATCGTCGCCCAGCGCCCAGAACAGGGGGTGCGCTTCGTCGCCTGCACCGCCCTCCACGACAGCGACAGGGGGCGCGATGTCCTCAACCCGTTCGCGCACCTCAACGATCTGCGCTGCACCGGTCGTGGGGTGCGTGTCGATACGCCTTCGTTCCGCCCATGCATAGGCATCGTCATGGTGATCGACATAGGCGACGAGGAAACTGGCCTTGGTCTTATGGACGATGATGCGGATATCGCCGTTGACGCGGATCGACCAGAAGTTCTGGTCCTTCGAGCGGTCGATGCGGTGAAATTTCAGCCCCGGCGCGGCGGGATCACTTTGCAGATCGAACACGGTGATCTTGGACGCGGCCTGTTCCTGCGCGGTCAGGCGGTCGAGGGATTTGGAGAAGGTGTCGGCGATGAGGAAGTTCATGGCTGAAACCTGTTTTGGCGATGCCATTTCAGGTAGCGGCGCATCCGCTTGCCGGGCTTCCGGCGCAAGGGGGCTTCAAGACCGAGCGCATTCCACTCATCGGACGGAACGTCGCTGGAAACCAGCGCAGAACCGTCCTTCGCATACGAGAGCAGGCCGCGATCAAACAGCGCGTCGTGATTGGCGCAGAGCAGAAGGCCGTTCTCAACGTCGAACTTCTGCTCATGCGTCGCGTCTTTCCACGGGATGATGTGCGACGCTCTGAGCATGGCCGGAATGCGCGATCCCGTTACGGCGCAGGCACGGTCCCATGCCTCCTCGACGCGGGCACGGAACGCCTGCTGCCCCCGGCGCGCGGCGACCGTGGCGAGAACGGTGGGGTCCTTGGGTAACCGCGCCTTCGGCAAGATAGTCCCGTCCGGGTCGGCGAGCGCGCTTTCCAGTGCTCCGAATCTGGTGATGTATCGATCCAATTTGCGGGCCTGCTCTTCGTCCAACCGCGAATGCCTGTTGTAATAGTTCACGAAGTTCTCATTACGATCCGTCAGCACTTTCATCGTGACGATAGGAATCGGCACCGTGAAGGGGACGTAATCGTCATAAGGGCACATCCAGCCAGGATGAAAACCGCCTCCTTCTTTCCCCGCCCACCAGTCCCGGAAAGCAGCCTCGTCTTGACCGAACTTCTTGCGCACTCTCTCCTGCGCCCAGGCCTCTCCTGCCGCCATCGCCATGAAGCCTTCGAGCTTTCTGAAGATCACATTCTTCTTCGCATGGTGGGCGATCAACGTGCAGTTCCGGGCACGAGCGATGATCTCCTGCGGTCCTTTTTTGCCGCCCACGCCCCGTGTCATGTAGATGTCGAACTTGTCGTCACTGGTGTAGTCGCCGCTATTGATGGCCTCAAAGATATCCTGCGCTTCGAGGCTGAATATCTTGTAGCGCTGCCCACCCAGCTCCACCGAGAGATCGGGCCGGTGGTTCCATTCCTCACCCCCAAAGCCGTATTCCTCGACGAAGCTCCCCTTCTTCGGGGTGCCCTGCCCGGCGGGGCGCAGGTATCCGTCGTCGTTCCGCAGGATTGGCTTGGTGATCGCAATGGTCATCGGTCAACTCCCTTCATACCTCGAACACCTTCATCACTTCATCGCCGAAGTGGTTGATGACCTTCACCGCAAATCGGCCCGTCGAGGGCTTCACGAACGAGCGGGAGACGTCTCTGTACAGTGTGCTCCATGCCGCCTCGTCCACCTCTGCCTTCAGCGCGGTTTTCAGCGACTTGTACGGATCGTTCGCGCCCATGAAGTAGGCGTGGCGGACGAAGAAGCTTTCCTCGTCATAGTCCGTGTCGATGAACCATGCGGCGATGTCGTCCTTGCCGCTGTCGCGCACCTCGCCCTTGGTGGGGTCGAAGACGTCGATGCCGAGCACCTCGACCACGATCTCGCCCGCCTCGTCGAATTTCCAGTCGATATCCGGTTCACCGAACACGATGAACAGGTTCGCGCTGGCGGTTTCGGCGAGGTCACCCGCCATGTGCAGGTCGGGGTTCATCTTGGCCTTGAGG
>CALGNO010000011.1 GCA_937958625.1 uncultured Neomegalonema sp.
TGTCAGGCGGCCTCGCGCACTGCCTTCACCACCTTCGCGGCGGCATCGCCGAGGGTGTCGGCGCTGATGATCGGCAGGCCGCTCTCGGCCATGATCTTTTTGCCCTGCTCGACATTCGTGCCTTCCAGCCGCACGACCAGCGGCACGGCAAGGTCGATCTCGCGGGCCGCGGATACGACGCCCTCCGCGATGATGTCACAGCGCATGATGCCGCCGAAGATATTGACCAGAATACCCTTCACCTTGTCATCGGACAGGATGATCTTGAACGCCTCGGTGACTTTTTCCTTGGTTGCGCCGCCGCCGACATCGAGGAAGTTGGCGGGTTCGGACCCGGCAAGCTTGATGATGTCCATCGTCGCCATGGCCAGACCGGCACCGTTGACCATACACCCGATCTCGCCGTCGAGCGCGATGTAGTTGAGGTCGTATTTCGACGCCTCGAGTTCCTTGGGGTCTTCTTCGGTTTCGTCGCGCAGTTCCATCAGGTCCGGGTGGCGATAGAGCGCGTTGCCGTCGAAGCTGACCTTTGCATCCAGCACCCGCACATCGCCCGCGCCGTCGATCACCAGCGGGTTGATCTCCAGCATCGCGCAGTCCTTGTCGATGAAGAACTTGTAGAGCGTGTTGCAGAGTTTCACCGTCTGCTTGACCTGCGCGCCCTCCATGCCGAGGGCCGAGGCGACGCGCAGACCGTGGAAATTGCGGATGCCGGTGGCCGGATCGACGGTCAGGGTCAGGATTTTCTCGGGCGTCGAGGCCGCGACCTCCTCGATGTCCATGCCGCCTTCGGTGGAGACGATGAACGAGATGCGGCTGGTCTCGCGGTCCACGACCATCGAGAAATAGAGTTCGCGTTCGATCTGCGAGCCGTCCTCGATATAGATCGTGTTGACCTGCTTGCCGGTAGGGCCGGTCTGGTGCGTGACGAGCGTCTCGCCCAGCATCTCTTGCGCGTTCGAGACGACCTCATCGACGGATTTGACCACCCGGACGCCGCCCGCACCGTCCTCGTTGCCCTTGAACTTGCCTTTGCCGCGTCCGCCCGCATGAATCTGCGATTTCACGACCCAGACCGGGCCGCCCAGTGCTTCGGCGGCGGCCTTGGCTTCGGAGGCATCCTTGATGGCGCGGCCTTCTGAAACGAGCGCTCCCGCTTCGCGCAGCAGTGCCTTGGCCTGATATTCATGGATGTTCATGGCGTCGTCTCCCGGAATGGCTTGTTGCCAAAGGCGTATCGCACCTGAGCGAGCGGTTCAACGGCGCATTGGCGGTTGCACGCGGGCGGGGTATGCTTGGTTTGGTTGAGCGAGGAACCCCATGGGCAAGAATGTCGTGATATTTTCGGATGGTACTGGCAACAGCTCCGGCATCTATCTGGATGAGAACCGCACTAACATCTACAAGCTCTATCGCGCGACGCGGGTGGGGCCGACTTCGGCGATCAAACCCGGTGAACAAGTGGCGTTCTACGATCCGGGCGTCGGGACCAGCCCGCCCAACGCCGGAATTATCCGTGAATGGTATAGCTGGGGCGTCGATCTGATCGGCAAGATTACGGGGTTGGGCCTCACCGATAATGTGGTCGATTGCTATGCCGCGCTCATTCGCCTTTGGGAGCCAGGGGACCGGATCTATCTGTTCGGGTTCAGCCGGGGGGCCTATACCGTGCGGCTGCTGGGTGGGGTGATTTCGCTTTGCGGGATTCCGACCGCGCCGAAGGATGATCCGACCTTTCGCCGCGACCCGAAGACGGCTCTCAAAATCGCCGGTGAGGCGGTGACGAAGGTCTATCAGCACACTTATTCGGTGCCCAAATCCCAGCGCACGGAAAAGGACGAACGGTTGCTGGAGCAGCGCGCAGTTCTGGCCGCCGCGTTCCGCGAGAAGTACGGCAGCGAGGTGGATAGCCATGCCGACTTATCGTCTGAGCAGCGCGAGCGCCGAAACCGCGACCCAAACGCCGCGCCGCATTTCATCGGGGTTTTTGACACCGTATCCTCGCTGGAAATCCGGTCGGTCATGTGGCTGCTGGTCGGTCTCTGGACCGGGATTATCGCGCTTGCGGCGTGGCCAGTCGCCGCAATGACCGGCTATCCCTGGTGGGGCGTATTCGCGAGCTTTGCGGCCTGGAGTACGGCGTATCTCGGCGGCTGGTTCCTGAATACGCGACTGAAGCTGCCCGGTTCCATCGTCACCGAGCGCACCACCGGCCAGCGCTATCCGTGGTGGGAGACGATGCGCCTGACCTTTGAGCCGATGAAGTTCAACGATTATACCCTCGGCAGCCGGGTCGCGGTCGCGCGCCATGCCATCAGCATCGACGAGCGCCGCAAGACTTTCGTACCCGTGCCGTGGATTCCGCTCGATTCGGACGCGCGCAGTCCCGATGGCACGATGAAGCGGGTGGAGCAGAAATACTTTGCCGGGGTTCATGCCGATGTGGGCGGCGGCTATCCCGAGAACGGCGCACGGCTGTCGGATATTTCGCTGGAATGGATGGCCGGAGAGGCGATGCGGGCGGGGCTGAAAATCGACGACCGGTTCCTGAAACCTGCGCCCGACCCGGCGGGGATGCAGCATGACGAGGCGAAATCGTCGGTATTCCGGTTCAGTGTGTTTTCGAAGGAAAACCGAGAGATACCACCGACCGCCGCCCTTCACCCCTCGGTGCACCTGCGCTTTGAGGCAGAGCCTGTGCTGCATTACGACGTGATGCAGCCCTATCGCCCCGAAAGCCTGCGCGATCATCCGGAAGTGGCGGGATTTTATGAGATGGATGAGACGATAACGAGCCGGGAGGCGGATTCGTTGCCCCGAGCTTGATCCGGGGCCTTTCTCCATTTCGTGTGGCCCCGCATCGCGTACGGGGCCAAAGCTCGATGAAGCCTGAGAATATCCTGATCGCCTATTGGATCAGTCACGCTCGCGCTTGACGCGAGCATCTCTTGCCGTCCGGTCAGAGACCCTCGGGTCAAGCCCGAGGGTGACCGATTCATCTCATTTTCAGGACGCTCTATGCCAGCGACCCGTCGATTTTCTTACAATCCGCCAACAGGTCTTCGACTGCCTTGGCCGAATGGGCGAACATCGCGCGTTCCTCGTCATTGAGGGTCACGTTGACGATCTTTTCCACGCCATTCGCGCCGATCACCACGGGGACACCGACATAAAGGTCGCTGACGCCGTTGAAGTCCTCGGCCAGATAGGCGGCGGCGGGCAGGACGCGGCGCTTGTCGCGCAGATAGCTGACCGCCATCTGAATCGCGCTTTCGGCGGGGGCGTAATAGGCTGAGCCATTCCCAAGCAACTCGACGATCTCGCCGCCACCCGAACGGGTGCGCTGGACCATGGCGTCAAGCTTTTCCTGGGTCGTCCAGCCCATCGCGATCATATCGGGCAGCGGAATGCCGCCGATGGTCGAATAGCGGATCGAGGGCACCATCGTGTCGCCGTGGCCACCGAGGACGAAGGCGGTGACATCTTCAACGGATACGTTGAATTCTTCGGCGAGGAAATGACGGAACCGGGCGGAATCGAGCACGCCCGCCATGCCGCAGACTTTCTGCGCGGGCAGGCCGGAATATTTCTGCAACGCCCAGACCATCGCATCGAGGGGGTTGGTGATGCAGATAACGAAGGCGTCAGGGGCGTTGGCCTTGATGCCCTCGGCCACCGATTTGATGACTTCGAGGTTTTTTGCCAGCAGGTCGTCGCGGCTCATGCCCGGCTTGCGCGGGAAACCGGCGGTGACGATGCAGACATCGGCCCCGGCAATATCGGCGTAATCGCTGGTGCCCTTGAGGCTGACATCCTTGCCGAAAACGGGGGAAGCCTCGGCAATGTCGAGGCCCTTGCCCTTGGCGGGGCCTTCGAAAATGTCGAACAGGATCACGTCGCCGAGTTCTTCGCGGGCGGCGATGTGGGCCAGCGTGCCGCCGATCATTCCGGCCCCGATCAATGCGATTTTTGCGCGCGCCATACCGGCTTCTCCTTACTTGGGTTTTCCGTGTTGCGGCGGGAATACCGCGCTGCAGCATCGGTGGCAAGACCAAGGATAGAACGGATTGTCTGGAGGTAGAGCGCTATCGGCGGGCTTTGCGCATTGGCTTGATGATGCGCAGATGGCCGATGACGAAACCGGCGGCGGCCAGAATGGCGAGGCAGAGCACCCATTTCGTGACCGTGCCCATGGTTCCTTCGATCAGCAGCGCGTGAACGACGCTGCATACCACCACCACGACAGCCAGTCCGTTATGGACGACGCGCCAGCGCGCGGGGTGCAGGCGACGGCGGAATGCGACCAGCAAGCCGGTAACGGCCAGCGCGACCATGCCGAGCACGCCGTAGACCGAGAACGGTGTCGGCGAGACCAGCAGCAGGGCGTCCATCGTGTCCGGCGGGCTGGTCAGATAAAGGCCGATCACATGGACGGCGACACAGGCGATCAACCCCGCGCCCAGCCATCCGTGCCAGCGCCGCGCCCGCAACGGATGCACACCCGGCAGGTATCCCGCCGCCAAGAGCGGTTGCAGCAACAGAATGGCGAGAGCCAGCGCCCCCGCAAATCCGCTGATGATATACGGAGCCTCGCGCCAGGCCAGCAGCGGGCTGGTCGCCGCAACCGCCAGAGGCACGGCAATCATCGCACCAACCGCGCCCCAGATCGCGATGCCGCGCAGGGTATCAGGCTCGCGGGGCGAGGATGAAATCGGCGCGCAGGCTGGTATCGCTGGCGCTGGGCATGACCGGGCGCAGAAACACGGTCTCGAAATCCGCGTCGTCATAGGCGAGGTGGCCGTGGGGCTGGCCGAAATTCGGCACGACTTGCGGCATCTCAAGGCTGTAGGTGCCGTCGGCACGGGTCAGCACGCTGCCATGGTTGCGCGGCTCGCGCTCGCCGCCAAGGGTGGTCGCGGCCCAGATCTGGATGCGCACGCCTTCCAGCGGCTCTCCGGTTCCGGCCTTCAGCACAAGGCCCGACATGATGAAGCCGGTGCCGAGCTGCTCAACCAGCGGCGCGTTCGGGCGGTAGTTGTTGCTGCCCCCGCGCATGGTTTGCGTCGGCGCAAACTGGGTCGCTGCCTGAGCCGGGACGATCATACGCGGCAGGCCCCCGGCAAGGGCGGCCCCGGTCAGGCCCGCCCCGATGAGAAACTTGCGGCGGGTCGCGATGGAAACGGTCATCTCATGTCTCCTCGAAAAGCTTGGGTGACTAACGATATAGGCCGCACGCTATGGGCGAAAAGCGGCAACACCGCGACATCAGATCAGCCCGCGACACCCCGCCTCACCGGACCTCGATATGCACATGATCGGGGTCCGGCACGGCGCGGCAGCCGGGAAAGCGGACGACCTCGGGGGGCAGGGCAAAGCGGCGGCGCAGGTCCGGGTCGAGCAGCATTCTGGAAATCCCGCCCTTTTGTGCCTCACCCGCCAGCCATCGCAGCATAAAAGACGTGCGCTCGGTATCGAGCACCAGTCTGGTGCGCTCGAATGGCTTCATCCAATCCAGCCCGACGCGCAGGGGCGTGCGGCCCGGGCGGCGACAGGCGTCGGGGTCTTCGGCATGGGGTTCAAGCGCCCCGCGATAGCCGATGGGCGAGGGCGTTATCCCCGCCACGGTTCGGCTGGAGTCATAAAAGAAGGTCAGGTCCAGTTGCTTGCCATCCACATGCGATACGTGGGGCAGGGCGGGCAGGCCGAGCGGAAACGGAAAGCTCGCATCCAGGTATCGGGTCACGGTCCCCGGATAGTCGGCAGCCACATCCCGCGCGAGCGTCGCGGTCAGCAGGCCAAGCTCCGGCGTCACGTATTGACGGTTGAGGGCGCAAAAGATCAACGAGCGCGGGGCAAGACCATCGCGCTCGAAACAGGGCAGGGACTCGCGGCCAAAAGCGGGCGCGATATACGTCGTGGCCGCAACCACCGCCGGATAAAGCAGCGCAAAGGCGAGAACCCGCCGCCCTGCGCGCCGTATCAAAATCCACAGTACCAACCATACCGCGCCGCCGATTTGGGTCAGCACCGTCAGAACCGCGATCAAAAAAAGGTGCAGCAGCACACGAAGCACGAGCATGGCGTATCTTTCCATTCTGCCACCGGCGGTGCAATATCACGAACAGGGGACGGGTTAGGAGACCGCGATGGGCTATGCAATCTTGTTCGGTATCGTGGCGATCCTGACCGCCGGTCTGGCGGCATGGGTGCGGGTCAAGTTTGGCGGCGGCGTCGCCATTGTCCTTGGTGCAGTGCTGAGTGTGCTGGCGGTCGTGCTTTTCTTTGCCAATAAAAGCGACTCGGTCGCCGACACGATTCTGGAGACCATCGCCGATATGTCGCCGCCCCTCGTGACCCTCGCGATGGTGGCGGGATGGTGGCTCGGTGTGGTTCTCGCCAGAGCGGTGCAGGGGCCGGGTCGCTGAAACAACTCTAAGGGCGCGCGGCGTGCTTGGCGTCCCGGCTTGTGATTGCCGGATCGCTCGGCTATGCCAAGGACCAACATTGCGTAGAAGCGCCGGACAGCTGAGCGGGGAAAACCATGGCCGTACTCGTCGATGAAAACACCAAAGTCATTTGCCAGGGCATTACCGGCTCTCAGGGGACGTTCCACTCCGAGCAGGCGATTGCCTATGGCACGAAGATGGTCGGCGGCGTGACCCCCGGAAAGGGCGGCCAGAAGGCGCTTGGCCTGCCGGTTTTCAACTCGGTCCATGATGCGGTTGCCGAGACCGGGGCCGATGCCACCGCGATCTACGTGCCGCCGCCCTTCGCCGCCGATGCCATTCTCGAGGCGCTGGATGCCAAGGTGCCGCTGATCGTCTGCATCACCGAGGGTATTCCGGTGCTCGACATGATGCGGGTGAAGCGCGCGCTGGTCGGATCGTCGTCGCGCCTGATCGGGCCGAATTGCCCCGGTATCATTACCCCCGACGCCTGCAAGATCGGCATCATGCCCGGTCATATCCACAAACGCGGCAGCGTCGGCATCGTCTCGCGCTCGGGCACCCTGACCTACGAAGCGGTCGCCCAGACCACCGCCATCGGCAAGGGCCAGAGCACGTGTATCGGGATCGGCGGCGATCCCATCAAGGGCACCGAGCATATCGACGCGCTCGATCTGCTCTTGGGTGATGACGAAACCGAATCGATCATCATGATCGGCGAAATCGGCGGCACCGCCGAGGAAGACGCCGCGCAGTTTTTGGCCGACGAAGCCGCGAAGGGCCGCAAGAAGCCGGTCGCGGGCTTCATCGCCGGTCTCACCGCCCCTCCGGGCCGGACCATGGGCCATGCCGGTGCCATTGTCTCCGGCGGCAAGGGCGATGCGAAAAGCAAGATCGCAGCCATGCGTGCAGCGGGCATCGTGGTTGCCGACGATCCGTCAAAACTGGGCGAGGCGCTTCTCGAAGCCATCGGCTAAGTTCAGCCGCGCCGGAACAAGTCTGCCTCGATCGGGTTTCCCGGTCGGAGTTCAGGTATCATGAAAGCGATATAAAATGTCTATTCTCAAGCGCGGTATGTCCGGCGCGCCCGTCAAGCGTGTGCAGGAAAAACTCGGCCTCGATGCCGATGGCATCTATGGCCCCGGCACGGAACAGGCCGTGCGCGATGCGCAGCAAAAGCATGGTCTTGCGGTCGATGGCATTGCGGGGCCGGATACGTTCATGGCCCTCGGCCTGCCCGAACTCGTTCTGTTGCGCGTCGGCTCGCGCGGGGACGCGGTCAAGCAGTTGCAGCAAGACCTCGGCACGGGCGCTGATGGTATCTTTGGCAGCGGCACGAAAAAGGCGGTGATGGATTTCCAGACTGCCCAGGGCCTCACTGTCGATGGCATGGCGGGCCCGGCGACTCTGGCGAAAATGAACAGCTTTGCGTCCACCGTCACCGAAGAGACCGTGAAGAAAGTCGAGATTCGCGAGGACGAAGCGCATTTCGAAAGCGAAGCCATGCCCGAGATCAAGGGCACCGAAGCGGTCGCGACCGCCGAACCCGAGGCCGCACCGGAAAAATCGATCTGGGGCAAGGTAAAAGGCTGGTTCAGCTAAAGTCCCCGCCGGGACCGGCATCAACGAAGTTTTCGGAAGGCGCACGATCTGTGTGCGGCTTTCGATCCGGCGGCCCTCACCCTGAAGCGAAGAGCCTCGGAAGTGCGGCAATTCGGGTTAGCGCGGCCTATCGCGCGCAATAATCGTTCACATTGTACGCGCCCTGTGTTCACCCCGTCTGACTTAGGTTAAAACCAAAAACGAATCACGGGCTTCTGCCCGGTCGTCGCCAAGAATCCGGTGTCGGCCCAGCCCGTCGCTTGACTCGCACCAGGAGCACGCGGGGGCGGCCCCGCGCGGTTGACATGAGCACATCAGACGCGCGCCGGGCATCCGGCAACGACGCTTTCGCCCAGCTTTCATTCCTGCAGGGCGCGAATGCCGCCTGGGTTGAAATGCAATACGCCAATTATGCCAAAGACCCGTCGTCGGTGGACGCGGCGTGGCGGGCGTTTTTCGAAGGGATGGACGAGGCGGAGGCTGATCCCTCTGCCAATGCCGCCGGGCCAAGCTGGACCCGGGAGGACTGGCCCCCGCGCGCCAATGGTGAGTTGGTCGCGGCGCTCGATGGGCAATGGGACGCCATCCCCGACACCAAGGACGTCGCTGGAAAGGTGAAGGATAAGGCCGCAAAGGAGGGCAAGGCCCCCAGCGCCGCCGAGGTCCGCGAGGCGACGGTGGACTCGATCCGCGCGATCATGTTCATCCGTGCCCACCGCCATCGCGGCCACTTGGCTGCCGACCTCGATCCGCTTGACATCGTCAATGTCGAGAGCGCGCCGGAACTGCGCCCCGAAACCTATGGCTTTACCGAAGCCGACATGGACCGGCCCATTTTCATCGACAATGTCCTTGGCCTCGAAAGCGCGACCATGCGCGAGATCGATGCCATCGTGAAGCGCACGTATTGCGGCACCTTTGCCCTGCAATACATGCACATCTCCGACCCTGAAGAGGCCGGATGGCTGAAAGAACGTATCGAGGTCCGCGACAAGGAAGTCAGCTTTACCCCCGAGGGCCGCAAGGCGATCCTCAACAAGCTGGTCGAGACCGAAGGTTTCGAAAAATTCCTCAACGTCAAATATACCGGCACCAAGCGGTTCGGCATCGACGGCGGCGAGGCCCTGATGCCCGCCATGGAGCAGATCATCAAGCGCGGCGGCGCGCTGGGCGCGACCGACATCATCGTCGGAATGCCCCACCGGGGCCGCCTGAATGTGCTGGCCAATGTGATGGCCAAGCCGTTTCGGGCGATCTTCAACGAATTTCAGGGCGGCAGCTTCAAGCCCGAAGATGTAGACGGGTCCGGCGACGTCAAATATCACCTTGGGGCATCCTCCGACCGCAGCTTTGACGGCAATTCGGTTCACCTGTCGCTGACCGCGAACCCCTCGCATCTGGAGGCCGTCAATCCGGTCGTTCTGGGCAAGGCGCGGGCAAAACAGGCGCAAAAAAGCGACCGCGCGGATCGGACTTCGGTTATTCCGGTGCTGCTGCACGGGGATGCGGCCTTTGCCGGGCAGGGCATCGTGGCCGAGTGTTTTGGCCTGTCGGGCCTCAACGGTCACCGCACCGGCGGCGCGATTCATATCGTTGTGAACAACCAGATCGGCTTCACGACCGCCCCGCGCTTTTCGCGCTCCTCGCCCTATCCGTCGGACATCGCGCTGATGGTCGAGGCGCCGATTTTCCACGTCAATGGCGACGATCCCGAGGCCGTGACCCACGCCGCCAAGGTCGCCACCGAATACCGGCAAAAGTTCCGAAAGGACGTGGTGATCGATATCTTCTGCTATCGCCGCTTTGGGCATAACGAAGGCGACGAGCCGATGTTTACCCAGCCGCTGATGTACAAGAAGATCAAGCAGCATCCGACGACGCTGGAGATCTATGGCGAGCGTCTGGTCAAGGAAAACGTCCTGACCGCCGATGACATCGACGCGATGAAGACCGAGTTCCGCGACCATCTGCAAGAGGAATTCGACGCCGCCGAGGATTATCGCCCCAACAAGGCCGATTGGCTGGACGGCAAGTGGTCCGGCAAGGGCACCGGGCGCGGCGAATATCAGCGCGGCGAGACTGGCTATCCGGCGGAGTTGCTGCGCGAAATCGGCAAGACCCTGACCACCGTGCCCGAGGGCTTCAACATCCACCGCACCGTGGCGCGTCAGCTCGAGGCCAAGAAGGAGATGTTCGAAAGCGGCGAGGGCTTTGACTGGGCCACCGCCGAGGCGATGGCGTTCTCATCGCTGATCGAAGAGGGCTTTCCCGTGCGCCTGTCGGGCCAGGATTGTACCCGCGGCACGTTCTCGCAACGCCACTCGGCCTTTATTGATCAGGAGACCGAGGACCGCCACTATCCGATGAAGCACATCAAGGGCGATACCGACTACGAAGTCATCGACTCGATGCTGTCGGAATATGCCGTTCTTGGGTTCGAATACGGTTATACCCTCGCCGAACCGAATGCGCTGGTGCTGTGGGAGGCGCAGTTCGGCGATTTCGTCAACGGCGCACAGATCATGATCGACCAGTTCATCTCCTCCGGCGAGCGCAAATGGCTGCGCATGTCCGGTCTGGTGATGCTGTTGCCCCATGGGTACGAGGGGCAGGGACCGGAACACTCTTCGGCACGGGTCGAGCGGTTCCTGCAATCCTCGGCGGAGGAAAACTGGATCGTGGCCAACTGCACGACGCCCGCGAATTACTACCACATCCTGCGGCGACAGATGCATCGCGACTTCCGCAAGCCGCTGATCCTGTTTACGCCTAAATCCTTGCTGCGCCACAAGAAATGCGTCTCGAAGATCGAAGAGTTCGGCGAGGGGTCCAGCTTCCACCGGGTGCTCTGGGACGATGCGCAGCATGGCTCATCGGATATCAAGCTGGTGGCAGACGAGCAGATCAAGCGCGTCGTCCTGTGTACCGGCAAGGTCTATTACGACCTGCTGGCCGAGCGCGACGAGCGTGGCCTGACCGACGTCTATCTGATGCGCGTCGAGCAGATGTATCCCTTCGCCGCGATGGCGCTGATGAAAGAACTTGGCCGGTTCAAGCAGGCCGAATTCGTCTGGTGTCAGGAAGAACCCAAGAATCAGGGGGCCTGGACATTCATGGAGCCCAATATCGAATGGGTTCTGAATCGGATCGGTGCCACCCATGAACGCCCGCGCTATGCGGGCCGTGCCGCCGCGGCCTCCCCCGCGACGGGTCTGGCGTCACAGCATAAGGCGCAGCAGGAAAAACTGGTCGATGAAGCCTTGAGCGACCCCGAAACCTGAGCGGCCTCGAAACAGCGCGTCATGCGCCACGGATATAGAACGCGCCCCGCGCGACCGAGATGAAGGAACGACGATATGGCGACGGAAGTGCGCGTACCCACCCTGGGCGAATCTGTAACCGAGGCGACTGTGGCGACCTGGTTCAAGAAACCGGGTGACGCGGTCAGGGCTGACGAGATGCTCTGCGAGTTGGAGACCGACAAGGTCACCGTCGAGGTGCCCTCGCCCGCCGCTGGGACCATGGGAGAAATCGTCGCCGCCGAGGGCGATACCGTCGAGAAAGATGGCTTGCTCGCCTATGTCGAGGCGGGTGCCAGCGCCGGGGGCGATAGTGGCAGCGGCGCAAGTTCGGGCGGCGATGCCGCCGCCGAAAAGCGCGATGCCGCTCACACCGCCCCGCGCGAGGAAGCCGCCGCCAGCGGTACCGCCCCGCGCGAGGAAGCCGCCGCCAGCGGTACCGCGCCCTCCGATGGTGCCGCCCGCCGTGATGTGGAAGACGCGCCCTCGGCCAAGAAAGCCATGGCTGAACAGGGCCTCTCCCGCGATGACGTGCAGGGCACGGGCCGCGATGGTCGCATCATGAAAGAAGACGTCGCCAAGGCCGCCGCTGCGGGCAGCGCCGTCGCCGCCAGTGCCGGCGGCGCATCCGCCGATCAGTCACCGCGCGAGGAACGGGTAAAGATGACCCGCCTGCGCCAGACCATCGCTCGCCGCCTGAAAGAGGCCCAGGACAACGCCGCGATGCTGACCACCTTCAACGAGGTGGATATGACGGCAGTGATGGAATTGCGGAACGAATACAAAGACCTGTTCCTGAAGAAGCACGGCGTGAAGCTGGGCTTCATGTCGTTTTTCGTAAAGGCCTGTACCCATGCCTTGCAGGAAATCCCGGCAGTCAATGCCGAGATCGACGGCACCGATGTGGTTTACAAGCAGTACTGCAATGTCGGCGTTGCGGTGGGCACGCCAAATGGCCTCGTCGTGCCGGTTCTGCGCGATGCTCAGGACATGGGCTTTTCGGAAATCGAGAAGACCATCGGCGAATACGGCGTCAAGGCCCGCGACGGCAAGCTGACCATCGCCGAAATGCAGGGCGGCACCTTCACCATCTCGAATGGCGGGGTCTACGGCTCGCTGATGTCCACCCCGATTCTGAACCCGCCGCAATCCGGCATTCTCGGAATGCACGCGATCCAGAAACGCGCCATGGTCATCGGCGATAAGATCGAAATCCGCCCGATGATGTATCTCGCGCTCAGCTACGATCACCGCATCGTCGATGGCGCCGGAGCCGTGACCTTCCTCGTGCGGGTCAAAGAGGCGCTGGAAGACCCCCGCCGTCTGCTGATGGATTTGTGATTTTGTGCAGCATCGGGCAGTCTTGAGGCTATGGAGGCTGCCCGATGAAAGTGCATAAAGAAATTGATCGGCCCGTAACCTATCAGGATGTTCTCGATGCCCCCGAAGGTCGGGTTGCTGAGATCGTGAATGGGGTGTTCTATCTTCAGGCAAAACCGGCTCCTGCCCATGCCGAGGTCACTGGCGCGCTGGGCGAGGTACTTCGGCCACCCTTTCAGCGAGGGCGCGGCGGTCCTGGAGGCTGGTGGATCGTGCCGGAACCCGAACTGCAATTCCGGGATCGCGATTATCGCACGCTGGTTCCTGACATGGCCGGTTGGCGCAAGGAGCGCCTGCCCGAATTTCCGCGTCGTTGGTCCGACCTGACCATTCCGCCTGACTGGGTTTGTGAAATCCTGTCGCCCTCCACCGCGCGCCTCGACCGGGTTGAGAAGATGCCGGTCTATGCCGAGGAGGGTGTGCGGCATCTGTGGCTCGTCGACCCGCTGGCGAAAACCCTCGAGGTCTTCGAGCTGACCGGGGGGCGCTGGACCCTGATCGCGGCCCATGGCGGCGATGGCGATGCGGCGATAGCGCCCTTTGACGCGGTGCCGCTTCCCCTCGGCGACCTGTGGTTGCCCGAACCCGAAGAGGATGCCGATGCCGGTTGAGGTACAGATGCTCGGCTGGGCCGGGGTGATCCTGATGGTGCAGTTTGCGGCCATGGCGGTTGCCGTGAACCTGCAACTCGGCCCTGCCTATACCGGCGGTCCACGCGATGAGCGGCGCGAGCCGACGGGGGCGGCGGGTCGGCTGCACCGCGCTTTCAATAACATGATCGAGGCGCTGGTGTTCTTCACCCTCGCCGTTGTTGTCGTCACATTAGGCGAGGCGTCGACCCGGGCAACGGAAATCGCCGCGATGGTCTTTGTGGCGGCGCGGGTTCTCTATGTGCCTGCCTATGTCGTCGCCATCGGCCTGCTCCGCTCGGCCATCTGGGGCGTCGGGTTCTTCGCGACGGCCTATATGATCGTGCAGGCGCTGTTGTGAGCAATCCTAAAACCCCTTAGACAATACCCGTACCCTGTCAGACCGAGGACCGAATTCATGGCCGATTATGATCTCATCGTCATCGGGGGCGGCCCCGGCGGATATGTCTGCGCGATCCGCGCGGCACAACTCGGCATGAAGGTCGCCTGCGTCGAAGGGCGCGGCGCGCTGGGCGGCACGTGCCTCAATGTCGGCTGTATTCCGTCCAAGGCGCTGCTGCACGCATCGCACCTCTATGCCGAGGCTGGCGGGCATTTCGGCAAGATGGGTATCATCGCCGAACCCAAGATCGACATGGGCCAGATGCAGCAGTTCCGCACCACTCAGGTCAGCGAGTTGACCGGCGGCGTGAAATTCCTGTTCAAAAAGAACAAGGTCGACTGGATCGAGGGCTGGGGCAAGATCGAGGGGCCGGGTAAGGTCTCCGTCGATGGCGCCACCCACAATGCCAAGAATATCGTCATCGCCACCGGCTCTGAACCTGCGCCCCTGAACGGCGTCGAGGTGGACGAGGAGCGCGTGGTCAGCTCGACCGGCGCGCTGACGCTGGAAAAGGTGCCGGAAAAGCTGGTCGTTATCGGCGCGGGTGTCATCGGGCTGGAGCTTGGCTCGGTCTGGCGGCGGCTGGGTGCCGAGGAGCAGGTGATCGAATATCTCGATCAGATTACCCCCGGCATGGATTTGGAAGTCTGCAAGCAGTTCCAGAAAATCCTGACCAAACAAGGCCTGCAATTCACCCTCGGCGCGGCGGTGCAGAAGGTGGAGAAGGGCGACAAACTTACCGTCACCTATAAAAACCGCAAGGATGACAGTGTCGAGACCATGGATGCCGATGTCGTCCTGCTCGCCACGGGCCGCCGTCCCTTTACCCAAGGGCTGGGACTGGAAGAGGCAGGCGTGACCGTTACCGATCGCGGCATGGTCGAGACCAACGGCCACTGGCAGACCAATGTCGAGGGCATCTATGCCATCGGCGATGTCATCAAGGGACCGATGCTGGCGCACAAGGCCGAGGATGAGGGCGTCGCGGTGGCCGAGCATATCGCCGGACAGCATGGCCACGTAAACTACGGCGTCATCCCTTCGGTGATCTATACGGACCCCGAGGTTGCCTCGGTGGGCCAGACCGAAGAACAACTGATGGACGAGGGCCGCGACTACAAGGTCGGCAAGTTCCCCTTCGCCGCCAATGGCCGCGCCAAGGCGCATTTCGCGACCGACGGGTTTGCGAAGGTGCTGGCAGATAAGCAGACCGACCGTATTCTGGGCGTCCACGTCATCGGGCCGGGAGCGGGCGACCTGATCCATGAATACTGCGTTGCGATGGAATTCGGGGCCGCCGCCGAGGATGTCGCGCGCACGTGTCATGCCCACCCGACCTTCTCCGAGGTCATGCGCGAGGCGGCGATGGCGTGCGGCGACGGGGCGATTCACGTCTGACAGTCAGGGGAGGCAACCTTGCGGTTGTCTCCAGACACCTGAATTCACGGTATTTTTTCGCCACAATGGCTTGCGAGACAGATTCATTATCATTTCATGATTCTGGCAAGAGGCAACGACCATGGCGATTTTCGACGGTGACTCCACGGACCAAACCCTGACCGGCACGTCGGGCAATGATGTGCTGCGCGGGTTTGGTGGCATCGACATGCTGTTCGGACGCCAGGGTAATGATTTGATCTTGGGCGGGTCGGGCGATGACTTCCTTTTTGGTCAGGTCGGCAATGATCGCCTGCGCGGATCCAGCGGTGATGATGTGCTGGAGGGCGGCGGCGGCACTGATACGGCGCTCTACGAGGGCACGCGCAGTGACCACCGCTTCGTTACCCTCGACAACGGTCGGACGTATGCGTTCTCGGAGGACGGTGATGACACGCTGATCGGTATCGAGCGGCTCGAAATCGGTGGCGACAGCTTTGCCGTGGACACGGTTGCCTATCGGTTCGAGGGCACCGTCGACACCCGCACGTCGGGCACTGCCGGGGCTGATATGCTGTTCGGGACCACCGGGGCCGATTTACTGGTCGGGCTTGGCGGCGATGATGACCTGCGCGGGCGCAGCGGCGATGATCTGATCTTTGGCGGTGACGGGGCCGATACGATTCGCGGCGGCACCGGCGAGGATACGCTGTTCGGCGATGCCGGGAGCGACACGCTGTTCGGCGGGGCCGGGGATGACCTCGTGCGCGGTAATGCCGGGGATGATGTCCTGAACGGCAATGCGGGCAACGATACCCTGGCCGGCGGTGGCGGAAACGATACGGTTCGCGGACAGGATGGCGATGACGACCTGCGCGGCGGGTCAGGCAATGATGTGCTTGAGGGCAACGAGGGCCGTGACGAGCTGCTTGGCGGTACGGGCGACGATATTTTGAGGGGCGGCGACGGCTTCGACTTCCTCGATGGCGGTGACGGCGAGGACGATCTTTTCGGCGGGGCCGGGGATGACACGCTGTTCGGCGGCGCTGGCCGTGATCGGCTGGATGGCGGCGGGGGCCTCGACAACCTGACCGGCGGTGCGGGCGCGGATGCCTTCATCTATCGGGGCGGCGATGTGCTGATCACCGACTTTTTCCCCGACGACGATGGAGACGTCATCGAGATTTCCATGAGCATCGCGGCTGATTTCGATGCGGTCGAAGATGCGATTGATGGGTCCGAGTTCTCCGATGCGATTGATTTCGGCAACGGAAACTTCCTGAATTTCGACCCGGATCAGTGGGACATTCGGGCGCTGCGCGAGGATGATTTCATCTTCGTCTGAGTGAATGCGCTGCGCCCACCGCACCGGGGTAAACCGTGGCGATCACTCGCCACGGGATCGGATCATTGCCCGGAGGCGTCGCGCCAGATGTCGCTCTGGTCGCCGATATTGCTGTAATAATTGATCGTCCGCGATGCCATTTTCGGCGGCAAATCCTGTTTCGCAAGCCGTTCGGCACCGCGATTGTCCCCTTGAAGGGCGAGGACCATGGCGAGGTTTTGCCGAACCTGAATGCTGGCATTGGGTGCAATCAGTGCCTCGCGCAGGGTGCGTTCCGCCTTGTCGAGATTACCGCTCAGCGCATAGCTGAGGCCCAGATTGCTCATCGCGATGCCGTTCAGCGGGTCGGCCTTCAGGGCAAGGTCATAGCTGGCCTGTGCTTCGTCGTGGCTGCCCGCGCGGTCAAAGGCAACGCCGATGGCGGAACGCAGTCTCGACACCTGTTTCGGGCTGAGGCCCGGGGTCGCGACCAGTTGCGTCATGCTCGCCGCGCCTTCGCGCAGACGGCCCGAGGCGATCAGGGTCTTGGCCAGTTCTTCGGACAGTTCGAAATTCCCCGGCGTATCGCGCATCGCTTGTCGCAGGACGCGCTCGGCATCTTCATAGCGACCGATATAGCGCATGTTCTCGGCGGTTTTCTGGGCGTATTCGACGTTTTTCGGATCGAGGGCATAAAGGCGGCCCCAGTTTCCGGCGGCGGATTTGTAGTTCTTCTGCTGCTCGGCAATTTCGGCTGCCGTGTTCAGAAAGACCCGCGGATCGTCGATCTTGGCCAGGCGCTTTTGGTTGTTTGCCTTGCCGCCCTGGGTGGTGGAGGCAGGCCGCTCTCCCGGAAAGTTGGAGAAGGTATTGTCAGCCGAGAACAACGTGTTGTCCACGGAGCCGCACCCGGCAAGGGTGCCGACCAGCAGCAGGGAGGCCAAAGGGCGGCGCGGGAGAAGACGGGGCATTGCAGCGACCTCATTCTTGTGGCTCGCCATGGCGCGACTCGCACCCGGCGTTGCGCATGAGAGTGCCGCAACTGAGTCACCGGGTGGTTAATAGCGGCCCCATAAGTTCGCAACCTGGCAGGGCGCCCCGCGATCAGGGCCTGCGACCTTCATCGCGCGCCTTCAGCAAGGTTTCGATTTCGACCAGACGGTTCAGCACCTCGTCGCGATAGGTATCGGTTTTCTCGCTCGATTCCGCATGATGCGCGTCCTGCATCGAATTGACGATCAGGCCGACCAGCAGGTTCACGACGGCGAAGGTCGTGACCATGATGAACGGCACGAAGAACATCCACGCATAGGGATAGACCTCCATCACCGGGCGGGCGATGCCCATCGACCAGCTCTCCAAGGTCATGATCTGAAACAGCGAATAGCCCGAGCGGGGCAGCGATCCGAACCATTCAGGAAAGGCCGTACCGAACAGTTTGGTCGCCATCACCGACGCGATATAGAAGATCAGCGCCATCAGCAGAAAGACCGACCCCATACCCGGCAGGGCATTCACCAATCCCTCGACCACCCGGCGCAGGGACGGCGCAACCGACAAAACCCGCAGCAGCCGCAGAATGCGCAGGGCGCGCAGCACGCTCAGCCCCTGGGAGGCGGGCACCAGCGAAATCGCCACGATCAGAAAGTCAAAGATGTTCCAGCCATCGCGGAAAAACCGTGTGCCATGGGCGATCAGTTTCAGCACGATCTCGATCACGAAGATGCCCAGACAAATCACATCCAGCGTCAGAATCAACGGCCCCGCATAGGCCATCGCTGCCTCGGAGGTTTCCAACCCCAGGATTGCCGCGTTGAACAGAATCACCCCGAGGATGAAATTCCGCACGGCGGCACGGTCCAGAAACACGGCAAGGCGTTGCCGAAACGCGGGGGTGGAGGCGGGGCTGGCACTGGTCATTGCGCAAAGATAGGGGACCGCCGCGCAAAAATCGACTGCGCGTGGTCTTTGCCTTCGCGCCGCCAGCGGTTACCCATGGTCCTGCGCCGCGCGAGAAGGAGAGAGCGATGTTCACCGCAAGCATGGATTTCGGCCACCCCGAGGAAATCGAGGCCCTGCGCGAGATGGTCCATGGCTGGGCGCAGGAGCGGGTCAAGCCGCTGGCGGCGCAGGTTGATGCCGACAATACCTTTCCCGCCGCGCTGTGGCGCGAAATGGGAGAGTTGGGCCTGCTCGGCATTACCGTGCCCGAGGAGCATGGCGGCGCAGGCATGGGGTATCTCGCCCATGTCATCGCGGTGGAGGAGATTGCGCGGGCCAGTGCGTCGGTCTCGCTGAGTTATGGCGCACACTCAAATCTGTGCGTGAACCAGATCGCCCTGAACGGCTCGCCGGAGCAAAAGGCGCAATACCTGCCTGCCCTGATCAGCGGCGAGCGGGTCGGGGCATTGGCGATGTCGGAATCCGGGGCGGGGTCCGACGTGGTGGGGATGAAACTGCGCGCTGAAAAACGCAATGACCGCTTTGTCCTCAACGGCACGAAATACTGGATCACCAATGGCGGCGAGGCGGGCACGCTGGTCGTTTATGCCAAGACCGACCCCGAGGCCGGATCGAAGGGCATCACCGCGTTCCTGATCGAAAAGGACATGCCCGGTTTCTCGCAATCAGCGCATTTCGACAAGCTGGGGATGCGCGGGTCGAACACCGTCGAGCTGGTTTTCGAGGATGTCGATGTGCCCTTCGAGAATGTGCTGGGCGAGGAGGGGCGCGGGGTGCAGGTGTTGATGTCCGGCCTCGATTACGAGCGCGTGGTGCTGTCGGGCATCGGCACCGGCATCATGGCCGCCTGCCTCGACGAGGTCATGCCCTATGTCAGTCAGCGCAAGCAATTCGGTCAGCCGGTCGGCAATTTCCAGCTGATGCAGGGCAAGATTGCCGACATGTACACCAAGATGAATTCCGCCCGCGCCTATGTCTACGCGGTGGCCGGGGCCTGCGACCGGGGCCGGGTCACGCGGCAGGACGCTTCGGCCTGTGTGCTTTATGCCTCCGAGGAAGCGATGACCGTGGCGCACCAGGCCGTGCAGGCGATGGGCGGCACCGGGTTCATGAACGAAACGCCGGTCTCGCGCCTCTTCCGGGACGCAAAGCTGATGGAGATCGGCGCGGGGACCAGCGAAATCCGCCGGATGCTGGTGGGCCGCGAGCTGATGGCGGCGATGGCGTAATGCCTGATGTAACCCTCTTCGAAATGGCCCCGCGAGACGGGCTGCAAAACGAAGCGCGGATGATTGCCGCCGCCGACAAGATCGCGCTGGTGGATCGTCTCTCGGCGTGCGGGTTCTCAAAGATAGAAGTGACCAGCTTCGTCAGTCCGAAATGGGTGCCGCAAATGGCGGATGCTGCAGAGGTGCTGGCCGGGATCACCCGCGCCCCGGGCACGTCTTATGCGGCCCTCACACCGAACCTGCGCGGGCTGGAGGGCGCGATAGAGGCGCGCGCCGATGAGGTCGCGATTTTCGCCTCGGCCTCCGAGGGGTTCTCGCGCCGCAATATCAACTGCTCCATCGAAGAGAGTCTCGCCCGCTTTGCGCCGGTCATGGAGGTCGCCGCCGAGCGCGGCCTGCCCGTGCGCGGCTATGTCTCCTGTGTCACCGATTGTCCCTATGACGGCCCGGTCGCCCCCGCCGAGGTCGCGCGGGTTGCGGGCAGGCTGTTGGCGATGGGCTGCTATGAAATCAGCCTCGGCGATACCATCGGCGCGGCGGTGCCGGAGACGGTCGGGCCGATGCTGGATGCGGTGCTGGCCGAGATACCCGCCGCGCAACTCGCCGGTCATTTCCACGATACGCGGGGGCGGGCGCTGGACAATATCCGCCTGTGCCTCGAGCGCGACGTGCGTGTGTTCGATGCGTCGGTCGGGGGTCTTGGCGGATGTCCCTATGCACCGGGGGCGCAGGGGAATGTCGCGACCGAGGCGGTGGTTGCCCTGATGGAGTCGCTGGGTCTCGAAACGGGGCTGGATGGCGCGGCGCTGGCCGATGTGGCGACGTTTGCGCAAGGAATGCGGTCGCCCTGATACATGCTGCCCCGGCTCAAGGCCGGGGGCAGCGCATTTTTCACTCCATCTCGCCCCGCAGCGCGGCGAGCCGCTCACCCGCAACGGCCAGCCCCTCCGCGCCCATCGCCGCCTCGACATTTGCCCGCGCCCCCGCCGCCTCTGCGTGACCGCTCTCATCGGCGAGCATCAGCCACGCATGGGCACCGGCCAGATCGGGCGCATCGCCCTCGCTCATCAACAATCCGAGGCGATAGCGGGCGTCCGGCTCGCCTTGCAGGCCTGCCTTGCGATACCATCGCATCGCCTCGTCCCGGTTCGCCGCGATGCCGTCGCCTTGTTCCAGCTTCAGCGCGTAATTGAATTGCCCCAGCCGGTGCCCGGCTTCGGCGGCGCGCTGGTACCATTCCACTGCCGTCGCGTCGTTTTCGGGCAAACCCTCGCCCGCATCGAAGAAATAACCGAGGTTATTCTGCGCCAGCGCACTGCCCGACGCCGCGGCGGCGAGGTACCAGCGGATCGCGAGGCGCAGGTCTTGCGAGACCCGCTCGTCAAACTGATACATCAGCGCCAGATTAAGCTGCGCATCGCCATCGCCCTGCACGGCGGCCTGTTCATACCAGTCGAGGGCTGCGCCCGCATCGGCCTCGACCCCTTCGCCATGCTCATGCATCCAGCCGAGATTGAATTGCGCCCGCTTATGCCCCTGCGCGGCGGCGGCGCGATACCATCGTACCGCCTCGTCATCGTCCTCGGGCGTGCCATCGGCGCTGTCATAGGCCCAGCCGAGCGAGAATTGCGCATCGGCATTGCCTTGCTCGGCGGCGCGGCGAAACCACTCGAGCGCGGCGGCCTTGTCGGCCTCGGTGCCATTGCCCTTGTCATAGGCGCGGGCGAGATTGTCCTGCGCCTCCGACTCGCCCCCCTCGGCGGCTTCGGTGTACCAGCGCACGGCCTCGGCCTCGTCGCGGGCCACGCCTTCGCCGGTGGCATACATGACGCCGAGATTGTTCTGGGCTTGCGCCATGCCTGCCTCGGCGGCCTCGGTATACCAGCGCACGGCCTCTTCATTATCCTCGGCCACGCCGATCCCGTCATCATAGCGCAGGCCGAGAGCGTATTTTGCCTCGCGGTCGCCGGATTGAGCCGCGCGCAGGTACCAGTCGAAGGCGACCCGGTCGTCTTTCGGCACCCCGATGCCCTTGTCGAATTTATAGGCGAGGTTGTACTGCGCATCCGCATGGCCCTGCGAGGCGGCGGAGAAATACCAGCGGATTGCCTCGATATGATCGACCGGCACCCCGACGCCCTTCTCGTGCATCCAGCCGATGGCGAATTGGGCGTAGACATAGCCTTGCTCGGCGGATTTCGCGTACCACTCGGCGGCGAGCGCATTGTCCTCGTCGGTGCCGATGCCCTTGTCATAGGCCCAGGCCAGTTCAAACTGCGCCTCCGCATCCCCCGCCTCGGCATCATAGACCAGCAGCAGCGAAAACCCGCGATTCTTCCCCGCCGGTTCATGCCCCGCCAACGCCCCGGAGGGCGCGGCCAATTCATGCTCAATCGCCCCCTCCGCCCCGCGTCCGGCGAGGGCGGGTTGGGTAAGCAAGGCGATGGCGACCGCTAGGGAAAGCCGCCGAAAACTGTCACCCTCGGGCCTGACCCGAGGGTCTCTCCCCGTATCGACAGATCCTCGGATCAAGTCCGAGGATGACTTATATCGAATTCGCATCGTCCCCGGCCTCAGACCGTTTCAGAGGGGCGCGCCTTCCGCGCCCGCTCGGTCTCGCTCTTGAGCTGACCACAGGCGGCCATGATGTCCTGACCGCGCGGGGTGCGCACCGGCGAGGCGTATCCGGCGCGGTTGACGATCTCGGCGAAGGCTTCGATCCGCTCCCAGCTTGAACGCTGATAGGGCGCGCCGGGCCACGGGTTGAAGGGGATCAGGTTGATCTTTGCCGGGATGCCCTCGATCAGCTTGACGAGGCGCTTGGCGTCCGCATCGCTGTCATTCACCCCGTCCAGCATCACGTATTCGAAGGTGATCCGCTCGGAGTTCGACAGGCGCGGATAGTCCCGGCACGCCTGCATCAGCGTCTCGACATTCCATTTCTTGTTGATCGGCACCAGCGTGTCGCGGACCGCGTCGGTGGTGCCGTGCAGGGAGATGGCCAGCATCGTGCCGATTTCCTCGCCCGCCCGCGCGATCAGAGGCACGACGCCCGAGGTCGACAGGGTGATGCGCCGGCGCGACAGGCTGATGCCCTCGCCATCCATGGCGATCTTCATGGCATCGCGCACGCCGTCGAAATTATAGAGCGGCTCGCCCATGCCCATCAGCACGATATTCGACAGCAGGCGCTTGTCGCCCGCATTCGTCGCGCCTTCCTCGGGCCATTCGCCCAGATCGTCGCGGCAGATGAGAATCTGGCCGACGATTTCCCCGGCGGTCAGATTGCGTACCAGAGTCTGCGTGCCGGTATGACAGAACGAGCAAGTGAGCGTGCAGCCGACCTGACTTGAGACACAGAGCGTGCCGCGATCTTCTTCGGGGATATAGACCGCCTCGACCTCGTGCCCGCCCTCGATGCGCAGCAGGTATTTGCGGGTGCCGTCCTTCGAGACCTGCCGGGTCACGATTTCGGGCCGCTCGATCCGGTAGAGGCCATCGAGGGTCGCGCGCAGGTCTTTTGACAGGTTCGACATCGCATCGAACTCGCGCACGCCGCGTTCATAGAGCCACGCCCAGACCTGCCGTTCGCGCATCTTTCCCTGACGTTCAGGCACCCCGGCGGCGATCAGCGCCGCGCGCAGGGCCTCGCGCGTCATGCCGATCAGGTTCGGTTGCGCCGCCGCCGTTTTACGGGGCAGGGCGAGCAGGTCGGGGGTCAGCGCAGCGGTGGCACTCATGGCATGTCCAGACGGGTTCGGGAGGAACGCGCGTCTCTATACCGGAAAAGGGGGCCGCGCCGCAAATTGTGCTGCGGTTTCGTCATTCGTCGCCGGGACACCGCGTCTCAAGCGTGTAAAGCATGTCGGTTCCAACAAGCAAAGCACCGTCACGATCAGGCAACGCGGCGACGAATTTGGTGATCTTTGCATCGGTGTCGATCCGCGTGAAGTCGCGCATATCAGACGATTCGAAAATCTCTCTCGTCTCGCGATCCACAACGATATATTTTTCCGCGCCCGACAAGTAATTGATGGAAACTTCATGTGGCCACGGTCTTGCTATGGGAAAGGTGTCAACCCGTTCTGCGAAAAGGCTATTATCCAGCAGAAAGACGCCTTTCTCTGATTGAGTAATAATCCGATCGCCAAAGTTCATTATTTTTGGAAGCTCCCCGATACGATCATGGTTTAAAGACGGGATTTCGCGGACTGTTTCGCCATCGAAGGCGGCGATGCCGTTGTCCGTCCGGATCAGCATCGGCCCAAATTGAGCAGACAGAGCGGGCCGCAAATCGTAGCTGATTGCATCGTTCAATATTGATGACGGTGGCTCCAAGCCCTCGATTTCATCAGCTTCGATAAATCCACGTTGTATAATGTAGGCTGTTGGCGGTTTTGGTGTGATGTGCGTTTTGAAAAACATATATGCGGATTTCTTCAGCCGCTGATATTCCGAGCCACCCCATCCAAACCACGTCTCACTTCCCGGATGGAGTGCCCATCTGCCTGCCGGAGCTGTCTTGATAAAAGCGGGGTGGCCGCTCTCTATATCGAACAAGAGTGGCGGTGTTCGCCAGCCGTCATGAAATAGGCGCAGCAGATGATGTGATTTATCCACTTCAATCGTGCCAAAGTCTTTTGGGAGACTTTGTTGATCCGGTAAATCGACAGTGACCATTGCCCAGTCGCCGCCAAAGGGACGAAACCAGAGTTCGTTTCCGCGTTTACGGAAGTCATCAAAGACTTCGATGATTGCGAGCGTGCCGTTCAACTCAGGGACAGTTCTGATCGCGCTGAGTGGAAACTTGATACCGTTATGCGACGGCATTGGTCCTGTTTCCGCCGTGTGCCCGTCTGCGTTTCGGAGGAACAGTCGACCTTCGCTATTCTTAAAGTAGAGATCACCGCTCCCGTTGTCGAAGACAGCTCGTGTATAACGCTCGGTCCCCGCTAAGGGACGCCAATCGCTGGTACCCGCGCGAAGGTGATAAATGCGCCATGGCTTATTTCCAAGTCCGATGGCATCGCCATGAGGGAGAATATGTATCCTATGCTGATACGCCCTTCCCCAGACATGGGGAAATTCATCTTCGATCTTCCGATACGTGTGACCGTCTATCTCGTATAGTTCGTGACGATTGCCCGCGTTGACGATCAGGCCCGTGTAACCCGGGATAACGACAGGGGTTCGTGCCAACCGATAGGGTTGTCTTTCCTCGACCTTCAAGATCGGTTCGCTGCCAATAACTGGGAGTATGCAGAGATCGGAAGCTTCGGAGGGGGATGCGAATGCCAACTGTATCGCAATCAGGAGCGCAAAAGCACGTATCAACCTATTACTCCTGCCACTGGTATGAGTGCATTAGAGCAGGTCGGGGGTCAGCGCGGCGGTGGCACTCATGGCATGTCCAGACGGGTTCGGGAGGAACGCGCGTCTCTATACCGGAAAAGGGGGCCGCGCCGCAAATTGTGCTGTCGCGGGTGATACGATAGCGCAGGCGTGAGGTGACACGGGCGGGCGAACGGGGCACGAAAGAGCGATGAGACTCCTTGCCCTCGTCCTCGCCCTTATCACCACCGATGCCGCCGCAGTCGAATCGGCCTTGCCCGGCAACCCCTGCCATATCGACACGCCCTGCGCCGTGGGCGAGCGATCCTATCACGTCCGCGAACCCGATGGCTGGGACGGGGTCTCGCCCCTGCCCGTCATGCTGCATTTCCATGGCTGGGCGCGCACGGGCAAGCTGCCGGTCAAGCATCAGCGGATTTCGGGGCATACAAGGCGGCGCGGCGTCTTGCTGGTGGCCCCGAACGGCCTGCACAAGACCTGGCGGTTCCGGGGCGGGCGCGAGGATGTCGATTTTGCCGAGGCGGTGCTGGAGGACGTGATGCGGCGCTATCCGGTGGACCGGGAGACCCTCTTCGTCTCCGGCTATTCCTTTGGCTCGGCCATGGCTTGGCGGTTTGTCTGCGAGAGCGGCAATGACATTCGCGCGCTCTTTGCCGTGGCGGGCACCCTGCGCCAGTCGGAGACCTGTGCCGAGGCCCCCGCCGTGGTGCGCCACGTGCACGGCACATCGGATAGGGTGATGGACTTTCCCTTCGGGCCGGATGGCGATGGGTTGCACCCGGTCAGGCTATGGCGCGACCGGCTGGGATGCGGGGCGGCGACGGATGAAGGCCGCTACCAGATCGTCGAATGGCTATCCTTCGACCGTCATCGGTGGGATTGCGCCGAGGGGGATGTTATTCTGGATGTCCACAATGGCGGACATTTCATCCCCCATGGCTGGTTGGGACGACAGTTGGACGAAATGCTGGGGCTGGAGCCCGCATATCCGTGACTGTAGCGATTTATCCCGGCGCGCCGGTCTTGGCCTTGATGCTTTGTGCAGGGCCTATCGCCGCCCGAAAAGCATCGCAACCACCACCCGCTCGTCGCGGATTGCGGTGCCGACACCGGCGAAGATCAGATTGGGGTCGAGGATCGCCTCCCGGTGGCCTTCCTTGGAGTTCATCCAGTCCAGAACGGCGCGGCGCACGGTTTCCTGGTAAACCCAGTTG
>CALGNO010000012.1 GCA_937958625.1 uncultured Neomegalonema sp.
GCTTCAGCGCAATGGCCGCGCATCTGCGGCGGAGATTGGCGAGCGGGTGAACCTGTCGCTTTCCGCCGTGCATCGCCGGATCAAAATGCTGGAAGAAAGCGGCACGATCCGGCGCTATGCCGCTGTGCTGGACCCGAAGGCGCTGGGCTATAGCCATGATTTCTTCGTCGAGGTCGCCCTGCAATCTCAGAGCGCGGCAACGATGGAGGCGTTTGAAAAAGCCGTGCGCGCCTCGCCTGACATCGTGGAATGTCACCTGATGACCGGCGCGTTCGACTATCTGCTGCGCATCGCCACCCGCGGGCCAGAGGATTACGAACGCGTCCACCGCCACGCGTTGTCGGCTCTGCCGGGGGTACAACGGATGCAGTCGAGTCTGGTGCTCAAGACCGTCAGGCCGTGGGAGGGGTATCCGGTGACGCGGTGACGTCGATCTGCTGCCCGGATGCCACTACGCGTTTCTGAGGATGCGGGGCTTACTTCCCAAGCAACCAATCCAGCATCCCGTCAACCAACTTCCCCTCGCTGGCGTGATCAAAGGCGGCGAACATCGGGTTTGAGTTCACTTCCAGAAACACCAGTTCGCCAGTGGCATCGCGGGTCTTGAAATCGGCGGCGGTCCAGGTCAGGCCGATGCGATCGGTCAGGGCGCGCAGGCCATCCAGAACCTCAGCGGGCGGCTCGACCTGCGTCACCTTGGCCGCGCCGCCCACGGTGCGGTAATCGAGGGCGTCGGCTTCAATCTGAAAGGCAAAGAATTGCTCGCCGACCCGGAAAACCCGAATTTCCGGCGGCACCAGCTTTTCCTGAAAGATATAAGGGCGCGGCAGGTGCGGGTCCGGCACTTTGCCCAGCGCCTCGGTATCGAGTTCGCGGCACATATCGCCGCCGCCAACAGGCTTGTAGACAACCGGCGCTTTGCCCAACGCAGCCTCGGCCACCGCTACGGAAGAATGCAGCACGGTCTCGGGCACGGGCAGCCCAGCCTCCCGCGCCCAGACCAGCGCCAACGGCTTGTTCATCGCGTCCTTGAGGGCGAAGTTGCGGTTGAACAGACGGATTTCGGGATGCGACCACAGCCAGCCGTCGAGCATCACTTTCCAGCTTCGCGCGTCATCGCGGTCGATCTGGCGCTTGGTGCTGAGAAACCGGAACACGTCTTGACGAACGAAGGCCCCGGTCGGCGCGACCGGTTCGCCGTCGCAGCGCAGGACACCCCCGGCTAAATCCCATTCCAGACGCAGGCCACCGCCCTCGCCGTGTAAGATCGTGCGCAGGGGCAAGTTGCGCGCCTTCGCTCGGGCGATCATGCGCCCGAGTTGTGGGTCGGCCTCGCCCCCCGCGATCAACAGCATCGCGAGACGGGCCGGATCAGCCCTCTTCCCCGATGGCCAGCGTCGTCGCGCCGCCACCGAAACCGCCCGCAGGCTCGTCGATATAGACCGGCTCGAAGTTGCCCTGCACAGTCGGGGGCTGGATGCCGCCGCCATCTTCCTCGCCGATGGCAAAGGTCGTGACTGCGCCGCCGCTCGACGGCTCGTCGATATAGACCCGCTCGAAATCGCCCTCGACTTTCGGGATCGGTCCTGCGCCGTCCCCGATACCGCCATTGGGTTCGACGGGGATCGGCCCGGTGCCGTCTTCCTCGCCCACGGCAAGGGTCGTCGCGAAATTATCGGTTGGCTGGGTCGTATAGCCGCCGTCTTCCTCGCCAATCGCAAAGGTCGTCGCGGTCGGCTGCTCGTAGATCGGCTGTTGATAGGTTGGCTGCGTCGCAGCGGGGCGCGGTTCGTAGGTCGGCTCGGACGAGCGGTCGAAATAGCTGCATCCGCTCAGGGCACCGAGCGCCAGAACAGCGGCGGTCGACGAATAAAGGCGGTTACGCGCGACAGGGGCGGCATTGGTCATGGTCGGCTCCTTTTCGATATCGTGTAAGCTCTTACAGATCAGATGGTTGAGCGCAAGCCCCGGTCAAGGCTGCTGCGCTCCCGACCGGTTCAGGATAATCGAATAAAGGCTTGTTGTCGCGGTAATGAAAAGGCGGTGCTTGGCCCGACCTCCAAAGCAAATATTCGACACGAGTTCGGGCACATAGATCTTGCCCATCAGCGTGCCTTCGGGGCTGAGGCAATGAACGCCGTCACCGGCGGAGGTCCAGACATTGCCGTCGGTATCACAGCGCATTCCGTCCGAAGCGCCTGGACTGACCGCATGAAAATCGCCGCCGCCGCTGAGTGAATTATCCTCGTTTACCTCGAAGACCCGGATGCGTTTATTCGGGTTGGGATCGTACATACGGGCCGTTTCCGCGATGTAGAGCCTTGATTCATCTGGGGAAAATGCCAAGCCGTTCGGGCAATCGAAATCGGTCGCAACCGCCACGATCTCTCCCGTAGCCGGGTCAACGCGATAGACGTGGCAGGGGATTTCCTGCTCGGCGGCAAAGCCTTCATAGTTGCTGCCGATGCCGTAATGCGGATCGGTGAACCAGATCGAGCCGTCCGACTTCACGACCACGTCATTCGGAGAGTTCAGCCGCTTACCCTGGTAAGTATCAGCAATTACAGTAATATCGCCATTCGCTTCGGTGCGTGTGACCCGCCGCGCGCCATGCTCGCAACTAACCAGCCGCCCTTGTCGGTCGCGAGTATGGCCGTTAGTATAGTTACACGGCGTGCGATAGGTTGACAGGCCCTCGGCATCATTCCAGCGCAGGATGCGATTACTTGGAATGTCCGAGAAATACAGGCAATCGGCGTCACCCATCCAGACCGGCCCCTCGACCCAGTCGAACCCGGTCGCGTGCTGTTTCAGGTGGGCGTTCTTGAGGACATAGCGCCCGAATTCCGGTTCGATGATCTCGTAGAGGGACATGGGTTCTCCTGGCAGGCTGTGGATATAGCGTTGCTTATGACGGGGCGGATGACGTGTTGCATAGTGTCGGCTGATGCACAGCCGGTGATTTCGCCCCTTTCATCGAACGCGTGCCAACAAAAGAAGACGATCTCGCGCTCATATTCAAGCGCGAGGCGCGTCGGCATGATGCTGAAGGCTGACCTCCGACCGCAAAAGAACATCCCGTCGTCACAACGACCCGTCTTCACGGCATCCCGGTTATGGCAGGTTATCCCGCAGAAAGATGTCGATGCAGATGCGCTCCTGATCCTGATGGATGGGGGTTCCGTCGATCAGGCATTTCAGCACGCGCACCGCGCTTCGGGTTTCGTGGCCGGGGTCCTGATTGAGAACGGCGTCGAAATACCCTTCCATCAAGGCCTGCCGCGCATGGGGCGTCGCGTCATGACCGACGACACGGATCAGCGAGGGCGGGCCGGACGCGCGCAATGCCGACAGCACGCCCTGCTTCCCGCCCCCGACGATATAGATACCCCGAAGGTCAGGGGACGAGGCCAGCCGCGCCTGCAACGCCTCTGCCGTCCGGTCGTTATCTTCGAAGCCTTCGATCACCGGAAGCAGGTCGAGATGCGGAAATTCCGTGCCGAGCACCTGCTCGAACCCAAACAGGCGTTCGATGTGGTCGCGCAGTTGCCTTGAGCCGAGAACAACCTGAACGGCGCCGGGTTCCGTGCCGATGAAGCGCCCCAAAAGGCTGGCTGCCGTGCGCCCGGCGGCAACATTGTCGATGCCGACATAGTGCTCGCGGCGCGAACCGGGAACGTCGGACACCAGCGTTACCACATGCACGCCCCGGTCCACGGCCCGGTCGATGGCATCGCGCACGATGCGGGCGTCGGTCCCGACCAGCGCGACGCCGTCATAGGCGTCCGGCATGACCTGATCGAGGGCGGTGACGAGACTGGGCGCGTCGAGCATCGGCACGGTGATCGTGTGAATTTCGGTGCGCATCCCCTCGGGTCCATCGGCAGTTTCCCTCAGCTTCGGAGCGATGGATCGAATAAAGGTCGAGCCGCGATCCGGCAGCAGAAACAACAGCCGGTAAAACGTATCTCGCGAAAGGGCGGCGGCGGCGGCATCCCGGCGATAGCCTAGCCGGTCGATGGCCTCTTGCACCCGCCGCCGCGTGCCCTCGCGCACGCCGATGCGGTCGTTGAGAACCCGGTCGACCGTTGACAGGCTGACGCCGGCGGCGCGGGCGACGTCGTGGGTGGTCGCACGGCGCGTCATGGTTCGGCTTCCGGCGGATACCAGTACTTCGCCCGAGGTGCCCCGCGATCGATCACGACGAAGTTGTTCGCGAAAACCTCGTAGGGGTGGCTCCAGTCCCCGTCGGGCCAGCGCACCCGCACCCGCGCGCGCTCCGCGACACCTAGGCCCAGATGAACCCAGCCGACGCTGCCGGAGGCATGGCCGCCGCCCACCGCAATTCGGCGCTCCAGCGTGCGCTTGCCGATCCGCACCGAAAGCCGCGCGCCGATGGCATCGCGATTGACGCCGGGTTGGTCGAGGTCGATCATCAGCCAGTTGCCCGCCGTCTCTGCGCCGACGGGGCCGGTATTGCGAAAGACGCTCGGCGCGTCGCCCCGGTTGACGACCACCAGATCGAGGGCACCGTCGAGGTTGAAATCGGCCACCGCCGCGCCCCGGCCCCGCCGGTCCAGCGCGATGCCCGCCGCCTCTCCGGCTTCTTCGAAATCCCCCGACCAATCGCCCAGCAGCAGGTTATCGGGATCGAAGGCGGCGAAATCGGGCATCGCTTCGACATTGCCCTTCGCGATGAACAGGTCGAACAGCGTATCGTTGTTGAAATCCGCAAACTCGGCGTGCCACCCGGTGGAGGGCCGATGGTCGCCGCCGGCATAGGGGCGGTGCGCCGTCGCTTTGCGGTCGTAGGCGATGTCGGCATAGGTCGGCAAGTCGTCATCCTCGTCGGGGTCCAGCCCTTGCAGTTTGGTGTCGCCCATCGAGGTAATAGCATATTCGGGTCGTCCGTCGGCGTCGAGATCCGCTTCGGCAATACCCATACCCCAGATGCGCAGCCGTCGCCAGCCATCCCCGCGCCGGTAAAGGCGCGGCGGCCTCTCAGGGTCAACCCGCCAGAGCTGATCTTCGCCCTCCAGATGGTACTGCCGGTCATTGGTAATTCTCAGGGCGACCTCGCCGGAATTGTTCCAGTCGGTGAACAGCATCGAAAGGGCGCAGTGACCGGGGGCAAGGGCAAACGGCTCGGCATAGTCCGGCGTCTCCCCTGCCCTCGGGCGCAAGAACACGCCGTCCTCACAGGTGCCCCAGGGCGAGCCGGGGGCAGAACGGTCGACGTAATTGCCGAATGCAAGGGTCGGGTGGCGCGCATCCGCTTCCCAATGGGCGGCGAAGGCGGCGCTCCACGCGCTTCCACCGTCAAAGCCCCATTGCGCCCCCGCGCGCTCGAACGTGCAATCGCCGGTGCCGCGTAACAACAGGTTGCGCCCCTCGCGCAGCATGACCAGATCGCGCAGGCCGTCATTGTCGATGTCTATCGGATAAAACCCCAAGGCCCGGCGCGCGCGCCGATCATCGAGGCCAAGGGGCCGTTCTTCGAAGCGCAGCGGCCCGCCCGCCACCGAACGGTTGACGTATAGCCGCGCCGGATTCGCGCCGCCCGCAATGGCAAGGTCCGGTAGCCGGTCGCCGTTACAGTCGAAGGCAGCCGCCCCGCCGCCCACGAAAAACTCCCACGGCCCCTCATAAGCATGGGACAGACCGGACTCGGTTTCCTGCACCATGCGCGGAATTTCGGCGCCATGGGCTTGGGCGCAAACGACACCGAACAGGCACGACAGCAGAACCGCCCTCACGGTGCGGTCCGAAATGTGCGCAGATAAGCAATCACGTCGTCTCTGGCCTTATCGCTCAGGGCTGCATAGGCATCCCGCGCCTTTCGCCCGGACCCGCCATGGGCACGGATCGCCGCATCTAACGTATCGAGGTTGCCGCGATGACCGTAGGGGGCGGTATCCGCCACGCCCCACAGCTCGGCGGTCAGAAACGTATCCGCCGCAACGAACCGCTGCGCCAACAGCTCGTTGCCAAGCGCCGCGACCTGTTCGTCGGCAATCGGATGCCGCTTCAGATCGCTCGAAACCGGAATGAGCCAGCGCCCCGCCTCGTCGCGCGCAAAACCCGCCGCCTCGGCAAGCGGCGCAAGATCAACGGCGAGCGGCTCGGCATCCCCTGCGCGCAGGGTGCCCGCCAAATCGAACGGTCCCGGGTCCGTGAACAGCGTGCTTTCAAGCGGCAGGGTCGGGCGGTGACAACTGGCGCAGCCGATCGTCTCGAACCGCCGCGCACCGCGCGCCGCCGCCGCCCGCCATGCAGGGTTTTCCGGCTCATAACCGGCGGGCGGCGGCAAGCTGGCTTGAAAAACCGTCAGCGCGGTGACATCGCCGGTGCCCAGTTCGTCGGCAACGCCGTCCTCGTCGAAATCCGCTTCACCGGTCCACCGCGCCCCGAACCGCTCGACCGCCTGCATCCCGTGATGGGCATTGGCGGCATTGATGGTGAAGTTGCGCAGCGAGGTAATGACGCCCTTCTGGCCAAAGGGACGCACCACCAAATCCGGGTCAACGCCCTCGACCCTCGCCACATCCACCGTGCCATCGGGAAAGGCTATCAGGGTGCCGAAGGCGACGTCCTTGGTCAGCAGGGGCGCTTTGACCGGCTCGCCCGTCGCACGCGCGCGGTTCAACGCCGCCCGTCGCTGCGCCTGCAACTCCACTGTCATCTCCCGGGCCAACAGCTCGATAAAGCCCGCCCCGAAAAGATGATTGGTGCCGCGCTCGTTGGAAAATTGCGGATCGAGCGTATCGAAATCGGGATTCGTAAACCCCTCCGAGACAAAAGCATTGGTCGCAAAGTCGCCCGCGCCGCCCAGCACCGGCTCGTTATGACAAGACCCGCAGGCCCCCGCATCGGGACCCGAAAGACGTTGCCACGCGGCCCGCGCCGCCCGCCGCCGCTTTGTCGGAACGATAGCCTGGGTCGACATCGGACGCCCACGCCCTTCGGCATCGGTGAACTTGCCCGCAAAAAGCCGCGCGCCATGCTCGCGCAACTCAGCAGCGGACAGCGCAAGCGCCGCATCCCGCGATAACGGCTCCGTCACCACGCGCTCACTCCAGGGCGGCGCAGCCGCAGCAGCAAAGGATACCGCCATCACAACCGACGCAACGATTGCCGTTCTCGTGCTTCTCATAAAGTGCCCAACTTGCTGGCGACGAACTTTGACTATCGTACGTCAATAACTGATTGACATAGATAAAAACGTCTGTCACCCCTCATGCTCCTAAGGCCGAATAAAAATTCAAACAGGCCTGTGAACCGGAGGATTTTCTATGAAATTTCGCATGATCGCTGCGACCAGCATCGCGATGCTCTTTACCGCCCCTGCAATGGCCGAGGTCACGGTTGGCGTGTCCTGGTCCAACTTTCAGGAAGAACGCTGGAAGACCGACGAGGCAGCCATCAAGGGCGCGCTCGAAAAACTCGGCGCGACCTACATCTCCGCAGATGCACAGTCTTCGGCAGCCAAGCAGCTGACGGACATCGAGGCGCTGATCGCCAACGGTGCCGACGCGCTGATCATTCTCGCACAGGATTCCGACGCCATCGGCCCCGCGATCCAGAAGGCCGTGGACGAGGGCATTCCGGTTGTCGGCTATGACCGTCTGATTGAAAACACGAATGCTTTCTACCTGACCTTCGACAACAAGGAAGTGGGCCGGATGCAGGCCCGGGCCGTTTTTGACGCACAGCCCACCGGCAACTACGTCTTCATCAAGGGCTCTGCCGCTGATCCCAACGCAGATTTCCTGCATTCCGGTCAGCTTGAGATCGTTGGCGCGGCCATCGAGAGCGGCGATATCAAGAATGTCGGCGAGGCCTATACCGACGGCTGGCTGCCCGCCAACGCCCAGCGCAACATGGAACAGATCCTGACCTCCAACGACAACGCGGTCGATGCCGTCATCGCATCGAACGACGGCACCGCCGGCGGCGTTGTGGCCGCGCTGGCCGCTCAGGGTCTCGACGGTGAAGTGCCGGTTTCGGGGCAGGATGGCGATCACGCCGCCCTCAACCGCGTTGCCCTCGGCACGCAAACCGTATCGGTCTGGAAAGACGCACGCGACCTCGGCAAAACGGCAGGCACGATTGCCTTCCTGATGGCCAGCGGCGCTGACATCAGCGATGTGCCCGGCTCGACGCAGTTTTCGGGCGGACCGAAGGGCGTGACCATGACCTCCCTGTTCCTGAAGCCGATCCCGGTCACGCGCGACAATCTCGATCTTGTCGTCGATGCGGGCTGGATTGCGAAAGAGACCCTCTGTCAGGGCGTTGAAGCAGGATCAGTCGACGCTTGCGACTAATCTCTGAACCGGGCGGACCCCTCGGGGTCCGCCTGAACCAGTCGACACCCCCGGCACCCCCACGACACACGCGCACTGCCCCTTCGTCAGGGGTGAGCAAGCGCCCGACCGTCGTAACGCGGACGCGGCCACCTGAATCGGCCCTTTTACCTCTCCCGGTGAATGTTTTCACAACGTGACGGGGCCGTCACCGACCTGATCTTTTTCTTTTTCCCGCGCTGGAGCACTCAATCATGGCGACTCCCCCCCGGTCGACGCCACGGGCCCTCATTTCATCGGCGGAGATCGACACGCGCATGATCGGCATGGTCGCTGCGCTGTTCGTGATCTGGATCGGCTTCCATATTGCCTCGGGCGGCGTCTTCCTGACCGCCCGCAACCTCTGGAATCTCAGCGTTCAGGCTTCGTCCATTGCCGTGATGTCGACCGGCATGGTGCTGATCATCGTGACCCGGCATATCGACCTTTCGGTCGGCTCGGTCCTGGGGTTCACGGCGATGATGATGGGCGTGGTGCAGGCAGAGTTCCTGCCACCCCTTATCGGCTACGACAACGGAATGACGTGGATTCTGGCGCTTGCGCTCGGCATGGTGATCGGCATTTCGGTCGGTGCCTTCCACGGCTACGTGATTGCCTATCTCGGCGTGCCCGCCTTTATCGTGACCCTCGGCGGCTTGCTGGCATGGCGCGGCGCGGCGTGGTGGGTCACGTCAGGGCGCACGGTCGCCCCGATGGACGAGACCTTCCGGCTGATCGGCGGCGGCACGGTCGGGTCAATCGGCGAGACCTGGACATGGATCGTCGCGGGGATCATCTGCCTCGGCATCATCGGCGTGCTGGTGAACGGACGAATGCAGCGCAGCCGCTTCGGATTCCCCAAACGCCCGATCTGGGCCGAGGCACTGCTGGCCATCTGCGGCTGCGGCTTTGCGCTGGGCGCGGCGGCGGTGGCGAACGCATATCCGTGGCCGCGGCGGGTCGCAGAACGCTATGCCGAAGCACAAGGGATTGCGATTCCCGAGGGCGGTCTGACCATTTCCCACGGGTTTGCGGTTCCGGTGATCATCGCCCTCGTGGTCGGCGTGGTCATGACCCTGATCGCCACCCGCACCCGGTTCGGTCGTTATGTCTTTGCCATCGGCGGCAATCCCGAGGCCGCTGATCTTGCGGGCATCGACACCCGCTGGATAACGCTCAAGATATTCGCGCTGATGGGCGCGCTCTGCGCAATCGGCGCGGCAATATCGACCGCGCGCCTCAATGCCGCGACCAACGCCCAGGGCACGCTCGACGAGTTGTTCGTGATTGCGGCGGCGGTCATCGGCGGCACGTCCCTCGGCGGCGGAGTCGGCACGATCGTCGGCGCGATGCTCGGCGCGGTGGTCATGCAATCCCTGCAATCGGGCATGGTGCTGATCGGCATCGACACCCCCCTTCAAAGCATCGTCGTCGGCATCGTTCTTGTCTTCGCTGTCTGGCTCGACACGGTTTATCGCAGGAGGTCAGCATGACCGCGCTTGTAGAGATGAAGGACATCTCGATCTCGTTCGGTGGGGTGCACGCGGTCGAGGATGTCTCGGTCGACCTCCATCCCGGCGAGGTCGTCGCCCTGCTCGGTCACAACGGCGCAGGAAAATCGACGCTGATCAAAATCCTGTCCGGCGCATACCGGCGCGACCAGGGCACCATCATGGTCGACGGGAAAGAAGCCACAATCGACAACCCGCGCGACGCAAAGGCCTACGGGATCGAAACGATCTACCAGACCCTCGCGCTGGCCGACAACGTCGATGCCACGGCGAATCTCTTCCTGGGCCGCGAGTTGCTGACACGGTGGGGAACGCTGGACGATGGCGCGATGGAGGCCGAAACCCGCCGCGTCATGAATCGCCTCAATCCGAACTTCAAGCGCTTCAAGGAACCGGTGAAGGCCCTGTCCGGCGGCCAGCGTCAGTCGGTGGCCATCGCCCGCGCCCTGCTGTTCAACGCGCGCATCCTGATCATGGACGAACCCACCGCCGCCCTCGGGCCGCAGGAGACGACCCAGGTGGCTGAACTGACCCAACAGTTGAAGGCCGACGGTCTGGGCATTTTCCTGATTTCGCACGACATCCACGACGTCTTCGATCTCGCCGACCGCCTGTCGGTGATGAAAAACGGCAAGCTGGTCGGCTCCGCCCGCGTGGAAGACGTCACCAAGGATGAAGTCCTCGGCATGATCATCCTCGGCAAATGTCCGCCGGGGGCGATACCCGGCCCCGGTGCCGCAACTTCAGAAGAACTGGCCGGAATCGCGTCATGACGTGGCTGGGTCTCGATCTTGGAACATCGGGCCTCAAGGGATTGCTGATCGACGCGGAACAGCGGGTGATCGCGCGGGCGAGCGCGCCCCTCGATGTGTCGCGCCCCCAGGACGGCTGGTCCGAGCAAGACCCGGAAGGCTGGATCGCCGCCGCCGAGGGCGTTTTCGACGCTCTGGCTCGCGAGGCACCCGCTGCGCTCGGCACCCTGCGCGGCATCGGACTATCCGGCCACATGCACGGCGCGACTCTGCTGGATGACAGCGACACGCCGCTGGCTCCTTGCATCCTCTGGAATGATACCCGCAGCCATGCCGAGGCGGCGGAACTCGACGGGAATCCCGATTTCCGGCATCTGTCCGGCAACATCGTCTTCCCCGGCTTTACCGCACCGAAACTGCTCTGGGCCGCGCGGCACAGGCCCGAGATATTCGCCAAGACCGCTCAGGTTTTGCTGCCGAAGGACTATCTGCGCCTGTGGCTGACGGGCGAGCATGTGTCGGACATGTCCGACGCATCGGGCACATCATGGCTCGACGTCGCGGCGCGGGATTGGTCGGATACGCTGCTGGAGGCCAGCGGCATGACCCGCGCCCGGATGCCCCGCCTCGTCGAAGGCTCTGCCGTATCCGGCACGGTGCGCCCGGCGCTGGCAGCGCGCTGGCGGTTGCCCGACGGCGTCGTGGTCGCTGGCGGCGGCGGTGATAATGCAGCCTCGGCCATCGGCGCGGGCGTAGCGCGGGACGGCGACGCGTTTATCTCCATCGGCACCTCCGGCGTGCTCTTTGTGGCGAATGACAGCTTTCGTCCGCTGCCTGAAAGCGCGGTCCATGCGTTTTGCCATGCCCTGCCCGGCACATGGCATCAGATGGGCGTGATCCTCGCGGCGACCGACGCCCTGAACTGGCTCGGCGGTGCCCTGAACGAAAAGGCACACAGCCTGACCGGGGCGTTGGGCAGCGACCTGCGCGCCCCGGGGCGGGCCTTGTTCCTGCCCTATCTCGGCGGCGAGCGGACGCCCCATAACGACGCCCATGCCCGCGGCGCTTTTGTGGGCCTGTCCCACGCGGATGACCGCACGGCCCTGACACAAGCCGTGCTGGAGGGCGTGGCCTTCGCCTTTCGCGACAACCTCGACGCGCTGTCCTCTGCGGGCGGGCGTGTCGACCGGGCGCTGGCCCTGGGCGGAGGATCTCTTTCGCGCTATTGGCTGCGCTGTCTCGCGACCGTTCTGGGCATCCCTCTCGATGTCGGAGCCGACAGTGATCTCGGCGCGGCCCTGGGCGCGGCGCGGCTGGGGATGCTTGCCGATGGCGCGCTCGATCCGGCCACAGTCTGTGCGCCCCCGGCAATCACCGAGACGATCTTGCCCGACCCGACCCTGAACGACGCTTTCGAACAGGCCTATGCGCGTTACCGTGCGGCCTATCCTGTGCTGAAAGGATTTTGACATGACGACCGGTTTCTTTGGCGACATCGAGCGCGTGCGCTTTGAGGGGCCTGACAGCACGAACCCCCTCGCCTATCGCCACTACGACCCCGATGCGGTGGTGATGGGCAAGCGGCTGGAAGACCACCTGCGCTTTGCCGTCGCATGGTGGCACAGCTTTGCGTGGGAGGGCGGCGACCCCTTCGGGGGCATGACGTTCGAACGCCCCTGGCATCCCCAGAACGACATGGGCCGCGCCCGACTGAAAGCCGATGTCGCCTTCGAGATGTTCGACCTGCTCGGCGTGCCGTATTTTTGCTGGCACGAAGCCGACATCCGCCCCGAGGGCACGAGTTTCGCCGAGAGCCTGCACAATTTCGAGTCGATCATCGACTATATCGGCGAGAAGATGCAGACCGCATCCACCCGCCTGCTCTGGGGGACGGCGAACCTCTTTTCGCACCGCCGCTTTATGTCCGGCGCGGCGACCAACCCCGACCCCGACATCTTCGCCTATGCAGGCGCAACCGTGAAAGCCTGTCTGGAGGCAACCCACCGGCTAGGGGGAGAGAACTATGTCCTCTGGGGCGGGCGCGAGGGCTATGAAACCCTGCTGAATACCGATCTGAGCCGAGAACTGGACCATCTGGGCCGCTTTCTGACCATGGTGGTCGAGCACAAGCACAAAATCGGCTTCAAGGGCGCGATCCTCGTCGAACCGAAGCCACAGGAACCGAGCAAGCACCAATACGATTTCGACGTCGCGACCTGTTACGGCTTTCTCAAGCGGTACGGGCTGGAGAACGACGTCCAGCTCAATATCGAACAGGGCCACGCGATTCTTGCCGGACACAGCTTCGAACATGAACTCGCCCTCGCGGCGGCGCTCGGCGTGTTCGGCTCCATCGACATGAACCGCAACGACTATCAGTCCGGTTGGGATACCGACCAGTTCCCCAACAACGTCCCCGAAGTGACGCTGGCTTATTACGAGGTTCTCAAGGCGGGCGGATTCACCACCGGAGGCACGAATTTCGATGCCAAGCTGCGACGGCAATCCCTCGATCCCCAAGACCTGATCGCCGCCCATATCGGTGCGATGGATGTCTGCGCCCGCGGCCTGAAATCCGCCGCCGCCATGATCGAAGACGGCAGCTTGGAGGCGGCCCGCGCCGAACGCTATGCGGGCTGGGACACCCCGCGCGCAAAAACCATGCTGGACGGAAATCTGGAAACGCTGTCGGCCATGGTCCTAGACGAAAATCTCGACCCACAGCCGCGCTCGGGCCGTCAGGAAATCCTCGAAAATCTGGTCAACCGGTTCGTGTGACCGCCAGGATGGAACCGCGCCGGGCGGCATCGCCATGCCTGCGCGGCTCGATGCTGGGCCGTCAGTCCGGGGCCAGCATATACCCCGCACCGCGCACGGTTTGCAGATAGCGGGGCACGCGCGGGCTTTCTTCGATCTTGCGGCGCAGGCGCGTGACCTGCACATCAATGGCGCGCTCCTGAGCGCTGGGTTCTTCGCCCCCGCCGACCTCCGCCAGCAAGTCCGAGCGACTGACCGGTTCCCCCGCCTGCCGCGCCAGCAAGCGCATCAGCGCCGATTCAGCCGTGGTCAGGCGCACGGGGTCTTGGCCTTTCCACAACTCGCCGCGATTCACGTCATAGCGGCACTGGCCGAGGGACAACATCCGGGGCAGTTCCGCCTCGGCGGCTTCGACCACCGGCTCGCCCGACCGGCGCAGGATGGCGGAAATCCGCAACAGCAACTCGCGCGGCTCGAACGGTTTGGCCAGGTAATCATCGGCACCGCATTCCAGACCGGCAATCCGGTCCTCGGCATCGCCCTTCGCGGTCAACAGCATGACCGGCGTGTCCATCGTCTGGCGCAGGCCCTTGGTCAGGGCGAACCCGTCCTCGCCCGGCATCATCACGTCGATCACGATCAGATCGAAGATCAGACCGTCCAGCAACTTGCGCGCATGGGCAGAATCCCGCGCCTCGCTGACCACATAGTCATTGCGGCTGAGATACTTTTTGAGCAGACCGCGAATGCGGGAATCGTCATCGACGATCAGAATATGCGGTGTTTCGCTCATCGCGCTTTTGCTCCGTCCATATACGCATTGGCCTGCTTGCGCTCATCCGCATCCATGATTGCGGTCATGACGAGGCGAAACCCGTCCACCGCCTCCGGCCCCGCCTCGCGAAAGGCACGCAGCAGGCGCGCGCGCTGGGGGTCAGACAAGCGCTCTTCGAACGCCCTGCCCTCGTCCGTCAGAAACAACAGGCGCTTGCGCCGGTCGTTGGTGCCGACGCGCTGTTCGACCAGCCCGTGATCGACCAGCGGTTTCAGCACCCGGGCGAGGGATTGCTTGGTGACGCCGAGAATATCGAGCAGGCCCGCGACGCTAATCCCCGGTTGCCGCCCGATGAAATGCAGCGCCCGGTGATGGGCGCGGCCATAGTCGCGCTCGGCAAGGATCTGATCAGGATCACGGGTAAACGAGCGATAGCCGAAGAACATCAGTTCGGCCCCCTCGCGCAGCATCGCATCCGTCGGCGGCGCGGTTGCCTCGTCCTCCGAAGCCAGTGTCAGCGGTGCAGTCGGTGCAGGCATGGAACTCGGATCACGATTTATGTCAGCGATGTTGACATAAATCTATCGCACCGATACTCGTTTCGCAACAAAAAGAGCGCGGCACAGCCGGTCGCGCAACTTTTAGAATTTCGCAAGACGGGTACAGGGACATGGAAATCATCCCCTTCGACGACCGCGACGGTCAAATCTGGTTCAACGGGGCGCTGATCCCGTGGCGCGATGCGAAGATTCATGTGCTGACCCATGGCCTGCACTATGCCTCGTCGGTTTTCGAAGGCGAGCGCGCGTATTCCGGCGAAATCTTCAAGAGCCGCGAGCATACCGAGCGCCTGTTCAAATCCGCGAAAATCCTCGGCTTTGACATCCCCTACACCATCGATGAGATCGAGGCGGCAAAGCGCGAGGCCCTCGCCGCCAGCGGGCTGGAGAACGCCTATATCCGCCCGGTCGCATGGCGCGGGTCCGAGATGATGGCCGTCTCGGCCCAGCACAACAAGATCCACGTCGCGATTGCGGTCTGGCCCTGGCCCGCGATGTTCGATGACAGCGCGAAGGGCATCCGCCTCGACATTGCCGAGTGGCAACGCCCTGCCCCGAACACCGCACCCTTCGAGGCAAAGGCGGCGGGTCTTTACATGATCTGCACGCTCTCGAAACACGCCGCCGAAGCCAAGGGCTATAGCGATGCGATGATGCTGGACCATCGCGGGTATGTTGCCGAGGCGACCGGGGC
>CALGNO010000013.1 GCA_937958625.1 uncultured Neomegalonema sp.
GATCCTGGGCGGCGATGCGGGCGGCGCAGCCGCCGGAGCCATCGAGGACAGCTGGAATGACAGCCATACCCACATCACCTGCGCCAAGACAGCTTGCAGCCAACTACAGCGCTAAGAAAAGGGGTAAGGCAGAATGAGAGCCCCTCGCAAAATCCGCCTGTCCACCACGCCCACGACCGAGGCGCTCGCTGAGTTGCGGCTGGGGGACATCGTCTATCTTGACGGGTTGATGTATACCGCGCGCGAGGGTGTTTACATGCGGGCGTTGGAGGAGAAGGCCAATATCCCGATGGAGCTGCCCCGGGACAGTGCCGCGAATTTCCATTGCTCGCCCGCCGCGCGAATCAACGCCGATGGATCGTTCGAGATGGGCGCGGTGACGGCGACGGCGTCGTTTCGCTTTGCCAAATGGCTGCCCGAATGGATAGACAAGTCGGGCGCAAAGCTGATCATCGGCAAGGGCGGCATGAACTCCGCGACTTATAAGGAGCATTTCGTGCCGCGCGGGGCGATTTATCTCTCCACGGTCGGCTATGGCACCGGCGCGCTGCTCGGGCGCGGGGTCGAAAATGTCGAGGCGGTGCATTGGAACGAGGAACTGGGGCTGGCGCAGGCAATGTGGGTGCTGCGCTGTAACAATATGGGGCCGTTCATCGTCGCCTCGGACAAAACGGGTGAATGCCTGTTCGAGCGCGAGAACGCCAAGATCGCCGCCAATCTGCACCGGGTCTATGAGGGCACGAAACCGGCGGTTCTGAAACGCTATGGCGAGACGGATGACCGCAGCGACGAAGTGATCGGATGATCGCGGATGCTGTCGATGGAATTCGTCTTTTTCCTGTTGCTCGGGTCAGCCGCTGGCGGGTTCGTCAACGGACTGGCAGGGTTTGGCACCGCGCTCTTTGCCCTCGGCTGGTGGTTGCAGGTCATGCCGCCCTTGCAGGCCGTCGCGGTGGTGCTTGCGATGTCGGTGGTCAGCGGGATACAGGGCGTGATCGTCGTGCGGCGCGCGATAGAGTGGCCGCGCCTGTTGCGGTTCTTGCTGCCCGCGCTGGTCGGCATCCCCATCGGGTTGCAGATTCTGGAGCGGATCAACGCGGATCATCTGAAGATCGTCGTTGCGCTGTTCCTGCTCGCCTATGGCGGATTTTTCACCCTGCGGGGGACGCTGCCGAGCCTGTCCCGGCCCACGCCGGTGGTAGATTCGGGGGTTGGCTTTGTCAGCGGCATTCTGGGGGCGATTGCCGGATTGTCGGGGGCGCTGCCGACCATGTGGCTGTCAATGCGCGACTGGCCGAAAGAGCAGACGCGCGCGGTGCTGCAACCCTTCAACGTCGTCGTGCTGGGCCTGTCGGCGCTGATGCTGGCATGGAACGGCGCTTATGGGCGCGAGACGCTGCTGACAATGGCGGTCGCCCTGCCCGCCACGATGATCGCGGCACAGGCTGGCCTCTGGACCTTCAAGCGGCTAACCGACACTCAATTCCGGCGGTTGCTGGTGGTGATGATGTTCGTGTCGGGACTCTTGCTGCTTGCGCGCGAGGCGATGGCGTGGTGACCCTTGGGGAAGGGGAGTTTCAAGACATCTGACGAACGCCCTCACGGTACTGCCGTCGATCGCCTGTCCGGCGTTCGGCCAATTAAAAACTGACAATGAATCTGGGAGAGAACAATGAAGACACTGATCAAATGCCTCGCGGCGACGCTCGCATTGGGTGCGCCTTATGCGGCGGCAGATGCTGATTATCCGAAACGGCCGGTCGCGATGGTGATCCCCTACGGTCCCGGCGGTGCCACGGATATCTCGGCCTGCACCATCGCCGAACCCCTCGGTAATGCCGTTGGCGGCACGCTGGTGATGGTCAACAAGACCGGTGCGGGCGGGGCGACCGGCTCGGTTTCGGTCCAGAATGCCAAGCCCGACGGCTATACGATGCTGTTCGCCCGGGTCGGCTCTCACTCGGTCAGCCCGGCGATGAAGGCCACCCTGCCCTACACCCTCGATGATTTCCGCTTTGTCGGCGTCTATGAGATCAACCCGCTCGCCTGTGCGGTTCAGGCGGATTCTGACATCAAGTCCATCGATGACCTGATCACGGCGGTGAATGCAGGCGGCGTGACCTACAGCTCGTCGGGTGTCGGGTCGTTTCCGCATATCTCGGGCGCGATGATCCTGAAGGAATTCGGCGTCGAGAAACCGCTGGAAGCCGTGACCCATATCCCGCTGAAGGGCGGCGGTGCGGCGGCGACGGCGGTGCTGAATGGCACGGCGACCTTTATCTGCACCAACTCTTCGGCGCTGGCGGGCTATGTCGCCAATGGCCAGATGCGTCCGCTGCTGGTGACGACCGCCGAGCCGGTAACGGGCTTTGACGCGCCGACCTCCGCCGATCTGGACAAGCCCGCGCTGGCGCAGCTTGTGGGCTGGACCGGGATTGCGGGGCCTGACGACCTGCCCGACGATATCGCCGCCAAGTGGGGCGATTGGCTGGCAACCGCCACCGCCAACGAAGAGTTCGTCGAGAAGATGGAGGCCCGTGGTTCGGTCATCCGCCTGATGGACCCGGCGGAATCGAAAGAGTTCATCGAAGGCCAGTACGAGACCTTCCGCAAGCTGGTGGATGAGCTGGGTATGCGCATCGAAGGCTGACCCCGCACCACCCATCGTGACGGCCACGCCGCAACTGGCATGGCCGTCACAACAGCGGAGGGGTTATGTCCCGCACGTCTCATTTTCATGTCGGTATCGCGGCGCTGGTCTTCGCGGGTTTTCTCGCCGTGTTCGGTATTCGCTATGGCGTGTCATCGCCCAGCAATGTCTCTAATATCGTGTTATCGCCGACCTTTTGGCCCTATGTCGTTGCCGGTCTGATCGGTCTGTCGGGTCTGGGTCTGGTGCTGAGCGCACGCGGGGCGGCGGCGGGCGAGGCAGAAGAACCCCGGCCTGAGGGCGGCTGGATGCGTCTGATGATCATGGCGGCGCTGATGGTCGGCTATGTGCTGCTGACCCCGGTTCTGGGGCTGGTCTGGACGTCGATGCTGGCGTTTATCGGCCTCGCCTTTCTCATCCGTACCGATCATCCGAAATCGGCGTTTCTCGCCGCGATCCTTGTTCCGTTGGCGCTGTATCTGTTCTTTGCCCATGTCGCCGGAATGGCCGTGCCGCAAGGCGCGTTCGTGAGATTGCCATGAGCCTCTTCGATAATTTCATGCTCGGCCTTGCCGTCGTCTCGAACCTTGAGGCGATTATGGCGCTGATTATCGGGGTTGCGGTCGGTGTCGTGGCCGGAGCAATCCCCGGCATGTCGGCGACGATGGCGGTGGCGCTCGCCCTGCCCTTCACGTTTTCGATGCAGCCGATCACGGGCATCCTGATGCTGCTCGGGGTCTATAAGGGCGGGATTTTCGGCGGGTCCATCCCTGCCATCCTGATCAAGACCCCCGGCACCCCGGCCTCCAGCGCCACTGTCCTCGATGGTCATCCGATGGCCGAGCGGGGCGAGGCGGGGCGGGCGCTGACCATGGCGCTGTATGCGTCTTGCACGGCTGACCTGATTTCAAACCTCGCGCTGATCCTGTTCGCCGGATGGCTTGCCTCATTCGCGCTCAGTTTCGGGCCGCCGGAGTTTTTCACGCTGATCCTGTTCTCCCTGACGATCATCGCGGGGGTGTCGGGGGAGAGCCTGCTGAAAGGCATCGTCTCCGCCTCGCTGGGGCTGTTGCTGGCAACCGTCGGGCTTGATCTGGTCTACGGCACCGCGCGGTTTAACTTTGGTGATCCGAACCTGATGGGCGGGCTGAACTTTATCGCCGTGCTGATCGGGTTGTTCGCGATCCCCGAGATCCTGTCGATGGTCTGGAACCCCCATGGCCACGAGGGCAAGGTGCGCACGCTGGGGCGCAAGGGCGCGTCGTTTGCCGATTACAAACGCTGTTTCAAATCCATCATCCGGGGCAGTTTCATCGGCGTGATTCTGGGCAGCATCCCCGGTATCGGCGCGGCCCCTTCCGCGTTTTTATCCTATAGCGAGGCGCGGCGGAAATCGCCGAACCGGGAGAATTTCGGCAAGGGCGAGATCGAGGGCGTTGCTGCCGCCGAGGCCGGGAATAACGGCGTTGCGGGGGCGACGCTGATCCCGCTGCTGGCGCTTGGCATACCGGGGGATGTGATTACGGCCATCATCATCGGTGCCTTTATGATCCACGGGCTACAGCCCGGGCCACTGATGTTCGTGATGAATGCCGATATCGTCTATGGCCTGTTCATGGGTCTGATTGTCAGCTCCATCGCCCTCTTTTTCATCGGCGGCGCGGCGATCCGCGTGTTCAAGTATGTGGCCGATATTCCGCGCGGTATCCTGTTTCCACTGGTGCTCGTGCTGTGCGTCTATGGCTGCTTTGCGGTGAATAACAGCATGTTCGATGTCGGCGTGATGTTCGCGATGGGGTGGGTCGGGTTTTTGATGCTGCAATACGGTGTGCCGGCGGCCCCGTTCCTGATTGCGTTCATTCTCGGGCCGTTGCTGGAAGATAATTTCCGGCAAGCGATGCTGATGTCGGGCAGTTCGCCCGCGATCCTGTTTCGCAGTTGGATCACGTGGTTCTTCTGGGGCCTGTCGGCGCTGACGGTGATTGCGGTTATTCGCGGCGGAATGAAGGCGCGGGCGGATCAGAAGCTCGGCTCCAGCGGAGGAATGTGAGCTGACAGAACAAGAGTTCCTCATCATCTTTGCCGCTGTGGCCTTCCTGATTGCGGGCATGGTGAAGGGGACAATCGGCATCGGGATGCCAACTGCCGCCATCGGCATGTTGTCTCAGGTGATCGACGCGAAGACCGCCGTAGCGCTGGTGGTCTTTCCGACCTTTATCTCGAATGCATGGCAGATGTTTCGCGCGGGAGATTTGCTGCGCGCGCTCAAAACCTATCGGTATTTTGCCGTCTCGCTGACCGTGGTGCTGTGGTTCACGACCTCGCTGACGGCCTCGGTCTCGCAGGAAGGGTTGCTGTTGATTATCGGCGGCGTCGTGGTCGCGTTTTCGCTCGTCAGCCTGTTGCTGAAGCCGCCGCCCCTGCCGGACAGGTTCGATACCGTCGCGCAGATCCTCTGCGGCGCGGTTGCGGGGATTATCGGCGGGCTGACCTCGGTTTGGGCCGCGCCGATTGTGATTTATCTGATGGGACGCCGGGTGGCCCCGGACGAGTTTATCCGCGCCACGGGCCTGTTGATTACCATGGGCGCCGTCCCGCTCGTGCTGGGGTTCTGGTATCACGGCATTTTCGATGGCCCGACGATGACGCTCTCGATCGCGCTGGTCATCCCCGCGCTGATCGGGTTTCAGGTGGGCGAGGCATTGCGCAAACGCCTGCCCGTCGAGCGGTTTCAGTCGGCGGTGCTGATCGTCTTTTTGCTCATGGGTCTGAACATTATCCGGCGCGCCTTGATGTGAAACACGAACCATCTCAGCAGAGGGCCGAGGGCCGCCCCGGCATTACCCTTGTCGGGGCCGCCCATATCGACCGCTATGGCCGCTGTGATGGCCCGCCGGTCGCGGGCGGGTCGAATCCCGGACGGTTTGCCAATCTGCCGGGGGGCGCGGCGTTTAATGTCGCGTCGTCGCTGAGCGCCCTTGGCGCAAAGGTGCGGCTCCAGACAATTCTCGGACAGGATGCCGAGGCGATGCTGATCCAGGAGGCGGCGGCGGCGCGGGGGGTCGACCTGATCGCGCAGGTCTCGGCGGATCATCCGACGGCCAGTTATACCTCCATCGTCGGGCCGGACGGGGCCTTGGCCATTGCCCTCGCGGATATGGACATTTACGCCGCGTTTGAGGCCGCAGGAGCGCCCTGCCCTGATGATGACTGGCTGCTGGTCGATGCCAATCTCGCCGCCGATACGGTGGCGATGCTGCTGGCCGGGGCTGGCGGGCGGACCGCTGCCATGACGGTCTCTTATGCCAAGGCCGAGCGGGTGCGGCCAAGCCTTGAGCGGATCGAGTTTCTGTTCACCAACCGCGCCGAGCTGGCCGCCTTATGCGGTGCAGGGCTGGAGACGCCGGTGGCGACATTGCTCGATCCGTTTCGGGGCTTGGGCGGGCGCAGCGCGGTGATCACCGACGGTCCGGCGGATGTCTGGACGGTTGAACCGGGCGCAATCTTGCGCCATCCCGTGCCGCCCGCACCCCTGATCGTCGATGTGACCGGGGCGGGGGATGCCTTGACGGCGGGATGCCTCCGCGCGCTGATGGCCGGGCAATCACTGGCCGAGGCAGTGCCCCATGGCATTCGCGCCGCCCATGGCGTTCTGTCGGTGCATGGCCCCTGGCGCGCCGATCTGGCACAATCCTGAAGGAGGTTGATCTTGGATATTGTCTATTCGGCAGCGGTTGCCGCCGCGCGCAAGGAGGGCCGCGCGCTGGTGGCGCTGGAATCCACCATCATCACCCACGGAATGCCGTTTCCGCACAATGTCGAGACGGCGCGGGCGGTCGAGGCCATCGTGCGGGATGAGGGCGCGGAACCGGCGACCATCGCCGTGCTGGGCGGGGTCTTGCACATCGGACTGGAGCCGGAAGATCTCGACCGGCTGGGGCAGGCTAGTGACGGGATGAAGCTGTCGCGGGCCGATTTTGCCTATGCCATCGCCACCGGGAAAACCGGCTCGACCACCGTCGCCGCCACGATGATCGCGGCACGGATCGCCGGTATCGACGTCTTCGCGACCGGCGGCATCGGCGGCGTGCATCGCGGGGCGGAGACGTCGTTCGATGTCTCCGCCGACCTCTCCGAGCTGGCACAGACCGATGTGATCGTCGTCTGCGCGGGGGCGAAGGCCATCCTCGACCTGCCGAAAACGCTGGAAGTGCTGGAAACCAACGGCGTGCCGGTCATCGGCTATGGCACCGACCGCCTGCCCGCCTTCTGGTCGCGGGAGAGCGGGCTTGCGGTGCCCCTGCGCCTCGATAGTGCCGAAGCGATTGCCGGTCACGCCCGCGCAAGGCGGGATTGCGGGCTGTCTGGCGGCACCCTGATCGCCAACCCGATCCCGGCATCCCATGAGATCGCCGCCGGGGAGATCAACGGGTATATCGCGCAGGCCCTCGCGGATGCCGAGGCGCAGGACATCACCGGCAAGGAGGTGACGCCATTCCTGTTGGGCCGCATGTTCGAGCTGACCGAGGGGCGCAGCCTGACCGCGAATATCGCACTGGTCGAGAACAACGCGCGGCTGGCGGCGCAGATCGCCCGCGCCTTGCAGTCGTAGGACTGCATTTTCAACGCCCCTGATCATGCGAGATGGCCTGTATTCCGGCCACGCCCGATCTGACCGATGCCGCTATCGCCGACTGACCCGCGCATTGCTCGCGAGCGAGGACGCGGACCGCATCGACTCGAATCGCTGAGATCATGGCGAGAGGCCCGGATTCATCCGTTTTGCTTCAGGGCGCAGTCATCTCGAACCGCTGTCTCATCGGGTGCCACCGCCTGTGGCAAGTGCCTCGTCAAGATTCGGAGGAGCACACGGCAACGGCGCAATATTGTCTGGACATATAAAGGTCAGAACGTATTTTATGCACATTTATTGTGCACATCTAACTCTCCGAATATTGATTTCATTGGTTAATTTTCTTAAACATATTGATTGCAAATAGAAATTTTGATTGCCTAGAATAACGCACGCAGCTTCAAGCTGCATTGCAACAGAAAGGGCAAAGCCATGCGGCTGACTGGGACCAAGACACTTTCAATGATCGCTGCGCTGGGAATGGGGGTTTCTTCGGCCCTGCATCCCGCGATGGCCGAGGACGAAACGATCAAGGTCGGCGTGCTCCATTCACTCTCGGGCACTATGGCGATTTCTGAAACGACGCTGAAAGATGCAATGCTGATGCTCATCGAGCAGCAGAACGCAAAGGGCGGTCTGCTCGGCAAGCAACTCGAAGCCGTCGTCGTCGATCCCGCATCTGACTGGCCCCTCTTCGCAGAAAAAGCCCGTGAACTGATCGAAGGCGAGCAGGTTTCGGTGACCTTCGGGTGCTGGACTTCCGTGAGCCGGAAATCCGTGCTGCCGGTCTTCGAGGAACTGAACTCGATCCTCTTTTATCCTGTCCAGTACGAGGGCGAGGAAAGTCAGCGCAACGTGTTCTACACGGGTGCCGCCCCGAACCAACAGGCGATCCCCGCTGTCGATTATCTTAAAGATCAAGGCGTCGAGCGCTGGGTTCTTGCGGGTACTGATTACGTCTATCCCCGCACCACCAACAAAATTCTCGAGCAATACCTGAAAGACAGCGGCGTCGCAGCCGAAGACATCATGGTCAACTACACCCCGTTCGGACATTCCGACTGGCAGACCATCGTCGGCGACATCAAAAAATTCGGCTCCGCCGGAAAGAAAACCGCCGTGGTCTCGACCATCAACGGCGATGCCAATGTGCCGTTCTATAAGGAACTGGCGAACCAGGGTGTCGAAGCCACCGATATTCCCGTCGTCGCCTTTTCCGTCGGTGAAGAAGAACTCGCCGGTCTCGATACCGAGCCGCTGGTCGGTCATCTTGCGGCCTGGAACTACTTCATGTCCGCCGATACCGAAGCGAATGACGAGTTCATCACCGCCTGGCAGGAATTTACCGGCGATGAGGACCGCGTGACCAACGACCCGATGGAGGCGCACTATATCGGCTTCAATATGTGGATCAAAGCGGTCGAGGCAGCGGGCACGACCGACGCCGATGCCGTTATCGACGCCATGGTCGGGGTCGCTGTGCCGAACCTGACCGGCGGCTATTCTGCGATGATGCCGAACCACCACATCACCAAACCCGTGCTGATCGGCGAGATTCAGGACGACGGTCAGTTCGAAACCGTGTTCGAGACCTCGGGCCTGGTGCCGGGCGATGCGTGGTCCGATTTCCTGCCGGACTCGGCACCGCTGATCTCGGATTGGCGCGAGCCGATGGCCTGCGGCAACTTCAATACCGAAACCGGCAAATGCGGCAGCGCGATGTAATGCGCATCTGCTCACGCTGAGAAAGAGCGCGGCATCCGTCGCGCTCAGGCTGCTGGCAAGTCCTTTAATTTCAGGAAAGTCCTCCGAGACGGGATGTAGCCTGTCCTCGGACGGGTGATATGCCCGATCCGGGGGGCTGTCGCCGGGATGAAGAAGAAATCGACCCTTCATCTCACCCAGAGAAACGAGCGAAGCGCGTGTCTCGAAGGGTTGTGTTCTTTGTCAGCGGTCTCAGCGCGGCACAAGCCGCGCTCTTCGCATACCAAAATTTCGAGGTTTGAATGTTGCGAATGTTCCGCTCCGTAATCGCATTTGTTGGCCTGCTCCAACTTGCGATGCTGGTGCCTGCTCATGGTCAGGCAAACGACGACGCCGCATTGCGCGGTGAAATCGCGCGCCTTGCAGAAGCGGACTTTCGCGGGGTCGAAGCTGTGGTGCAGTCGCTTGCATCCACGGGTGATCCTGCCGTTACCTCTGTCCTGCGCGCCTTGCGCAGCGGCGATGTATACTGGCGTAAATCCGATAAGCTTGTCGTCATCGGCGAGAAAGCGCCAGGGCGGTCTTTGCTGCTGACCGACCCGTTGACCGGCGAGGAGATCGAAACGGTCAAGAAGCGCGAAACCAAGAAAGTCAAAGTCAACAACACGCTCCGCAATGCCATCGATGCGGCGCTTGGCGGATTGACCTTGCGCGCCAGCGACCCCGCAATCCGTATGCAAGCCGCCGCGCAAATGTTCGCCAAGCCGGAGCCAAAGGCCCTGCCCGCGCTCGACGCCGCGATTGCTGCGGAGAGCGATCCGGACGTCGCGAGCGCAATGCGCGATGCACGCGCCGTGCTGATCCTGAAATCGTCGGAAGCCGACAAGGCCGATGCGCTGGACGCGATTGCCCGCATGGTTGCGCGCGGTGACGCCGAGGCTCGCAATGCCCTTGCATCCATCACATCCGACGATGCCGAGATCACCGAGGGCGCGGCGCTCGGCATCGAGAAGATCGACACGTCCCTGCGCTATTGGGGCTATGGCCAGAATATCTGGCAAGGCATCTCGCTCGGGTCGGTTCTGTTGCTCGCGGCCATCGGCCTCGCGATTACCTTTGGTGTCATGGGCGTCATCAATATGGCCCATGGCGAGTTGGTGATGATCGGGGCCTATACGACCTTCGCGGTGCAAGAATTCATCCGCAACAGCGCCCCCGGCCTGTTCGACACCTCGCTCTTCATCGCCGCTCCGCTCGCGTTTCTGATCGCCGGAACCGTGGGTATCTGTATCGAGCGCGGGGTCGTTCGTTTTCTTTATGGTCGCCCGCTCGAAACATTGCTGGCGACCTGGGGGGTCAGTCTGATCCTGCAACAAGCGGTTCGGACGATCTTTGGCCCCAATAACCGCGAGGTCGGCAACCCCTCTTTCATGTCCGGCGCGTTCGAACTCGGCGGGTTGACGATCACCTGGAACCGCCTCTGGATCGTGATCTTTGCTTTGGTGGTTTTCTTTGCGCTGATGTTCGTGCTGAAGCGCACGGCGCTGGGCCTGCAGATGCGTGCAGTCACGCAAAACCGTGCGATGGCCGCTGATATGGGCATCCGCACGGGGTGGGTCGATGCAATGACCTTCGGCCTTGGTGCAGGCATTGCGGGGCTGGCCGGTGTCGCGCTGAGCCAGATCGACAACGTCTCGCCCAATCTGGGCCAAAGCTACATCGTCGACAGCTTTATGGTGGTCGTCTTCGGCGGGGCCGGAAACCTGTGGGGCGCGTTGGCGGGTGCCTTCACGCTCGGTATCGCGAACAAGTTTCTGGAACCGTTCAGCGGCGCGGTCCTCGCAAAAGTGCTGGTGCTGATTTTCATCATTCTCTTCATACAAAAGCGCCCGCGCGGTCTGTTCGCGCTTAAGGGTCGGGCGGTGGACGCATGACCCAGGCACTGGTGAAAAGGCCGCTGCTGAACACGCGCGGCATCATCTTTTTATGCGTTCTCGCCGCCGTCGCGTTCGGCGTCCCGTATCTGAACGGAGCGGGCGCGTTGCCGGACTACGCCGTTTCGTTGATCGGCAAGTATCTGTGCTTTGCGCTTCTCGCCATCGCGCTCGATTTGCTCTGGGGCTATTGCGGTATTCTCAGCCTCGGGCACGGCGCTTTCTTTGCGCTCGGTGGATATGCGATGGGGATGCATCTGATGCGCGAGATCGGGGATCGCGGCGTCTATGCCAACCCGGACCTGCCCGACTTCATGGTGTTTCTGAACTGGCAAGAGCTGCCGTGGTTCTGGTGGGGCTTCGACATGTTCTGGTTCGCCGCGCTGATGGCGCTGTTCGTGCCGGGGCTGCTCGCGTTCGTCTTTGGCTGGTTCGCCTTTCGCAGCCGGGTCACCGGCGTCTATCTGTCGATCATCACCCAGGCGATGACCTATGCGCTGATGCTGGCATTCTTTCGAAACGAGATGGGGTTTGGCGGCAATAACGGCCTGACTGACTTCAAAGACGTTCTGGGCTTCGATCTGCAATCGCAGGATACGCGTATCGGTTTGATGATGTTGAGCGCCCTGGCCGTCGCGATTGGCTTTCTGATCTGCCGCGCCGTCGTCGTCTCGAAGGCGGGCAAGGTCATTGTCAGCGTCCGCGATGCGGAAAGCCGCGCGCGCTTCCTCGGCTATCGCGTCGAAGGCTACAAACTGTTCGTCTTCGTCCTCTCTGGGATGCTGGCCGGGCTGGCGGGCGCGCTTTACACGCCGCAAGTGGGGATCATCAATCCCGGAGAGTTCTCTCCGGCCAATTCGATCGAGATCGTGATCTGGGTCGCCATCGGCGGGCGCGGCACACTGATCGGCGCGGCCATTGGCGCAATTCTGATTGCGGCGGCCAAGACGGTGCTGACGGGCCTTTATCCCGAGGCGTGGCTGTTCGTGCTGGGGGGGATATTCGTGTTCGTGACCATCTTCATGCCGCGCGGCGTCCTCGGGGTGTGGGACAGCATGGTCGACGAGATGTGGCGGCTTCGGGGCATGAACCCGCGGGAACGGAGGCTGAAGGCATGAATGCGCCCAGCAAAAATATCGAACCCGGTTCTGGGTCAGAGCACGCACAAAAACCAAGCCTGCTGGCGCTAGACGGCGTGACGCGCAGCTTCGACGGCTTCAAGGCGATCAACGGCCTGACCCTGACCATAGAACCCGGCGAGTTGCGCGCCATCATCGGCCCCAACGGCGCGGGCAAGACCACCATGATGGACATCGTCACCGGCAAGACGCGGCCCGATGGCGGAACGGTGCAATTCGACGGCCACGACATGACCCGAAAGGACGAAGCCGACAGCGCGCGGCTCGGCATCGGGCGCAAATTCCAAAAGCCGACCGTCTTCGAGACGCATACGGTCGAGGACAACCTGCTCTTGTCCCTGCGCGATGACCGCAGCGTCTTTGGCACCCTCTTCTCGAAATCGGACCCCGCCGGACGGATTGCGGAACTCCTCGCCCTGATCCGCCTCGAAGACCGGCGGCTCGACCTGGCCGCTGATCTCAGCCACGGCCAGAAGCAATGGCTGGAGATTGGCATGTTGCTCGCGCAAGATCCGAAACTCTTGCTGGTCGATGAACCGGCGGCGGGCATGACCGATGAGGAAACCGCACGCACTGCTGAATTGCTGCGCAGTCTCGCCGGGGATCATGCCGTCGTCGTGGTTGAACATGATATGGAGTTCGTGCGCCAACTCGACTGCAAGGTGACGGTGCTGCATCAGGGGGCCGTCCTGGCCCAGGGGCCGCTCGAAACGGTGAGCGCCAACGAGCAAGTCGTCGAAGTGTATTTGGGACGATGACATGCTGACGGTATCGAATGTCGATCTTCACTATGGCGCGGCACAGGCGCTTCGCAAAGTCTCGCTGACCGCCGCCAAGGGCGAGGTCACGACGCTGCTGGGCCGCAATGGCGTCGGGAAGACATCCTTGCTGCGCGGGATCGTCGGGCGACACCCGATCTCTGGCGGCGAGATCGTTTGGGACCGTGACCCGATCCACAAACTGCGCTCGGATAAGCGAGCGGCGCTGGGCTTGGCGAGTGTGCCGCAAGGACGCGAGATATTCCCGCTATTAACGGTCCGCGAAAACCTGGAGACCGGCTTCGCGCGCCTGCCGCGAGACAAGCGACGCATTCCAGATGATGTTTTCGAGCTTTTTCCAATCCTGCGCGAGATGCTCGGGCGGCGGGGCGGCGACCTGTCGGGCGGCCAGCAACAACAACTCGCCATTGGCCGCGCCCTCGTCACCCAGCCGAGCCTGCTGGTGCTGGACGAGCCGACCGAAGGCATTCAGCCAAGCATCATCAAGGACATTGGACGCGCCATCGAATACCTGCGCGAACGCGGCGACATCGCAATCCTGTTGGTGGAGCAATACTTCGAATTCGCCCGCGATCTTGCCGACCGGTTCTATGTGATGGACCGCGGTGAAATCGTGATGAGCGGACGCCGGGATGAAATGGTGGAAGCCGACGTGCGGCGCAGTCTCAGCGTTTGAGCCGGCCTCTAAGTGGGCGTTTTTGCGCCGTGGCCCGGCGTCGTTGATGCTCGTTCAATATGATGAGGCATTTCCCGAAGCAGCTCGACCACGCGGAATAAACCGCAGGAAACCGGTGAATTCCGGTAGCCGCTGTCGAAGCGAGTTGAAGTCTGAGGATCTATGAAAAATTGGCGCGCTGGGGATGCATATAGGCAAATTTCCGGGCGCTTTTCTTCATTGCATTGAGCTTCATTTTACCAATTAAATCAAAATGATAAACCGTTTTCGATCTTTCGTTGAGTTTTTGTGTGTTTCATATATGTTCTTGCTCTTGCATCGCCCAAAAGGTGGGCTATAAGGTGGGCCAATCGTTTTTGTTTTGTTTCAATTCAAAAGGTGAACATCTATGAGGGCATTGAACCGTCTTTCGGCGCTTGCAGTCAAGAATCTTCCCGCCGGCAAATATGCAGATGGCGGGGGCCTCTGGTTGGTCAAACGACCGAATGGTGGAGGTAAGTGGATTTACCGCTACGCGATCAATGGTAAGCGCCGCGAAATGGGTTTGGGCTCGACGATGATGGTTCCTCTGAAAGAAGCGCGTAGCGAAGTCGAGCGATGGAGAAAGGTTGTCTCAAAAGGCCGATGCGCGATTCGCGAGAGAGACAGAGAGCGTCGCGAAGCTGCGGCAGTCAGGCCACCGCTTCAGGTCGTCGCCGAGGCATGCTTTGAAGCTCGTAAGGCAGAGTTGAAGCGAGACGGTGCTGCCGGAGGGTGGTTCTCGCCCCTTGAGCTTCATGTGCTGCCAAAGCTCGGTACGGTGCCAATTGAGGATGTAACGCAGAATGACGTGCGTGATACTCTCTCTCCGATCTGGCATGAAAAAGCCGAAACCGCGAAAAAAGCAATCAACCGATTGTCGATCGTCATGCGCCATGGCGCTGCAATGGGTCTTTCAGTCGATCTTCAGGTTGTCGATAAGGCGAAAGCGCTACTCGGGGCGCAGCGAAAGAAATCCAAACACATTGCGGCGATGCCCTGGAAAGAAGTCCCGGCGTTTTTCGCGTCTTTGAGGGATGGCAGCGTTGTGGAGCACTGCCTTGCTTTCCTGATTCTCACGGCTTGCCGGGCAGGCGAAGTGCGCGCGGCTAAGTGGGCCGAATTCGATCTCGCGAACGGCCTCTGGATCATTCCGGAGATGAGGATGAAGGCACAGCGAGAGCATCGCGTCCCATTGACCCCACCTGCTCTCGAAATACTGGAGCATGTCAGACCATTGGAACGAGACGGCTGGGTGTTCCCGTCCACGAGACAAGGCTGCGTGTCGGATATGGCGATGGGGATGAATATGCGCCGCCGCGAATTGGAGTATCGCCCTCACGGCTTTCGCTCATCGTTCAGGGACTGGTGTGCGGAGGAGACGGACGTGCCGAGAGAGGTTGCGGAAACCTGCCTTGCTCATGCAACAGGATCGGACGTGGAACGGGCCTATCGCCGGACTGATTTTCTGGAGCGAAGAAGAACGCTCATGCAGCAGTGGGCAGATCACTGCTGCGGCAAGTAGGGACACGCTACCTTCACTGTTACAAAAGCTAGATATTTTAACATTTGTGACCTAGATTATGCAACATGACCGAACCAGTTCGAACCCAGCGCGACACGCTTGTCGCCCATCTCGGTGACCACGCCATGGCGCGCTCGCACGAGCTACGCGCGCTCGGCGTTGCGGCGACGACCATTGCCCGTGCAGTCGAAGATGGCGTCGTAACCCGCCTTGGACGCGGTCTCTATCAACTCTCCGAGTCTGAAATCGATGCGAATTCCGCTCTTGCCGAGGTGAGCAAGCGCGTTCCAAAAGCCGTGATCTGTCTGACCTCGGCACTCGCCTTTCATGAGCTTACAAACCAGATGCCGCGCGCCGTGTGGATTGCAATCGGTCAAAAAGACTGGGCTCCTGCATTCGACTATCCAAAGACTCGTATTGTCCGGTTTCGCAAAGCGGCACTTGAGGGCGGTATCGAGCATCATGATATTTCAGGGGTTCAGGTTCCGATCTATTCGGTTGCCAAATCCCTCGCCGATGCGTTTCGGAATCCAAAGCTGGTTGATCGGTCGGTTGCCATCGAAGCGCTCAGAACGGCGCTGAATTCCGGCAAAGTCTCTCCTGCGGAGATTGCCAAGGTGTCAAAGGAGCATCGCGCGTGGACGCGAATGCAGCCTTATCTCGAGGCTCTGACGTCCAATGGCTAGGTCCCCTCAAAACATGGCTGCATCGATCCGCCAGCGTTTGCTTAATCTGGCGCGCGAGAATGGGCGGGACTTCAATGTCGTTCTTGTGGCCTTCGGGCTTGAGCGTCTGATCTATCGCGTGTCAGTTTCAGCGCATAAGAACCGTTTTGTCCTGAAGGGCGGGATGCTCGTTACACTCTGGACGACGGACGAAGATCGTTTCACGCGAGATGTCGATTTTCTGGGCTTCGGTGCACCGGATGCTGAAGACCTGAAGACGACTTTCGCCGAGATCTTGGAGATCGACGCCGGTGATGATCTTGTATTCGACATTGATACCCTGACGGCCTCGGCGATCCGGGAAGACGGTGTCTATGGCGGTATCCGGCTTAAGACCACAGGGTATTTGGGCAATACCCGCATCCCGATCACGGTGGATATCGGGTTCGGCGATGCCATCGGTAGGTCGCGGTACATCATCGAATATCCCTCCTTGCTCGATCTGCCGACGGCGCGCATTCGCGCCTATTCGCCAGCCGTTGTGATCGCGGAGAAATTTCAGGCACTGGTTGTCCTGGGCCTCGTCAATGGGCGGATGAAGGATTTCTACGATCTATGGGCGATTCCAAGAACTCAGGATGTCTCTGAAACAGAGCTTGCCGAGGCGATTGCTGCCACGTTTGCGAGGCGCGCGACTGACATACCAGTAGAGCGCCCCGATGGTCTGTCCGACGCGTTTACATCTGATCGTCAGAAGGTCACCCAGTGGAATGCTTACGCTGCCTCGATCAATCTTGAAGACGTTACGCTGCCGGAAATTGCGGACGATATCTGGGCGCGGCTCGGTCAGATTTGTAAGGGCTTAGGCTGATCGTTGAAGAACTTCGTTCAGGTCTACCCAGATCGTTGATGACGTTGTCCTGACTGCCATCCGCGCTTGCGCGAATCGGCCCCGTATCATGCAGAGTATGAGTAAGCGCCGGATCGCCGCCTGACATGCGACAGCAAGTCGGCGATCCACGCGCGTCGATTTCTCGCCCCGCGAGCCGGTTAACAGCGAACCCGGACTCTTGGGCAGCGGTCACGCTGCACAAGACTCGTGTGAGCCCGGAGCGCGGGACCGCTGCCGAGCGAAGCGACAAACGCAGTTTCGGCCCCGCCCGATGGCAGGGCCGTCTTTCGCTGAGGCGCGGGCCTCAGTCCTGCGGGTTCCAGATGAGGGCGAAGGTGTCGTCGTCCTCGGCGCCAGCGGCGCGGCCCAGATTGGCGTAAAGGCGGCGGGGTCCGAATTCGGGCTGGGCGAGGCTCAGCGAGATATACTCGTTGCCGGAACTCTTGGCACGGCGAGTCCAGCCTGCGCCGATCTCGGAGCCTTTGGAGAGCACGCGGAAGTCGGGCTGGCCGTCTGCGGCCTTCTCTGCGTTTGGCACGATGTCGATTTCGGCGTGGATGCTGACGGTCTTGAGCTGGCCTTTGTAGCTGCCGGTGCTGGTGCGGGTGACGTGTCCGATGGAAGCCATG
>CALGNO010000014.1 GCA_937958625.1 uncultured Neomegalonema sp.
GCCGACAAAGGCATATTCCCGGCCTGCTGCTCAAGCCGCACACGTTCTTCAAAGGTCAAGCGAAGCGAAAACGGCGCACACCGTTTTCCCCCAAGCTTTCCGATAGGTCGTTTCGTCATGGTCTGCTCTCCAGCCCACGACCCGCCATTGCTCACATCTGCTGCGTTCGCTGCTCAATAAAGAGCAGTGTTTTCAGCGTCAGTGATCCAGAGAGGCAAAGTCGTAGATGTTGAAGAGCGGATTGAGGTTGCGTTTGCTGTGATGATTCACGCCCGCTTTACTGCCTGCCACATTGTGCTGCGCAGGCGAGGGTAGGGGGGCTTGAGTCTCAGCTTTTAGCAGGGACCGAGTGTTGCACTCGGGCGCAACCATCGAATCCTCACAGTTTTGGAGGGGTAGGGAACGATTACAGCGCTCCCCCGCAACCAGCGTTCCCTGCCTAGTTTTACTAGGTAGGTTCTGATCACGGCACCCTCCCGCAACCATCTTTCCCTTGCAGGTGACGAAAGTCGCAAGGGAATGAACGAGGCGAGCCCCCGCAACCAGCGTTTCCTGCCTGGTTTTACTAGGTAGGTTCTGATCACGGCACCCTCCCGCAACCAATATTGCGGTTATCGCGACGACAAAGCTGCGAGGTTACCTTTTACGGTAATCTCGCAGTTTTCGTTTGTGGCCCTGATTTCGATTTCATCCATGCTCGTGCGGTGTCTGGCGCAGGCCCGCTGTCGCCTTTCAGCCGAACGTAATCTGCGCCTTGATTGCCTGACTGCGGTCCGATGCCATCTCGAAGGCGGCGACGGCGTCGGACAGCGGAAAGCTGTGCGTGATCAGCGGTGTCACGTCGATTCGCCCCGACTGCATAAGGCCAACGGCGCTGGCGAATTCGGCATGAAAGCGGAATGACCCGCGAAGCTGCAATTCCTTCGCGGTCATCGCCTGAACCGGCAGCGTCATGTCACCGCCAAGGCCCAGCTGCATGATGATACCCCCGGGGCGCATCGCCGGTATCGTCGAGGCAAGGGCAGCGGCCACGCCCGAACACTCGAACAACACATCGAAATGACCCTTATCGGCGCTGTAGGCGGCAAAGGGGTCCGCCTCGCTGGTCGGGTTATGAACCGCGTCAGCGCCGATCTTTCGTGCCAAGTCGAGCGTGAAATCCGTAACATCGGTCGCGACAACCTCAACGGCCCCTGCCGCGCGGGCGACCAGGATGGCCAGCATCCCGATTGGCCCGCAGCCAGTGATGAGAACACGTTTTCCGAGCAGATCACCGGCCCGCTTGGCCGCGTGCAGCACCACCGAAAGCGGCTCGGCCATGGCGGCCTCTCCGGCGCTCAGCCCGCTCGCAGGCACACATTGCGCCGCATCGGCAATCAGGTGCTCGCGAAAAGCCCCTTGAATATGAGGATAAGGCATCGCCGAGCCATAGAAGCGCATGTCGAGGCAATGGTTCTGTGATCCCTCGAGACAATATGCGCACGCGCCGCAGGGCCGTGATGGCGACACCGCCACCCGCTCGCCCACCGTCAGGTGCGTGACGCCCTCTCCCAGTGCCTCGATCCGTCCCGCAACCTCGTGGCCGAGGATCATCGGCTGTTTCAGGCGCACCGTCCCAAATCCGCCGTGGTTGTAGTAATGCAGGTCGGACCCGCAAATACCGCCCGCCTCCATCCGAACCAACACTCGCCCCGCGCCCGGTGGGCCGATGTCCCGGTCTTCAATACGAAGATCTTTCGCGGCGTGGGCGACGACAGCTTTCATGGACATGACCTCGATAAAAAACCGACGGCAAGTCCCGCCCGATAAGAGGACGATACGGGAGACACGCTTTGGATTGCAACGCGGCGAACAACCGCCGACCGCTGAGATGGCTCGGCTGCGATAGCGTTTGCGCAAGGCTTATGGTGCCCCCGGCAGGAGTCGAACCCGCGACCTTCGGTTTACAAAACCGCTGCTCTACCAACTGAGCTACAAGGGCAACGGGGCGGACAATACTCATTCATCCGCCGCACGCAAGGGCTTCGCTTGAGTTTCAGCGGCGTGCGCCCTATGCCTCTGGGCGGGACATTTGACGGAGAATATCATGCGCGCATTCGTCTTTCCGGGGCAGGGGTCGCAGGCCCTTGGCATGGGTAAGGATCTCGCCGAAGCCTCGACCGTCGCCAAAGCCGTTTTCGACGAGGTGGACGACGCCCTTGGCGCGCCGCTGTCGGCGATCATGTGGGGCGAGGATGCCGACGCGCTGACGTTGACGGAAAACGCGCAGCCCGCGCTGATGGCGGTATCGGTCGCCACCGCGCGGGTGCTGGAAGCCGAGGGCGGGTTTTCGCTGACCGACAAGGGAGCGTATGTCGCGGGGCATTCGCTGGGTGAATACTCGGCGCTGACGGCGGCGGGGGCCTTGTCGCTGGGCGATGCCGCAAAACTGCTGCGCCTGCGCGGCGCGTCGATGCAAAAGGCGGTGCCGGTGGGCGAGGGGGCCATGGCGGCGCTGCTGGGTCTTGACCTCGATGCCGCGCGGGAGGTGGCCGAGGCCGCCGCCCAGGGCGAGGTTTGCGAGGCGGCCAACGACAATGCGCCGGGTCAGGTAGTGATTTCGGGGTCCAAGGCCGCAGTCGAGCGCGCGTGCGAGCTTGCCAAGGAAAAGGGCGCGAAGCGCGCGATGCTGCTGCCGGTCTCCGCACCGTTCCATTGCGCGCTGATGCAGCCCGCCGCCGATGCGATGGCCGAGGCACTGGCCGGGACCGCGATTGCCGCGCCATCTTTGCCGGTGGTTGCGAATGTCGTTGCCGAGGCCGTCAGCGAGCCGGATGTGATCCGCGACCTGCTCGTGCGACAGGTCACCGGCTCTGTCCGCTGGCGCGAAAGCGTGATGTGGATGGCGGGGCAAGGCGTGACCGAGTTGGTTGAGCTGGGCACGGGCAAGGTGTTGTCGGGTCTTGCGCGGCGCATCGACCGGGGCCTTGAGGCCAGGAACGCCGGAACCCATGCCGAAATCACCGCCCTTATCGAAACGCTCTGAGGAACGATCCCATGTTTTCACTCGACGGCAAGAACGCGCTGGTCACCGGCGCATCGGGCGGCATTGGCGGCGCCATCGCAAAGGCATTGCACGCCCAGGGCGCGACCGTGGCTCTGTCTGGCACCCGCACCGGGCCGCTGGAAGAATTGCGCGATGCGCTGGGAGAGCGGGCGGAGATTCAGCCCTGCAATCTGTCTGACCTCGCCGAAGTCGATGGGTTGGTGGGCAAGGTTGCCGGGTCGCTGGGGTCGCTCGATATTCTGGTGAACAATGCCGGGATCACGCGCGATAACCTGTTCATGCGGATGAAG
>CALGNO010000015.1 GCA_937958625.1 uncultured Neomegalonema sp.
GAGATATACAGTTCGTTCCTTGGCGTCCCGATCCAGCGCTTGGGCAAGACCCTCGGCGTGCTGGTCGTCCAGAACGAGCGCCCCGTCCCCTATAACGAGGATGACGAAGAGGCCCTGCGCGTCGTGGCCATGGTAATCGCGGAAATCGCCGATGCGGGGTCTCTGCTCGCCCCGGACCCCGACAACCCCGACGACATGCGCGGGCCGTTCCATGCCATCGGCACCGGCGCGGCGGATGGCGTCGCGATTGGGCATGTGCACCTGCACGAACCCCGCGTTCTGCTGCCCAATCCCATCGCCGACGATGCGGTGCTGGAGCGTTCTCGCCTGCGCGACGCCATGGAGCAATTGCGCGCCGACATCGACGAGATGATCGAGTCCAGCGATCTGCCGACCACGGGCGAGCACCGCGATGTCATGGAAACCTATCGCATGTTCGCCAATGACCGCGGCTGGCTGCGCCGTCTGGAAGCTGGGATCGCAACCGGTCTGACGGCAGAGGCGGCGGTCGATGCGGCGCGAACCGAGGCGCGGCAAAAGATCGACCGCTCCCGCGACCCATACCTGCGCGAACGGCTGAACGACATGGATGACCTGGCCCAACGTCTGCTGCGCCGCCTGTTGTCGTCGACCCTTGAGGAAGATCCGCTGCCGGAGAACCCGATTCTGGTGGCGCGTGCCATCGGGCCGGGCGACTTGATGGACTATCAACGCGGCACTCTTGCCGGAATCGTGCTGGAAGAAGGCTCGCCCTCTTCCCATGCCACCATCGTCGCCCGCGCCCTCGATATTCCGCTGGTCGTGCAGGCGGGGCGCTGTGCGCGCGAGGCCAATCAAGGTGATCCGGCAATCGTCAATGGCGATCAGGGCCACGTGCACTTCCGCCCGCGTTCGGATGTCGTCTCTGCCTATGAGGAAAAACTGACCCTGCGCCAACAGGAGCGTCAGGCTTTTGCCGCCCAGCGGACCCTGCCGACAACGACCCTTGATGGCCACGATGTTTGCCTGCTGATCAACGCTGGCCTCTCCGCCGATCTGCCCAGTTTGGCGGAGAGCGGCGCGGAAGGCGTGGGCCTGTTGCGCACCGAACTGCATTTCATGCTCAATCGCCGGATGCCGACGCGGCAGGAGCAGACGAGCTTTTACAGCCATATTCTCGACAAGGCCGATGGCAAGCCGGTGAACTTTCGCACCCTCGACGTCGGGTCGGACAAAGTCTTGCCGTTTCTGAAGCAAATGCCCGAGGAAAACCCTGCCCTAGGCTGGCGGGCGATCCGGTTGGGGCTGGACCGGCCCGCAATTCTCAAGATGCAGGCCCAAGCTCTGCTTCGGGCCGCAAAAGGCCGCGACCTGCGGGTCATGTTCCCGATGGTTGCCGACTTGCACGAATTCGAGCGTGCGAGAAAGATCGTGCTGGATGAGGCCGAGCGCCTCGATCCCACACGGCATACGCCGCCCGCGACCCTCTCCATCGGGGTGATGCTGGAAACGCCGTCGCTGGTATTCGAGGAAAACCGGTTTTTCGAGCTGGCGGATTTCATCTCGATTGGCGGCAATGACCTGATGCAGTTTTTCTACGCCGCCGACCGCATGAACGAGCGCACCGCCGGACGATATGACATGACCAATGGTCCCTTCCTGCGGATGCTGCGGGTGATCGTCGGACGCTGCCACGAAACCGGAACGGCGCTCAGCTTCTGCGGAGAGGCCGCCGGAAATCCGCTGAGCGCGCTGGCACTGGCCGCTAGCGGTATTCGTACGCTCTCGATGCGACCAGCCGCCGTGGGACCGGTCAAGCGCACGTTACGTGCCGCGAATCTGTCCGAGATCCGGGATGTGATCGACAGAGCGGAACGGGGCGGTGACCCGATCCGGCAGGCTTTGATCGACTACTGTGCCACCAGCGGCGTGCAGGTCTGACAAGCCACACCGGATTCGCTGGTGCGTTTTCATGCCGACGCGATAGGATGCGTTCATGACTGACGCCGCAAACCGTGAAGACCTGATCGCCGCCCTCGCCTGGTCCATCGAGCTGGGCGCGAACGAGTGTCTCGACGAGACCTTCATCGACCGAACAACACCGGCACCGCCGCCACAAAAGGTCGAGTACGCCGCGCCGATCCCTGCCCCCACAGACGCCGGCGCGAGGGATATAGCGGAGGGGTGCGGCGACCTCAGCGCATTGCGTGACGCAATCGCCGCTCATCCTCACCCGCTCAAAGCAAACGCGCGCAATTGCGTTTTTGCCGATGGCAATCCGGCGGCGCAGATCATGATCGTCGGCGAGGCACCGGGCCGCGACGAGGACTTGCAAGGCCTGCCTTTCGTCGGACGATCCGGGCAGTTGCTCGACCGGATGCTCGCCTGCATCGGCCTCGACCGCCATGCGGAGGATGCCGCGAAAGCGGTCTACATCGCCAATATCCTGCCTTGGAGGCCGGTGGCAAACCGCACGCCGTCGGTGGACGAAGCGCAAGCATTCTTGCCTTTCATCGACCGGCACGTCGCCCTGATTGACCCGGCGCTGGTGATCACGATGGGCAATGTCTCGACCAAGACATTGCTCGCCACCAAGACCGGAATCATGAAGATGCGCGGCACGTGGACCGAGGCCGAAATCGGCGGGAAGACCCGCGCTATCCTACCCATGCTGCACCCGGCCTATCTGCTGCGCCAGCCCGTTGATAAACGCCACGCCTGGGCCGACCTGCTCGCGCTTCAGGCCCGGATTGAAAGCAAGCCATGAGCGCCAGCCGTATTGACGAAACCCGCGAATTCATTCCGGTCCGTATCGCTGTTCTGACGGTCTCGGATACGCGCAAGTTGGACGAGGACAAGTCCGGTGATGTATTGGCGCAGCGGATTGAGGCGGCGGGCCATACACTGACCGACCGTCGTATCATCCGCGACGAACGGGTGGAGATTTCGGCGCTGTTACGCGAGTGGATTGCGCGCGACGATGTTGATGTCGTGATCTCGACCGGGGGCACGGGCCTGACCGGGCGCGATGTGTCGGTCGAGGCGCATTTCGACGTGTATGAGAAAGAGGTCGAGGGGTTTGCCGCCCTCTTCCACATGATTTCCTTCGCCAAAATCGGCACCTCGACCATGCAGTCCCGTGCCTGCGCCGGGGTGGCCGGGGGCACGTACTTATTCGCCCTGCCCGGCTCTCCCGGTGCCTGCAAGGATGGTTGGGACGATATTTTGCGCCTGCAACTCGACTATCGCCACCGCCCCTGTAATCTCGTGGAGATCATGCCGAGGTTGGAGGAGCATAAGCGACGCAAATAGCGCGTCATCAGTGCTCGAGGCTGTCTGCGGCCTTTTGATCGACCAGCTTACGCTCGGCTTTCTTGCGTTCTTCGAACTTCTCCGCAAAGGCCTTATCCTCGTCGCCCTTCAGCACATCACGCGCCTTGGCGAAGACCTCGTCTTCTTCCTCTTCCATATGATGTTCATAGTCGTGCTTGAGCGTCTTGAACTTCGTCAGCCAGCCGGAGGATGACATATCCATGCCGTTGAGTTCTTCCATCAGATCATCGAGTTCCTTGTGCTCGGCGACGCTATGGCGCGCATCGTCCTGCCCCATCGGCTCGGCAATCAGTTTGGAATAGAACGTCTCTTCCTCGGCGGCGGCGTGGGATTTTACATCATAGTAAAACTCATGCCACGCCTTGCGACGTTCCTCGCTGTCGCCACTGGTATCGGCAATGCGATTCAGCAACTCGCGATGGGTATTGTGGTCTTCTTCGATGGCTTCATAGATCGTGGCCATGGCGGGCACCTCCGGTATAATTCGAGACTGACACGATGACGCCGGAGGTGCCGGGATTGTTCCGTCAGACCTCGACCACCTCGATAACACCCTGCACATCCTTCAGCGCCGCGCGGACCTTGGGCGAGAGCTCGTAAGACCCCGGCAGTTGCATCTCCACCTCGCAATCCTCATCATCAAGGTCCATCACCACAGTCACCGGGCCAGCGCCGCGCTTGACCTCCGACCGGTTGAGGCGCGCATGAATTGATGAAAAGGCGGCGGTGTCGGCGATGAAGACTTTCAGCGACGTCGCGGCAGCATCGGCGACGGCATCGTCGATGGGCTGTACGCCCTGTACCTGCACCCGCAGTTGCTCGCCATCCTTTCGGGCCTCCACGGTCAGCGCGACAGCGGTGCCGGGTTCAAGTTTATCGCGGTTTTGAGCCAGAATTTCGGAAAACACCGTCACTTCGTAAAGCGCAGAGGGATCGGATAGCTGCACGAAGGCAAAGCGGTTTCCCCGCGCGGACTTGCGCTCGTCCCGCCCCATAACCGCCCCGGCAATTCTCAGAGTCTTGGGCGATGGCCCTGTCACCATGCGTTCGAGTTGGGCATAGGAGACGAATTTCTTCCGCTCCAGCGCAGCGGCGTATTCATCGAGCGGATGCCCCGAGAGATAAAACCCGACCGCGCCATGCTCCTGCGCCAACCGCTCGGTATTGGGCCAGTCGGCCGCGGCGGCGAGCCGTGGGGGCGGGATTGAGTCCGGTTCAGCACCGAACAAGCCGCCCTGATCGCTCAGGCGATCACTGGCGCTGACCTGCGCATAGGAGAGCAACGTGTCGACGCTGAGAAACAGGCGCTGACGGTTCGGGTCGAGGCTGTCGAAGGCTCCGGCGCGAATCAGGTTTTCAATGGCCCGTTTGTTCAGGTGTCTCGGGTCCACCCGTGCCATCAAGTCGAAAACGGACTTGAATGGTCCGTTCGCGGTGCGCTCAGTGGCGATTGCCGCCATCGCCTCGCGCCCGACATTCCGCACGGCACCGAGGGCATAGCGGATGCCGAGTTCGGCCTCTTCGCCCTCGATCTCCTCCGCCGTGAACAGCGCCTCGGAGCGGTTGACGTCAGGCGGCAGCAAGGTGATGTCAGAGCGTTGAAGCTCTTGCTTGTAGACCGCGATCTTGTCGGTGGAATGCAGGTCGAGATTCATGACCGAGGCCATGAACTCAACCGGATAATTCGCCTTCAGATAGGCCGTCTGATAGCTGACGAGGCCATAGGCGGCGGCGTGGGACTTATTGAAGCCGTAATTCGCGAACTTGTCGAGCAGGTTCCAGACTTCCAGCGCCTTTTTCTCGGGAACGTCGTTTTCCTTCGCCCCGGCGAGGAATTTCGGGCGCTCCACGTCCATCGCTTCTTGCAATTTTTTACCCATAGCGCGGCGCAGCATGTCGGCACCGCCGAGGGAATAACCCGCCATTTTCCGGGCGATCTCCATGACCTGTTCCTGATAGACGATGATGCCTTGGGTCTCGTCGAGGATCGGGTCGATCAGCGGGTGGATGCTCTCGCGCTGTTCGCGGCCATTCTTGACATGGCAGTATTTCGGGATGTTCTCCATCGGGCCGGGGCGATAGAGCGCGACGAGGGCGATGATGTCTTCGATGCAGGTCGGACGCAACTGGCGTAGGGCGTCGCGCATCCCCGCGCTCTCCACCTGAAAGACGCCGATGGTGTCGGCGCGGCTGTAGAGGTCGAAGGTCTTTTGGTCGTCCAGCGGGATGGTCGAGAGATCGACCTCGATCCCGCGCGATTTCAAAATATCGACCGCGCCTTGCAGGACGGTCAGGGTTTTGAGGCCGAGGAAATCGAATTTCACCAGACCCGCTGGCTCCACCCATTTCATGTTGAACTGAGTGACCGGCATGTCCGAACGCGGGTCTCGGTAAAGCGGCACCAACTCGTGCAAGGGACGGTCGCCGATAACGACGCCCGCCGCATGGGTGGACGCGTTGCGCAGCAAGCCCTCGATGGACTGACCGATATCGAGCAGGGTCTTGACCGCCTCGTCGGCGCGCTCTTCCTCCTGAATGCGGGGTTCTTGCTCGCGCGCGCGGATGATGGGGACGGGTTTGACACCCTCGACAGGGATCATCTTCGACAGGCGATCAACCTGTCCGTAGGGCATTTGCAGCACCCGGCCCACATCGCGGACAGCGGCCTTTGATTGCAGCGTGCCGAAGGTGATAATCTGTGCCACGCGGTCGCGACCATAGCGATCCTGTACGTAGGAGATGACCTCCTCGCGCCGGTCCTGACAGAAATCGATATCGAAATCCGGCATCGAAATACGTTCGGGGTTCAGGAACCGCTCGAACAGCAGACCATAGCGCAAAGGGTCCAGATCGGTGATGGTAAGGGACCACGCGACCAATGATCCGGCACCCGATCCGCGCCCCGGACCAACCGGGATATTCTGGTCCTTGGCCCACTTGATAAAGTCGGCAACGATCAGAAAATAGCCTGGGAATCCCATTCCCTCGATCACGCCTAATTCGAAATCAAGGCGGTCGTCATAGACTTTGCGCTCATCCGCCATCGGTTGCACCGCGAGGCGCGCGTCGAGGCCCTCGCGCGCCTGACGGCGCAGCTCCTCGACCTCGTCATCGGCGAATTTCGGCAGGATTTCCTTGCGCGTCAGCGGGCGATAGGCGCAGCGGCGGGCGATTTCGACGGTGCTATCGATGGCCTCGGGCAAGTCATCGAACAGGGCCGTCATCTCGTCCGCGCTCTTGAGATAATGCTCGGGCGTCAGCTTGCGGCGGTCGTCCTCGGTAACATAGCGGCCATCGGCAATGCACAGCATCGCGTCATGGGCGCGGTGCATGTCGCGCGCCGGAAAGTGGACGTCGTTGGTGGCGACGATGGGCGTGTCGGTGTCGTAGGCCCAGTCGAGCAGCGCCGCCTCGGTCGCCTCCTCCTCTGGCGTACGGCGGATGCCGTTGGCGGTGTCGCCGTGGCGCTGGATTTCGACATAGAGGCGAGCCGGGAAAATTTGCGCCAGTTCGTCGAGATGCGCGCGGGCATCGGCGGTGTGACCTTGCCTGATCATCCGGCCCGCGGGACCGTCAGGGCCTCCGGTCAGGCAGATAATTCCGTCGGACGCATCGCGCAGGGCGGCCATGGCGACATGAACGACCTCGTTCGATTCCGTCTCCATATAGGCGGCGGAGACGAGCCGCATCAGGTTCATGTAGCCGGTTTCCGACTGGGCAATCAGCACGACGGGCGCGGGCGGCGCGACCTTTTCCATCGCCGTCGCCGCCTCGGCATATTGCAGCGAAAGCTGGCACCCGATGATGGGCTGCACGCCCGCTTTCTTGAGTGTCTCGGAAAATTCGAGGGCGCCGAACAGGTTGTTCGTGTCTGTGATCGCAATCACGGGAAAACCGTTCGCCTCGCACAGGTCCGGCAGTTTCTTCACCGAAATCGCGCCTTCAAGAACGGAATAGGCGGTGTGGGTGCGCAGGTGTACGAACGATGCCAAGGAAGCCTCCGAAACTGATACGCCGACGCTATCGCAGCCTCAGCGATTCTGGAACGCCTAGCGGAGCCGCGCCGGAGACAGCGCCGCGACTGTATCACGCGTAAAGGCCGGGTCGCGGCCAAGGACGACGTCGGCGGCAAAGCGAGAGAGGGCGGGAGAGGTCTGGATGCCGTGGCCGCCCTGCCCCGCCAGCCAAAAAAACCCCTCGGCATGGAGTGCGCCCCTGAGGCTGGACAAGATCACGCGGCGTTTTTGACAGTCACCGGGCGGTTGATCATTTCGAATTGCGCAGGGCTGAGATAGCCAAGCGCAGAGTGCAGTCGTTTCGTGTTGTAGATATCCTCGATGAAG
>CALGNO010000016.1 GCA_937958625.1 uncultured Neomegalonema sp.
AAGCGCCTGTCCAGCGGGCCGCGTGGGGAAAACGCTTTCGTCACGACACTCTGGCCCAGCGATCCGGCATCGATGAAGCGCGATGCCGGGATCACCGTTCTCGTTGCCAATGAAATCGCTCTGGCAGACTGACCAGGAGGAACCTCTATGAAACCGACCCTGCCCACCCTCGCACTTCTCACGTTCCTCAGCGTTCCGGCCATCGCGTTCGCCGAGACCAGCCCCTCACCGAGCGCGACCGACGCGCGGGTGCGATATCTCACCTATCAACCAGATCAGGTCTATGAACTCATGGTGTCTCCGGGCCGCGTGATGACGATCGTGCTGGACCCGGCAGAGAACGTCACAGCCCTTCAAGCGGGTGACTCGGCAAGTTGGCAGATCGATCTCCTCGAATCCGGCAATGTCATCGTGATCAAGCTGCTGGACGAGGCGGGCGCGACAAACCTCACGGCGATCTCCGATACGGGTCGTATCTATTCGTTCGACATCACGCCGAATGGTGGAACAGATGCAGCCCCCGATAACCTCGCCTATCTCGTTCGGTTCAATTACCCGGACGCCGCCTTGCAGGCCCAGAAACGTCGGGAGGCAACAGACGCAGCGCAGGTTGAGCGGCTTCGACAGGAACGGGTCCAACGCGAGACGGAGGCTCAGCGCCGCGCCGATGCAAAAGCCGAACAGCGTCGGTTAGAAAAGCTGGCGGACGAGGATGCGGCGCGAGCCGCCCGTCTCGCCCAAGCTGAAAGGGACGACGCATTGCGTCGGGCCGAACTGGAACATCAAAAGGAACTCGATAGGATTGCTGCCGAGGAAGCCACGCAACTCGCGGTCATGCGCGAGCAACAGAACATCGAGTACAACCGATTGCAGCTGGAGCTTCGACGCGAGGAGGCCGCAAGGGTGGCCGCCGAGGCAGAACTCCGTCGGGCGGAAGCTGGACGAATTGCAGAACTCCACTTGCAAGCTCGACTCGCCGAAGAGGCCCGCCAACGAACCGATGCGTCCCGAATGGCAGAGCTACAATTACAGGCGAGAATTGCAGAAGAGAACCGCCAGCGCGCCGAAGCAACGCGGCTCACAGAGGCCGCACGTCTTCGTTCACAAGAGCGGATCAACTCCCCTACCACGCTGTTCGATGATGGCCGCCCTGCGGCAATCGCGAGCACACCCCAAGCATCGGGCGGCGCAGAGCAACGCCGTCGCTTAAGCGAAAACGAACTCTATCTCGCGTCCAGCTACGAGGCCGAATTTCCGACCAGCACTGGACAAGTGTTGCCCCGTCAGGATCGGCTCGTCGCCCAGGGGACCATCATTCAGGCCATTCTGGAAACGGCCATCAACTCCGACCTGCCGGGCATGATCCGGGGACAGGTCAGTGAGGATGTCTATGCGTTTGACGGCTCCTCGGTGATGATCCCCAAGGGGTCGCGCCTTATCGGGCGCTATAGCTCGAACATCCAGATCGGTCAGAACCGCATCGTCGCGGTCTGGACCCGGCTCATTCGCCCGGACGGCAACTCAATTTCGCTCGGATCGCCTGCGAGCGATGATCTGGGCGTGTCTGGGCTGACTGGCAGTGTCGATACACACTTTGCCGAGCGGTTCGGCTCCGCTGCCGTCATATCGGTCCTCGCGGGTCTTTCCGGCTACGGGGCTTCCCAGATCGGCGACGTTGCTGGCCGCGATACCGCTATCGGTGTCGGCGACGATTTCACAGGGGCAGCGAACAGCTCATTCGAGCGATATCTTGCCCTCGCTCCGACCATTCGCGCAGATCAGGGGTCGCGGGTGAGTGTCTTCGTCGCGCGTGATCTCTTCCTCTGATGGATGGCTTCCTCCAGCACTATCTCGGGCCGCTGAGCGAGTGGTTGGAGGATGCAGAGGTCAACGAGATCGCGGTCAATCCCGATGGTCGCGTTTGGATCGAGCGGGCGGGGCAGGGCGCGATGATCCCGACCGAGACCCGACTTGAGCCTGAAAGCTGTATGCGCCTCGCAAGGCAGATTGCGGGACAGGCTGATCAGCGTTTCTCCGAAGACAACCCTGTCACGGGGGCGAAACTCGCGCTCGATGAGGATGCGATCCTTCGTTCGCATATCGTCATGTCGCCGGTCGTCGAAGGGGTGGCGATATCGCTGCGGCGGATTCGACTGACGCGCTTCACGCTCGATGATCTGGAAGATCGCGGCACCTTCGAACTCGCACCGCCCAAGACCAACAAAGAAGATTTCGGGCTCCGCGACCTTCTGGATGACGGGCAGGTCCGCAAATTTCTTCGTGAAGCCGTTCGTCTGAAGAAGAACATTCTCGTCTCGGGTGGCACCTCGACCGGCAAGACAACGGTGCTACGTGCACTCCTAGGTGAAGCGTCGCCGCATGATCGGATCGTGACCATCGAAGATGCGCGCGAACTGCATCCAACCCAGCCCAACAACCTCCAACTCCTCGCATCGAAGCGGGCGGAGTTGATCGGCAAATGCGATGCGCCCGCATTGCTGGAAGCGACGCTGCGGATGCGCCCCGACCGGATCATCCTTGGCGAGATTCGGGGGATCGAAGCCTTCACCTTCCTCGAAGCGATCAATACGGGTCATCCCGGTTCGCTCTCGTCCATCCACGCAGACACGCCCGATGCCGCGTTCGAGCGTCTGGCGCTCATGGTGCTACGGGCGACGCAGGCCATGTCGAAGGATCAGATCATCGCCTACGCCCGCTCGATCATCGACATCGTGATCCAGATCGGACGTGATCCGTCCGGCGAACGACGGATCACAGAAATCGCGTTCGAGGACCGGCCATGAAAGTCCTCGGCTATATCGGTGCCTTCCTGCTCATCGCCATCGCGGCGCTGGAGATCGGCGGCATCGCCTATGCTTATTTCGAAGGAAACGACATCGGGGGCGTCTACCCATGGACGTTGCCTATGATGGACAGCACGCAAGCACCGATGAGCTATCGCAATGCTTGGTTCGTCGTCGCGGCGATCCCGTTACTCATGGCAGCGTTCGTAATCATCCTCGTCTTCATGCCAACGCAAAGCCAAAACCACGGCTCGGCGCGCTTCGCCCGTCCCGGCGATATGAACAAACAAAGGATGTTCGCCAAAAGCGGCGTGATCCTCGGAAAGAACGGGGCATCGAAACGCGCACGACTGATCCGGCAGGACGAGCAGACCCATACGCTTCTGGTTGCCCCCACGGGGGCAGGTAAGGGCGTCGGCGTCATCATCCCAAACCTTTTGACCTATGGCGGCTCGGTCGTTTGCGTCGATGTAAAGGGCGAGAACTGGCGGCTAACGGCTCAGGCTCGCAAATCGATGGGCGACAATGTCTATCGCTTCTCGCCCCGAGCCCTCGACGGATGTTCGCATCGCTGGAACCCGCTCAGCTATATAGCATCCAATGATGCGCGGCGCCTTTCCGAGCTTCGCCAACTTTCGACGTATCTATTTCCCGTCCCCTCGGCGAACTCCGAGAGCTGGATCAAGGGCGCACGCAACATCTTCGTCGGTGTCTGCCTCTACGTTCTCGATCACGGGAAGGAGAAGACCCTTGGCGAGGTTTATCGGTCGATCTTCGGACCCTACGGGTTCATCAAATCCCTGAAAGCCATCCTCGCCGAACCCGATCTGGATCCGGAATGCCAACGTCTTCTCGGGCAATACATGGGCTACGCGGAAGATCAGCTTTCGGGCTATATCGGCTCGCTGGAGCCCTTGAACCTCTGGGCCGACACGCTGGTCGATGCAGCGACCTCCGGGGATGATTTCGACCTGCGGGAACTTCGCCGTAACCCGACC